>NZ_AP024678.1:936709-1248946 GCF_025999095.1 Thermosynechococcus sp. | reverse complement strand
CTACTGGTTGGCTGCCGGTGGCATTGATCCTGAAAAAGACGTGTCTATAATTGTGGTCCCCCCGCCGCAAATGGTGGCCAATCTCAAAACAGGAACGATGGAGGCGTTTTGTGTCGGTGAGCCGTGGCCCTTGCAAACCGTCAATCAGAAGGTGGGTTGGGGGGCCGTTACCACCGGGGAGTTGTGGAAAGACCACCCTGAAAAATCCTTTGCATTGCGCGCGGATTGGGTCGATCAACATCCAAAGGCTACCAAAGCCCTCCTCATGGCGGTTATGGAAGCTCAGCGGTGGTGTGATCAGGATGCAAACAAACCGGAAATGGCACAAATTCTCTCGAAGCGGGAGTGGTTTAAGGTGCCCGTGGAAGACATTTTGGATCGCTCCCTCGGCAAGTTTGATTTTGGCAATGGTCGCACCCTAGAGGATAAGAACCTGATGCAAAAATACTGGCGGGACAATGCTTCCTATCCCTACCAGAGTCATGATTTGTGGTTCTTGACGGAGGATATACGCTGGGGCTATTTACCGGCGCAGACGGATACCAAAGCCCTAATTGAGCAGGTGAACCGTGAGGACCTATGGCGGGAGGCCGCTAAGGCCATAGGGGTACCGGCGGCGGAAATTCCCACCACCACTTCCCGGGGGGTAGAAACCTTTTTTAATGGGGTCGCCTTTGACCCCCAAAATCCCCAAGCCTATTTGAGTAGTTTGAGTCTGAAGAAAGTTTAGATTACAGCAGTAGGATAGATAGCCATGGTAATTCGTTCTGTGGGTTTAGGTCAGTCTCGGCAATACCGCTGGATCAAAAAACTGCAACGGTCACCGGTATTGCGCAAGGTGGTGCTGGGGAGTTTGGGAGTACTTTGTTTTTTAGTCATTTGGCAGTTTGTCTGTATGACGGAGCTACTGCGGTTACCTACTCCCCTTAAGGTCATTGCCGAAACTTGGGAGCTCATTGTTGATCCTTTCTATAAAAGTAGCGGCACGGATGTAGGGTTGGGGTGGCAAATTCTCGCGAGTCTGCGGCGGGTGGCCATTGGCTTTTCCTTGGCGGCAATCATTGGTGTGGGCTTAGGAATGTTGATCGGCTCTAGCCGGGTGCTCTACGATGCCGTGGATCCGATTTTGCAGGTGTTGCGTCCGGTGCCGCCCCTTGCCTGGTTGCCCATTTCCTTGGCGGCTTTGCGGGACAATGAGCCAGCAGCAATTTTCGTGATTTTCATTACCGCCATTTGGCCAATTATCATTAACACAATTGTCGGTGTGCAGCAGATTCCCAAGGACTACAAAAACGTGGCGCGGGTTTTGCAGCTGTCTGGCAAGGATTATTTCGTGAATATTTTGGTGCCGGCAACAGTGCCCTATGTCTTTACAGGGCTGCGGATTGGCATTGGGCTGTCCTGGTTGGCCATTGTGGCAGCGGAGATGCTCATTGGCGGTGTCGGCATTGGCTTCTTTATTTGGGATGCCTGGAACAGTTCGCTGGTTAGTGAAATTATTGTTGCTGTGATTTATGTCGGCATTGTCGGCTTGGTGCTGGATCGCTCAGTGGCCTTTGTGGGCCGCTTGCTTAGCCACGGTGAAGAGCCGCATTCCTAGCTCTCTCCTCTAACTCATTCTCTCCCCTTTTCCCCCTACTGTCGAAGCATTAGGTTTTTAACCCTATGGCCAAGTCCTTACCGTTTCTTGAAATTGACCATGTGGATCAGGTCTTTGAACTGCCCGGGGGCGATCGCTACATTGCCCTTAAGAATATCCAACTGGAGGTACAAAAGGGGGAATTTATCTCCTTGGTGGGGCACTCTGGTTGTGGCAAATCGACACTTCTAAACATTATTGCTGGGTTTCAGCGGGCCACCAGTGGGGGTGTGGTGATGGCCGGGCGGCAGGTGACGGAACCGGGTCCGGATCGCATGGTGGTGTTCCAAAACTATTCACTGCTGCCTTGGAAAACAGTGTACCAGAATGTGGCCTTGGCAGTGGCGGCGGTGTTGGGGCATTTGAGCAAGGCAGAGCAACGACAGCGGGTAGAGGCAGCCCTAGAACAGGTGCACCTCAGTAAAGCTCGCGAGAAATTCCCTGCCCAACTGTCGGGGGGGATGAAGCAACGGGTGGCAATTGCCCGTGCCTTGGCGATTCAACCGGAGGTGTTGCTGCTAGACGAGCCCTTTGGTGCCCTTGATGCTTTGACCCGAGGCTCCTTGCAGGATGAGTTAATGCAGGTGTGCCAAAGCAGCGAAACCACTTGCATTATGGTGACCCATGATGTGGATGAGGCATTGCTCCTCTCAGATCGTGTGGTGCTGCTCACCAATGGCCCTGAAGCCCGCATCGGCCAAATTCTGAAAATTCCTTTTGCCCGCCCCCGCAATCGCCATGATGTTTTGAATCATCCCAGCTATTATGGCCTGCGCAATGAGATGATTGCCTTTCTCAACCAGCAGAAACGCCGCCGTTCTTCCTGGTCGGTACCGGCCATTGGGCCAACTACCCCTGGAGAACTGACCCTTGGCTTTATCCCCCTCATGGACAGCGCCCCCCTCATTGTCGCCAAGGAAATGGGCTTTTTTGCCAAGTACAACCTTGACCATGTGACACTGCACCGCGAAGAAAGCTGGCAAGACTTGGTGATGGGGGTGATCACGGGTCGCTTGACGGGGGGGCAAATGTTGGCGGCAATGCCCTTAGCCATGACCTTGGGGCTAAACGGTCAGCCTTCACAACCGCTGATGACCTCTTTGGTTTTGAGTCGCAATGGCAATGCCATCACCTTTAGTCGAAAGCTCTGGGCCCAGGGAGTAAAAACTGCTGAGGACTTGCGAGCCTATATTCAGCGCACGGGCGATCGCCCCCGCTTTGGGGTTGTCCATGCCGCCTCAATGCACAACCTCCTGCTGCGGTACTGGCTGGCTGCTGCAGGCATTGACCCTGACCAAGACGTAGAATTGCTGGTGGTGCCCCCGCCGCAAATGGTTTATCACCTCAAGGCCGGTCACATCAGTGGCTTTTGTGTCGGTCAGCCCTGGAACTCCCATGCAGTGCGCGAGGGCATTGGACTGATCGTTGCTACGGATTTGGATATTTGGCCGGGGCACCCGGAAAAAGTTTTGGGTCTGCGTCCCGACTGGGTGCAGGCCAACCCGCAGCAACACCAAGCACTGATCAAAGCATTGATAGAGGCCTGTGAATATTGCGATACAATCAAGCATCGCCCTGAAATTGCCCAACTGCTTTGTCGGCCAGAGTATGTGGGCTGTACACCGGCGGATGCCTATACGGGTTTTGTTCAGCCCTTGGAGTGGGGGGAGGGCATGGCTACTGCCTTTCAACCCCGGTTTCACCAGTTCTATGTGGATCGCTCCCCCTTGCCTGGGCGCTTGGAAGCCCTGTGGATCATCACCCAGTTAGCTCGTTGGCAACTCACCCCCTTCCCGAAGAACTGGCTGGAAATTGTTGAACAGGTGTGGCGGGTAGATTTCTTTGGAGCGGCAGCGCGAGACCTAAGGATTCTGGACAATGAACCGGATTGCCGCCCTTTCGCCCTCTTTGATGGTCTGTGTTTTGATCCCAACGACCCTCTCAGCTACATTGAAGCGACACCCATCCGCCGTGCTCTCGATATTCAGACCGTTGACCTCCAAGCGGTTGTTGCCGTTTAAGTTTTGTTGTCCTTGACTCTGAGAACCTATGGAAACTCTCTATCACCTTGACCCAAAGCTGACTGCGACCCAACACCTGCGCATTGAGGGGGTGAGCAAGTCCTACCCTAGCGCCAATGGCACCCATGTGGTGCTGCAGGATATTCACCTTGAGGTGCGCAGTGGTGAGTTTGTCTGTTTTATTGGCCATTCTGGCTGTGGCAAAACCACACTCTTGAACATCGTTGCTGGTTTTACAGCCCCCACCCAAGGAGAAGTTACACTCAATGGGCTGCCCGTGCGTCGTCCGGGGCCGGATCGCATGATGGTGTTTCAAAATTATGCGCTGCTGCCTTGGTTGACGGCCTACGAGAACATTGACCTGGCGGTGAAGTCGGTCTATCCCCAGAAAACACGCCAACACCGTCGTCAAATTGTCGAAGAGTACTTGGAACTGGTGGGCCTGACGCCGGCGGCCCACAAACGCCCTGCCCAACTGTCGGGGGGGATGAAACAGCGGGTGGCGATCGCCCGTGCCTTGGCGATTCGACCGGAGGTACTGCTGCTCGACGAGCCTTTTGGTGCCCTCGATGCCATCACCAAGGAAGAGTTGCAGGATGAACTCCTAAAAATTTGGCGCCGCCACCGGCTGACGGTACTCATGATTACCCACGATATTGATGAGGCACTCTACCTTGCGGATCGGGTGGTGATGATGACCAATGGCCCTGCTGCCCACATTGGTGAGATTGTCGAGGTTCCCTTTCCACGCCCGCGGCGGCGATCGCGACTCCTCGAAAACCCGCAGTACTACGATCTGCGTAACCAGGTGCTTGACTTTCTGTATACCCGGTTTGGGCAATAAGTAAAGTATGCCTACCCCAGCGACGCCGGTGTCCTCGCTGTGTCCCTACTGTGGCGTGGGCTGTGGCCTAGAGGCTGTGCCCCAAGGCAAGGGAGCCTACAAAATTCGGGGCGATCGCCAGCATCCCTCGTCCCAGGGCATGGTCTGTGTGAAGGGGGCGACCATTATGGAAGCCCTTGATCGCGATCGCTTGGCTTATCCCCTCTGGCGGGAGCGCCTCGATCAACCCTTTACAATCATTTCTTGGGACAAAGCCATGAGCTGCCTTGTGGAACGCATTGAATGGGTGCGCCGCCAGCAAGGAGCGGATGCGATTTGCATGTACGGTTCCGGGCAATTTCAAACCGAGGACTACTACGTCGCCCAAAAGCTCATCAAGGGGTGTTTGGGAACCAATAACTTTGATGCCAACTCGCGGCTATGCATGTCCTCGGCGGTGTCGGCCTACACGGCCAGCCTTGGCGCCGATGGCCCCCCCTGCTGCTACGACGATTTGGAGGCCACCGACTGTGCCTTTCTCATTGGCACCAATACCGCTGAGTGCCACCCCATCGTCTTTAATCGCCTGCGCAATCACCACAAGCGAGATCCGGGCGTCAAGCTGATTGTGGTCGATCCACGGCGGACCGCCACAGCGGAAGTGGCGGATCTCCACCTGGCCATTCGCCCGGGTACAGATATTGACCTGCTCCACGGCATTGGTCATCTGCTGCTGCAATGGGGACACGTGGATGCCCAGTTCATTGAGGAGTGTACCCAAGGTTTTGCCGACTATGTGAAGCTCCTGGCCACCTACCCGCCGCACTGGGTGGCAGAACGCTGTGGCATTGCTCAAAGCGATCTAGAGCAGGCGGCTCGCTATTGGGGTCACGCCCAAGCAGTGCTTTCCCTTTGGTCAATGGGCATTAACCAATCGGCCGAAGGAACGGCTAAAGCTCGCTGTCTGATTAACCTGCACCTACTGACGGGGCAAATGGGTCGCCCGGGGAGTGGCCCCTTTTCGCTGACCGGGCAACCCAACGCCATGGGGGGACGCGAAGCCGGCGGCCTGAGCCATTTGCTGCCCGGCTATCGCCAAGTCACAAATCCCCAGCATCGCCAAGAGGTGGAGGACTTTTGGGGGCTACCGCGGGGGCAAATCAGCGATCGCCCCGGTCGCACCGCATGGCAAATTGTGGAAGGCTTAGAACGAGGGGAGGTTGGCTTATTGTGGATTGCTGCCACGAATCCTGCGGTCAGTTTTCCCCATTTAGAGCGCGCCAAGGCAGCCTTTCTCAAATCTCCCTTTACTGTCTATCAAGATGCCTACTTTCCCACTGAAACGGCGGCCTATGCCCATCTGATTTTGCCGGCAGCTCAATGGAGCGAGAAAACGGGTGTCATGACCAACTCCGAACGTCGCGTCACCCTTTCCCCCGCTTTTCGCTCGCCCCCCGGTCTTGCTCGACCCGACTGGGAAATTTTTGCTGAGGTGGGTCGCCGCTTGGGGTACGAAAGCCTCTTTCCCTTTGCCACTGCCGCTGACGTCTATGCTGAATTTGTCCAACTCACTGCCGGTCGTCCCTGCGATCAATCGGGTCTGAGCCACGAGCGCCTCGCCCGCTTAGGGCCCCTGCAGTGGCCCTGTCCTGTGGGGATGAGCGATGAAGAAGCTCGCAAGCCCAAGCGCCTCTATACAGATCGGCGATTTCACACCGCCGATCAACGGGCAGTTTTTTGCCTTGCCCACAGTCAGGGCGTCGCTGAACCCACCGACAAAGTCTATAGATTTACCCTGACCACTGGTCGTCTTTACGGCCACTGGCACACCCAAACCCGCACCGGTCGCATCCCCAAAATTCAAAAAATGCATCCCAATCCCTTTGTGGAAATGCACCCGGAAGATGCCGCAACCTTAGAGCTCAAGGCGGGGGATTGGGTAGAAGTGCGATCGCGCCGCGGTCAAGTATGCCTACCCGTAACCATAACCGAAGCCATTCGGCCGGGGACACTTTTTGTGCCCATGCACTGGGGCTTTCTCTTTGCCGAGGGGGGCGAGGTCAACCAACTTACTCACCCAATTGCCTGTCCAGTCTCGCAGCAGCCGGAACTCAAAGCCTGTGCTGTGCAGGTGTTGCCCGTAAAATTGCGGCAGAGGCCCCATATCTCCCTGGTGCAGGAAAATGGAATTGCCCTTGAGCAGTCATAGAATCTAATTCTTTGTGGAGAGCTGTGGTTATCGATGTCTTACTTCTTTGATTTTGAAGCTGAATTTGCATCTTCATTGCGCTGCATACCCATGATTGTCCGCTACAAACTGGATGTGTGTGGGGTTAAGCTCAAGTTGCTCCACTGGCTTCAACTCTCCCACAAGCAGCGACAATGGCTAGTGGTGACCCCCTGCGATACCCCTGAAGATCAGGCAAACTATCGCCAGCAACTGCGAGATTGGGTGACCCAAAATCATGGCAGTCCGCCCAGTGACTTAGAAATGCCTCAGCCCTACCCTTGGACTATCACCACTAAACTGCCGGAGATAATTCAACAACAACTGACGAAGGTACCCCACCATAGCCTGACAGTAGAAAAGTGGGCGGCCTTGACGCCTCTGCAACGCTTTGCTCTCCTTAAACTCAGCCAGCCGGGTCATGAAAATCGCAATTTTTGGCCAGCGTTACAGGAATTTGGTCTGGTCTGAGGTCTTGGCAAAGTTGCAGTCAGACTGTTTTAGGAAACTATCCGAGCACAGGAGGAAGCCAGGACCCAAGGATGAGGCTGGATGAGTTGTCGTTCAAGCACCGTCAATTGGCGGATCCCGAGAATTTTTCCAAGGTTGTTTGCAACCGATGCAACTGTTGACCTACAGCACCACTGCAGAGCAATTCACTGCTTAGCGCTATTCCCTCATGCAGACTATTGGTTTTGCCCCCCTGCCACAGGTAAAAGCCACTATTCCAGAGGACAGAGGTGGTCAGGGGCTGCTCCTCTGCCTCTAAAACAGCAGCCATCATCTGGGCAGCGGTTGTTGTGTCCTTTGGCCATGGGACATTCCTGCCGGCCATCCTGTAGTCTTGGGGATGCAGATGCAAGCGCTGCCAAGGGGTATCGCCCTTACGAGCAAGGCCAATAATTGCGGTCCGTTCACGGGGCAAATCACAACTGCCTTCAAGGCCTTTGACAGTGGTAAATTCTTGAATGCCGTGGAGGTGGAGGGCATCGCGCATAATTGTTTCAGTGGGTGGATGGACAAACCCTGCCACGAGGTGGCTTTGACCTTGGTAGGGATTCCAGATTAATTCCAGTGTGGCAAGCGGGGGGCGTTTACCAATTTGCTCACGGTAGGGCACTAGTCCTTGGGCAGCAGGAAAGTGTCGCGGCAGGTAGACAAAGCCTAAGTTCGTTTGCGCTAGGCAATGGGCAACTTGCCCTAGGGTAAGTGTCGACCAGTCCACCCCTAGGCATCGCCATAGGGTCAGCAGGGGAGTTCCCTCCTTTGTGGGCATACGATCGCCCCCATGTTGGAGTACCGGTACTCCAGCAGCGGCCAGAACCAATGCTGTCAAGGGGCTGAGGGGAAAGGTGCGATCGCGACCATCATAGGGCTGGCTCAGGATCATGACCGGGCTACTGGTCTCAACGGCAGGAAGCTTCGGACCCAGCTTGTTGTATGTGTCGAGCATTCCCGCCATCTCTTCTGGGGTAGGTCGCTTAATCCGATGGGCAATGAGAAACGCCCCAATTTGGGCAGGGGTTGCCACTTGCTCCAGCATCAGTTGCAAAGCTAAGGCTGCCTCAGCGCGGGTTAGGTCTTTATGGGTATGGGCGCCACTGCCAACTTTTTTTAGTAAATCACGAAAGACAAGACTCATGGGCAGCCTGCTGGCGGATCAATTTGAGCAATTGGGCAACAGGGGGTAAGGTCAAGCGATCGCGGGTGGTAATGGCCAACACTTGCCGCGGCGGCGGGGGTGCCGCCAAATCCCGAATCACTAGGGTGGGATCCTCGAGAGCCTCCTGGAGAGCTGAGCGCGGTAGCAAAGCCACCATTTCACTTTCGCGAATCACTGCAATAAAAGCCTCAGGCGTGTTGAGTTCTAGGGCAGGTTGCCAAGACAAGCCTCGACGGCTAAATTCTTCGTTCACTAAGCGGCGCATACCATAGCCGTCCTTGAACACTACATGGGGAAAAGTGGCCAATAGTTGCCATGGCAAGGTGTCGTTAACCGCGAGGGGGTGTTCAGCAGCCATTAGCACTTGCACGGGCTCACTGTAGAGGAATTCAACTACCCACTCAGACTGTTTTAAAAGGTGGCGATCGCCCATGACAATAGCTAAATCCACGAGTCCGTCTTGGAGAACCTTGAGGGCGCGATCGCTCCCCAGGGCTGTTACTCGCAACTGCATTTTGGGAAACGCTTGGCAAAACGCTGGTAACAGTCTGGGTAAAAAGTAGCGGCAAATGGAGTGAATAGCAGCAATGCAGAGTTCCTGCTGCTGGCCATTTTGCATGGCTTTGAGTTCAGCATTGGCTGCTCGCCACTCTTGGCAAATGCGCTGAGCACGGTGCAAAAAGAGATCTCCTGCCACTGTCAATTTGACTGGGTTCGAGCGGTGCAAGAGTTGAATTCCAAAACATTGTTCTAAGGCCTGAATTTGCCGACTAATTGTTGGCTGTGTCACCCCACACTGTCGCGCTGCCGCTTGAAAGCTTCCTGTTTCAGCAATAGCCAAAAAGGATTGCAACTGATCAAGTCGCAACATTCCCTCTCTGCCTCAATGGTTTAGCCGCTCTCAATGCTAGGGGATTCCTACATAGCAAAGGGTATTCGCTGATACAGCTTTGGGAAGTTCTCAATTCTGTGTGGCACGTCAACCTTCAGACCGGATAACCTGAGATTTCCTCACTGTTTATGTTTTGCGATGTTTATTTGCTGCTGCCATGGGAATGACTTTTGCCGTTAAAGAGGATTTAAAGAGGACTGGAATGGCCATGGTTACGGCAAGAGACCCAAACCGCTGGCTCATCTAAATAGTGTTCCTTTTTCCAAATGGGCAGGCGGTGTTTGATTTCATCAATGATGTAGGCTGCACCAGCAAAGGCTTGTTTGCGATGAGGTGCCGTTACCCCTACCCAGACAGCAATCTCGCCAAGCGTGAGTCGTCCATAGCGATGGCAGGCGATCGCCCCCAGTAAATCAAATTGCTCAATGGCTTCTGCTAGAATCTGATCCCCTTCCTTGCGGGCCAAGGCGGGATAAACCTCATACTCTAGGGCAGTGACGATCTTGCCGTGATTGTGATTGCGGACCCAGCCCTCAAAGCTAACAAAGGCCCCGGCACTCAGGCTAGCAAGGGGCTGCCACAACTGGGCTGGCTCTAGGGGTGTATTCGTTAGAGAAAACTGTTTGATCACCATCGGCTAGCTAACCCCCAGCAACGGGGGGAATAAAGACGACCTCATCTCCAGGTCGTAGGGGTTGATCCAGTGCCACAAACATATCATTAGCCGCAACCTTAATCTGAGCCAGATCAAGGGTAAACCCATACTGGGTCTTTAGTTCTTGGTATAGCTCACCATAGGTTTGGGCAGTGGTCACTCGCTCCTCCTGTTCCCGTTCGCTTTGCTCCCGCAGCTGGGCAAAGTAGCGCAAGTAAATTGTTTTAGGTGTTTTAGGGGCGTCGGACATGGTGTAGCGCTTCAAGATACTCTTCGGGGGTGTTGATATTGGCAGTAATCGTCGGCTGAGGTGGGGTGAGGCGCTGGCAGGGCGATCGCTGGAGAATTTTCACAGGGCAGTAGATCCCCGCTGCATAGGCAGCTTCAAACACTGGCAGAGCTTGGGGGGTATAAATCGCACACAGTGGCTCTGGGAAGCCCTCCTGGGGATGGTGATAGCAAGTGGCCACCACATCTTCGCGGTAGTGGTGCACTAGGGGAGCAAGGGTTTCCGTGGTTAAATAGGGTAAGTCACAGGCCACTACGAACCAGTTCACTTCGGGATAGGCGCGCAAAGCAGTTAAGATACCGGCAATTGGCCCAATCTGGGGAAGAGTGTCTGGAAGAGTGGGCAGCTCAGCAAGGGGCGTTCCCTGCCATTGATTGGTTCGGGCTGAAAGAAAGACCTGTTCACAGTATTGTGCCAACAAGTTGTAGAGGTATTGGGCATGGGGTTGGCCGTAATAGTCAAGAAGAGCTTTATCCTGTCCCATGCGCTGACTTTGGCCGCCGGTGAGCACAAGACCAAAGAGGGGATATTGACCTAGGGTTTTCTTGCCACCACTTTTGGCCAGAAGGCGCACCTCCCGCATCACAATTTGGGGACTGAGGGCTTTGCACATGTCATAAATTGTTAGGGCTGCAATCGTCACTCCATGCAGACTTTCCATTTCCACACCGGTGCGATCGCGGGTTTTGACCTCACAGCGCAGGCGAATCCGAACACCGCTTTCCAGGGACTCAATGTGGGTTTCAAAGCGACAACTGGTAATGGGCAGCGGGTGGCAAAAGGGAATGGCTTCGGCGGTACGTTTCACCGCCATTGTGCCGGCAATAATTGCCGTTTGCAGCACAGGCCCTTTTTTCAGAAAGAGATCTCCCTCTTGGACATAGGCTTGAAAGACCGGCGGCAATTCAATGAGGGCTTCTGCCACCGCCCGGCGATCGCTTATCGATTTCTCGCTAATATCGACCATCTGAGGTTGCTGGTTGCTATTGATGTGGGAGAGCATTCTCTTAGCCTCCAATTTGGTGCATGGCATGGTGGACTTCTGCGCTGCGCAGGCTGGGTTTCATTCCTAGCACTTGCCCATAGGCAGCATAGCGTTCAGCTTTGCTCAAGCCCCGCAGGGAAATCCCCGCTTCCTTAAATAGACAGGCCCTTAAGACACCATCTGCAGACAATCGCCAGCGCGAGCAGTGGCCACAAAAGGGTTGCGATTCCGAAGCAATGAAGCCAATCTGAGCCCCACAGGCGGTCTCAAAGTTAAACGAGGTGGAATCTTGCGGACGAGGAACAGGACGCAAATCGTAGTACTGGCGCAGGTGCTCAAGCATGGTGGCAGCGCTAACAAAGCGATCGCTCCCCAAGTGGCAGGCATAGCCAATGCGCATCAGTTCCAAAAAACGCACCTCAACCCCTAAAGCTTTGGCGTACTCCACCATTGGCACCAACTCGTGATCATTGACGCCCGCCATCACAACCATGTTCAGCTTGACTTGAAACCCTTGGTCAGCAGCCGTAGCAATCGCCTCCTTCACGGTTTCCAAATGGTGGCCATGGCTAATTGCTGCAAAGGTCTGGGGGTCTAAGCTATCAAGGCTAATATTTAAACGTCGTACACCATAGCGATCCAGCAGGGGCAAAAAGGGGATAAGGCGAATGCCATTGGTGGTTAAGCTCAGTTCCGGCACTCCCACCGCCGCCAAAGCCGCCACAATCTCAGGAAACTCTGCTCGCAACAGGGGCTCGCCGCCCGTCAGCCGCACCGATTCAATCCCCAGTTCCACCAGTTCAGCTACAATCGTGGCATACTCAACTGGGGTTAGGTAGGTCTGGGTGGGCATGAAGGCGGCATCTAGCGGCATGCAGTAGGTACACCGCAAATTACAGCGATCCGTAACCGAGAGGCGCAACTTGCGAATTTGTCGTCCTTGGGCATCTACTAGGCGCTGTCTAGGAATAGCGGCGGTTACAACCATCGCTGCTAACTCCACGGAAAATAGCGATAGCATTCCCCAGCGGCAAAGGTTCCTTGAGAGGCAGGCAGTTCTAAAAAGCCATCGCTATCAGCCAAGGCCAAAAAATCAGCAGAATTTTGCATTGGTCGAGGGTGGGCAATGAGCTCAGCGGTTTTTGTAGTTTCTAGTTTAACGGGTAAAAAGTAGGTTAAGGGCTGCTCAAAGTAGAAGGGAGCAGCCAAGCGGGCATAGAGGGGCGGAATGTCCAATAGATAGCGGTGCAAACAGACCAAACTGGAGACGGGGTTCCCCGGTAAACCAAATATGGCCGTTTGCTGGCGATGATCCACGCCAAACCAGAGGGGCTTTCCGGGACGCTGGGCAACACCGTGGATATACTGCTGGACGCCTTGATCGCGCCAGAGTTGTGGCAAATAGTCAAACTTGCCCTTGGAAACGCCACCGCAGTAAATCAGAAGGTCGTAGTCTTGACTTGCTTGGCGATAGTGAGTTGCCAGTTGCACTGGATCATCGGGCAAATGGGTGATGCTGACTTGGCTATAGCCTTGGCGCTTGAGGGCAGCCATTAAAGCATAGGTATTGGAGAGTCGGAGTTGGTAGGGCTGGGGTGTGTCGTGGGGCGGAATCAGTTCATTGCCTGTAGCAATGATTTGGGTACGAGGGGTGCGCTGAACACAAACTTCCGTCTGTCCCACAGAGGCAAGAATTCCCCAGGCTGGACCGTGCAAAGGGGTACCGCGGGCCAAAACGGGTTGACCGGCAGCAGCATCACTGCCACAGCGGTGGACAAATTGATAGGGTGACCAGGCTTCCGAGTGCAGGATATGGGCAACACCGTCGCGAATCTCCAGCGCTTCATAGGGAATCACCAGATCACAGCCTTGGGGCAAGGCCGCACCGGTCATAACTTCAAAACAGGCTTGCGTATCCGTGAGGGTTGGCGGTGCTTTACCCGCAGGAACCACCCCCAGAATCGGAAAAGCACGCTGACCAGACTGATAGGCTGCCCAATTAAGGGCAATGCCATCCACCAGGATGCGGTCAATGGGCGGGTAGGGGCGATCGCTGGTAATCGTTACCGCCAGTCTGCTGTACCAAGGCTCAGTCAAGGAAATGATCTCTGTGCCCCAAGCCGGCAAATGTTGCTGAATAAGGTCAACGGCTGTTTCAACGGAAATCAGTGCCACTTTTTATGGTTTCTCTAAACGGGAAGCTTGTTTTTCAAATTTCCGTTTTCAAGATACACAAACTAACCCCGTGCTTCAACCTTCGCAAGATCTGCCGCTAACGGTCAGCAGACACGCATTGTCCTGAGGGGGTTCCGGAAAGGGCTAAACTAACAGGTAAGGAAACTGGCCACCTGGAGACAAGCCCCCATGAGTTTTAGTCCTGAACATTGGATGATAACGGAGCCATTACCTCAGAACCAACAGAGAATGGACGGCTATTTTGGCGATTTTTTTGGCCTGATGCGCCGGGCACTTGTGGCGGGGGGGTCTGAGTTAGGTCTGGGGATGACTCTATTTTCCTTGGCGGTGAGTATTCGGGCAACGCGAATAATTGAAATTGGCCGCTTTAAGGGGTTTTCCACCCTCTGCTTGGCCAGTGCCCTTCGGTTTATTGATATCGGCTGGCAGGAACCACAGCAGCATAAACAACGCCCCGATGTGGATTATGGTGAGTTTGAAGCCCCTAAAAGGCGTCAGTTACTATCTATTGATCCCTTTCCTACCCAAGAAGCCAAAGATTTGATCTGCGAAGCACAATTGGAGAGCTATGTGCAGTTCATCAATGCCCGCTCGGATGAAGTCACTGTAGAAGGATTAGTTGACCTGATCTTTATAGATGGAGACCACAGCTATGAAGGGTGTAAAGCGGATGTGTTTAATTATGTACCGTGGTATCTGCGTCCGGGAGGCTATTTCATCCTCCACGATTACTATGGCTGGTACGATGTTGCAGGAAATAATCACTCACCGGTTAAGAAAGTGATTGATGAGCTAGTTGCAGAAGGCATCTTTGAACATTTGCTGATTGATACAGGTTACCAATCTTTTACTATTTTCCGTAACGCTCCTGGATTGGGGGACTCAGCACTACTAATTCAGTAATTTTAGTGATTTTGTCGCGCTTTATAACTGCGCCTCGGCTTCTTCATTTTCCCATTGTAGGGGCCCACCATTTGTTGGGGAGTGCTCCTCAGACCAAGGTGAGTTCCACAATCTTATCAAAACGGAAATCATGTGCTAGACAATTAACTCCGAAATAGGCGGCAGTAGAGCGTTTCGTGCTGCATACTGGCGAGGGCTAAGCCCAAAGTACAGCTTTCTAAGTTTAAGTCATCGTCTAAGTTATGGTCAGTCACATTTAAGCTTTGCTGTACCGTCTGCTGAATTTGCGGCTGAAGCTGGCGCAGGAGTACTTGACCTGCTGTCTGACCAAGGGGAATCAGTTTCACTGTTGCATTGATCAGGGTGGTGACCCAACTGTGGAGATAGCCTAAAAGTGCAGTTTCTAAGGGAATGTCTGCAAGGGCAGCGGCAATACAAAAGGCAACACTGGTATTCCAAGGGTAGGGCTGGCCAGTCTGAAGTTCGGGGGGTAGGCGATCGAGGGCAGCGACAAGGTTGATCAATGCTGTTCCCATTTGCCAATTTTGGGCGCGCAGTTCGGCACTTTCGCGGGCAGCCGAGAGCCACGCATTCCACTGGTGAACGGCGTCAAAATCGCCCTTGGCGATCGCTCGATAGACCCGCACCATGACTGCTGTTTCGAAGTGGGCACTGCCAAAGGCCAGTTCAAAGCTTAGCCAGTCCTGTACGGCTGCTGCTGAGGTGATCTTGCCTTGGGCAATTAGAGTCTCCAGGCCCTCGGAGTAGTTAAAGCCGCCAATCGGTAGAGCCGGACTCACCCACTGCAGCAAGGCTAAAAGCGCTGAATCAGTGAGCATAGTAGGCACCGCGTTCGGGACAAAAGGGAGCGACTTCAAACATCACCGTCAAGCCCCGCTGTTCAAGCATGGTTTGCAACACGGAATCTGCGCCCAAGCGAAGATAATCGGTGTGAATTTCCAAGGGGACGTGACGATTCCCGAGATGGTAAGCGGCCTGTAGAAGGTCAAGGGGAGTGGTAGCCATCACCTTTAGCGTGGGTTCGGGTTTGGCGTGAACTGTGACTACCACCGTGCCGTCCTCGTCCCGAAGGCGATCGCCCGGCTGTAGGGTGATTTCACGGGGCAGCTTCAGATACAGTGACTCCCCCTCATCACTGTGGCAATGGAGACGACTGCGACACCGTTCCTCTGCGGTTAATGAGAGGTGCAACTGACGGGCATTTTCCAATGGTGTAGGGCAAAGTTGCGTCAGTGTGAACATTAAACCAGCGTTAACTCAACAATCTTATCAAAACGGAACGTTTTTACCAGTTGCTGCAGGCCGGCAATCAAGGCGGCTTCTTCGGGTGGAATCTCAGCAATCAGTTCGCGAATGCGCTTGGCATTGAGCTTTTTGGCGGCTGCTTGGAGTTCAGCAATCCAAGGGCGAGGCATCACCATTAAGGCGGCTGGATCAAGCACCTGAGGAGGGGGGGCACTCGGGGGAGGTAGAGCCTCTGCGTAGGCATACTCTAGGTGCAACTGGGCAGCAAGTTGGTCAAAAATTGTTTGCGGCCGGAAGGGCTTGGCAATATAGGCATCGCAACCAAGATTCAGCAGTTCCTGTTTGTCCCGCTCAAAGCTACTGGCGGTAACTGCAAGAATTTTCGGGGGGCAGACGACTTCCCCGCGGCGCCGGCGATCGCCCACTTCTTTCTTGATCTGTCGCGTGGCCGTTTTACCGTCCATGACGGGCATCCGAATATCCATGAGAATGGCATGGGGCTGCCATGCTCGCCAGATCTCCACTGCCTCTTGACCATTGCTGGCTTCGCGACAACAAAATCCGACCGGTTCTAGCAGTTGAGTAAGGAGTTGGCGGTTTTCAGGGAGATCATCCACCACCAGAATGCGCACTTCTGAGGTGGGCGATCGCAGGCCAACAATAGTTTGTGCCTTTTCCTCCTGGAGCGATCGAGGATCTCCAAGGTCAATTGGCACCTCGAAGTAGAACTGGCTGCCTTTCCCCTTGGTGCTACGCACCTGAATATCCCCCCCCATCAATTGCACGAACTGGCGGCTAATGGCCAACCCCAGGCCGGTACCTTCGCTGACTTTTTTACTGCTATCGGTTTGGACAAAGGGCTGAAAAAGCATCTTCAACTCCTGTGGGGTCATGCCAATACCCGTATCACTGACTTCAAAGGCGAGGCGAGGGGGATCTTGGGCTTTATAACTAACCTTGAGGGAGACGCCCCCCTCCTTGGTGAATTTAATGCCATTGCTCAAGAGGTTCACTAACACTTGGCGGAGCTTCATTTCATCGGTAGTCACCGCCACCGGCAGATTGGCAGGCAAATCAAAGACCAGACGTAACCCCTTGGCCTCAGCTCGCACCTTCAGCATCTCTTCCAGATCTTGCAGCATCCGCCGCAGATCAAAGGTGGTTTTCTGAAGTGTCATGCGTCCGGCCTCAATTTTGGCCATGTCTAGGACATCGTTAATCAAGCCCAGCAGGTGTTCGCCACTGCGATTAATCTTTTCAAGGGTTTGGCGATGCTGTGGTGCAAGGGTGCGATCGCTGAGCAAAATTTGACTAAAGCCGAGAATGGCATTGAGGGGGGTGCGCAGTTCATGGCTCATATTGGCCAGGAAAATACTTTTGGCTTTATTGGCCGCCTCTGCGGCTTCCTTAGCCTTGAGCAGCTCCCGCTCTGCCTGATGGCGTTGATGGGCAGCCAGGGCGATGGTCACAATATCAGCGACATTAGAGACAAAACTGCGTTCCTCCACCAGCCAAATTCGATGCTCACCAATACTCTCAACACAGATTACCCCCAATAATTGGCCATTGAAGATGATCGGGGCATCAATGCGGGAATATACCCGTTGCACTCTGGCATACTCCCGCAGTTCGTGGGTGCGCGGATCTGTGAGTAAGTCATTGACGACGAGGGGTTCACCCGTGCGCAGCAGTTTTAGGTACTCCGGATAGGGGGAATGGGTGAGGTACGTGGGTTGAGAATGGTTATTGGCGGCAGGGTCATACTGCACCACACACTTAAGGCGATCGCCCTGGAGTTCCCATGCCGAAGCCCGCTGGACGCGCAGTGTTGTTGCTGTTACCTGAATAATCTCCTGCAAAGCCATGCGAAAGTGCCCCTGCTGTACATGGGGAGATTGACTGAGCTGAACAAGGGCAACATTGTGGTCATGGAGCACCCGTTCTTTTTCACTCAGTTGTTGGTTGGCGGCCTCAAGGGCAGCAGTACGCTGTTTTACCTTTTCTTCAAGTCGCTGATTAAAGTGGTGGAGTTCATCAAAACTCTCCTGGAGTTGGGCCGCCATATCCACAAAGGTGCGACCGAGGTTCCCCAACTCGTCTTGGCTGTGGGTATCTACCTCCTCGGCAATGTCCAGATTGCCGAGGGCAATTTGGTGAGCGGCGGCAGCCAACCTCTGAATTGGACGCACCATATAGCCGGTGACACCCAAGGTCACCAGACTAATCAAACCAAAGGAGACGACGAGTATCAGCAGACCTGCCCATGTTTCTTGATGAATAAAATCCAGCAGCGCCTCTTCCCTCACCCGGATGGCCAAGCTCCAACCAACGTCAGGAATTGGGGTGTAAAAAAACCATTGCCGCTCATGGGAGACCCAATCGGTCATCCAAAGATGGCCCCTGTGGCCACTGATCATCGCTTTAGCCAAAGCTGCTAGATCACTGCGGTTATACTCCTTGGCTATGTAGAAGATTGACTGACCAATGAGCTGAGGATCACCGTGGAAGATAATCCGTCCCTTGCGATCCAAAACAAAAAACTGCGCCTGCTGTAGCCCTTGGATATCGATTTCCTGTTGCAGCGTTGGCAGCGCCACATCCACCGTAGCAACACCGCGAATTTGCCCCTGGCGGTAAAAGGGAACGGCATAGGTCACCATCCAGGCATTCCCTGCCCCTTCATCGAAGTAGGGATCACTCCATTGCGGTTGGCCAGTGCGGATAGCTTCACTGTACCAGTCCCATCTGACCTGGGTGTAGTCGTAGATGCGCCCAGTGTCCTTTTGTACCAGTCTGTTGCGATGTCTGTCTCTGTAGACGTAGGGGGCAAACAAGCGTTTACGAGGGGAGAAGCTGTAGGGGGTGAAAGCGATTGCTGCCCCATAGGCTAAACGGCTGATTTTGAGATTGCGACGCAGAAATGAATACAGCTCCTCCTCACGGACGGCGGGAAACGCTTCTAAGGCATTGGCACTGGTGGTTGCCAGCCCCGTGATTTCCTGTAGAGCATTGCTAAATTGCTGCGCATAGAGTGAGACTAAGTCCTGCTGCCACGCCTCATAGTCAGCAGTACTGCGGCGGATGACCTGCGAGCGAATGTAGAGAAAGAGGCCGGTGTAGATGACCACAATGGGCAATAGCGTTCCCAGCAAGAGCTTATGGCGAAAGGATAGCTTGCTGAGCATGGCGATCGCCCCCTCTATATTTTTTTTATTTTAGGCTAGCTAGAAAAGAGCAAGTCTTTAGGAAAGGGGACTCAGGACTTTACTACCCGTCTGGGGTGCTGCCTCACCCACCACCTCCGGGGTATTGGCTTCCGAGGGCGGCACCACCTGCCAAAAGAGGGGCAGATACTGCTCCCATCGCTCGAGAATCATGGCCGCCTTGGCACTGCCTGTGCGCTCGTGGTGGGCAATAATGAGTTGCTTGAGTTGAGCGGCGCCAATGGCGGAGGTGACCCGCTGCAGCTTGACAATTTCAGGGTTGACCTTGGCGGGGAAGTTACCGGCTTCATCCAAAATGTAGGCCAAGCCCCCCGTCATACCGGCAGCCACATTGCGACCCGTGGTACCCAAGACCACAACCACCCCACCGGTCATGTATTCACAGCAGTGATCCCCTGTGCCCTCCACAACCGCATAGGCCTTGGAGTTGCGAACAGCAAAGCGCTCACCAGCACGGCCATTGGCAAAGAGGAACCCACCTGTGGCGCCATAGAGGCAGGTGTTGCCAATAATGACGTTGTCCGCAGCCGCGTAAGGGGCATTGGCAGGGGGCTTGATAATGATTTCACCCCCATGCATTCCCTTGCCCACGTAATCGTTGGCCTCGCCGGTGAGGTTTAGAATCATCCCCGGCAAGTTGAAGGCGCCAAAGCTCTGGCCAGCACTGCCTCGGAAGTTGAGGGTAATTTGACCTTCAAAACCAGTGTTGCCGTACTTTTTGGCAATGACACCGGCAATGCGTGCCCCCACGGTGCGATTGGTGTTGACAATGGGCAGCTCCAGTTCAACGGTTTGCTGCTTCTCAATGGCGGCTTGCACCTCTGGGCGTGCCAAAATTTCATCATCGAGAACGGCGCCGTTACTGTGCACTGTTTCGTGCTGCAACCAGCGGCGATCGCCCCGCGTATCGGGCAGTTTCGTCAGGCAAGCCAAATTCAGGGGGCTAGTCTTAGTCAGGGTGACATCCTGCCGCGGCACCAGTAAATCGGCGCGGCCAATGATCTCATTGAGGGTGCGATAGCCTAGCTTTGCCAGAATGGAGCGCACCTCTTCAGCAATAAAGAGGAAGAAGTTCACCACATGCTCAGGGAGGCCGGGGAAACGCTTGCGCAGCTCCTCTTTTTGAGTAGCCACCCCCACCGGGCAGTTATTGGTGTGGCAAATCCGCGCCATGATACAGCCCTCAGCAATCATGGCCACCGAACCAAACCCAAATTCCTCGGCGCCCATGAGTGCCCCCATGACCACATCCCAGCCACACTTGAGGCCACCATCGACCCGCAGAATCACGCGATCGCGCAGTTGATTTTCCAGGAGAACGCGGTGCACCTCCGTTAGCCCCAGTTCCCAGGGACTGCCGGCATGCTTAATCGAACTTAGGGGTGACGCGCCAGTGCCACCATCGTGACCGGAAATTTGAATCACATCGGCGTTGGCCTTTGCTACCCCAGCAGCAATCGTACCAATCCCAATTTCGGCCACCAGCTTCACAGAGACTTGCGCTTGGGGGTTAATCTGATGCAAATCAAAGATGAGTTGCGCCAAATCCTCAATGGAGTAAATGTCGTGGTGGGGCGGCGGTGAGATCAAAGACACCCCTGGCTTAGATCGCCGCAGCATGGCAATGTAGGGGCTGACTTTGCTGCCTGGCAGTTGCCCCCCTTCCCCCGGTTTTGCCCCCTGGGCAATCTTAATTTCAATTTGCTGGGCATTGATCAAATACTCGGGGGTGACGCCAAAGCGGCCAGAGGCCACCTGTTTAATTGCTGAGCTAGCGGTATCACCATTGCGCAAGCCCCGCAGATGGGGAAATTGGGGAGAGTGCCCCTCGGCATCCACATCCGTGAGCACTTGAAAACGAATGGGATCCTCACCGCCCTCGCCGGAGTTGGATTTGGCACCGAGGCGGTTCATGGCGATCGCTAGCACCTCATGGGCTTCCCGCGAGAGGGCCCCCAAGGACATCCCCCCCGTACAGAAGCGTTTGACAATTTCACTGGCGGGTTCAACCTCCTCTAGGGGAATACTGGGGCGATCGCTTTGGAAGTCTAAGCAGATCCCGCAGGGCCGTGGGTACCCGACCGGTGAGTTGGCGGCGATAGACCTCGTAATGGTCATAGCGATTGCTACTCACCGCCCTGTGGAGGGCCTTGGCCATCTCCGGATTATTCATGTGGTACTCGCCACCCGGGCGGAATTGGACAAAGCCAAAGTTCTCCAGTTTCTTGGCGGTGAGTTCAGGGAAGGCTTTTTGGTGAAAGGCAATTGTTTCTTGAGCCAAGTCTTGGAACGTAAGCCCCCCCACCCGCGACGTGGTGCCAACGAAGGCCTTGTTGAGCAGGTCATCGCCAATGCCAATGGCCTCAAAAATTTGGGCACCGCGGTAACTAGCAATCAGGGAGATACCCATCTTGGAGAGGATTTTCAGGAGTCCTTCCTCGACTGCTTTGCGATAGTTGGCCTGCACCTGTTGCAGTGTCAGTTGTGGTAGTTTGCCCTTGGCCATCAAGCTTTGGGTGCGATCGCTATGCCACCACTGGCGAATTGTTTCCCAGGTGAGGTAGGGACACACTGCCCCCGCCCCATAGCCAATCAGACAGGCAAAGTGATGGGTACTCCAGCATTGGGCAGTTTCCACCACCAGGGAGACCCGCCGGCGAATGCCCTGGGCAATCAAGTGGTGGTGCACTGCACCGACGGCCAATAGGGGCGGAATGTAGGAGGTGTCTGCATCCAAAAGATGGAGTTCACCGGCAAGGCTGTGGCGATCGCTGAGCACCAGGATTTCGGCACCTGCTTTCACGGCGGCGGTAGCCTGTTGGCAGAGCCGATCCACAGCAGCCTCGAGAGCCGCAGGCCCCTCGGCGATCGCCAATTGCGTTGAAAGGCGAGTGGCGCCAAAGGGGGCCTTGAGAATTTCCTCTAGCTCCGCCTCGTTGACCAGGGGTGAATTGAGGTGCAGCAGGCGAGCATCCTCTGGGCTCTCAACAAGTAGATTCCCTCGCTTACCAAGGCGAGTCACCAGTGACATCACCAGTTTTTCCCGCAGCGGATCAATGGCGGGATTGGTCACTTGGGCAAAGCGCTGTTTGAAGTAGTCGTAGAGCAAGTGGGGTTGCTGAGACAGCACCGCCAAGGGAATGTCGTCCCCCATGCAGAAGGTGGGTTCCTTGCCGTCCTTCGCCATGGCCTCAATGATCATTTCCACATCTTCGGCGCTGAAGCCAAAGGCCATTTGCTGTTGCAGGCAGGTTTGCGGATCAAGAGTGGGGGCTTCACCGTAGGGTTGGGGAGCAAGTTCTTGGCGATAGGTTTTCAGCCATTCACCGTAGGGCTGCTGCTGCGCCACCCGTTGTTTGATTTCCCAGTTAGTGAGCAGTTCTTGGTGCTCCAAGTCCACGGCAATCATCTGCCCGGGGCCTAGACGGCCTTTTTCAATCACCGTTGCTTCATCAATTTGGATAGTGCCTGCCTCCGAAGCCACAATCACTAGGTCATCACTGGTGAGGGTGTAGCGGGCGGGTCGTAGGCCATTGCGATCAAGGGTGGCGCCGACAATTTTGCCATCGGAAAAGGCCACCAAGGCAGGACCATCCCAGGCCTCTTGAAGACCGCTGTAGTATTCATAAAAGTCCACCACCTCTGGGTGATCCGCCAAATCGGGCTGATTTTGATAGGCCTCGGGAACCAGCATCATCATTGCCTGCAAGGGCTGTCGTCCCGATTGCACCAGCAGTTCAAGGACGTTGTCGAGGTTCGCGGAGTCGCTGTTTTCGGCGTTAACAATGGGCAGCAGGTCGGCAAAGGCATCTCCCCAGTAGGGATGGTGCAATTGAGCAGAGCGGGCCCGCATCCAGTTAATATTGCCTAGGAGGGTATTGATTTCGCCATTGTGCCCCAGCATCCGCATTGGTTGCGCCAAGGGCCACTTGGGCATTGTGTTGGTACTAAAGCGACGGTGATACAGAGCAAAGGGGGTAATGTACTTCGGGTTGCGTAGATCGTCGTAAAACTGGGCCAGCACCACCGATCGCACCATGCCCTTATAGACAATCGTGCGGGTCGAGAAGGAACAAATATAAAAGTCCCGTTGCCAGTCGGCTTTCGTTTGGGCGATCGCGCGCTCAATGCGCTTGCGGGTCAAATAGAGTTGCCGCTCCAGTTCATCGCCACTGGCTTTGCTCGAAGCCACAAAAAGCTGCTCAATCTGAGGCTGATTTTGTTTTGCTTGCACCCCCAGCACACTGGGGTTCACGGGCACAGGTCGCCAGCCCAACAGGCGCAGCTCATTTTCACTGAGAACTTTTTCAACAATGGCTTTGGCCGCGGCGGTTGCCGCCCCTTGGGGTAAAAAGATCATCGCCACGCCAATCCGCTGTCGCGGAATACCAAACTCCGGCAACAATTCCCACGGAATCGCCGTCATGATGCCGGCGCCATCCCCAGAATCGCGATCGGCACTACAGCCCCCCCGGTGTTCAAGGCAGGTCAATCCCTCAAGGGCTTGGGTCAAGATGCGGTGACTGGCCACCCCCTTGCGATGGGCAACAAAACCCACACCACAGGCATCTCGCTCGGCCACAAGCCAAGGCTGTCCATGGTAACCAACTTGATGCACGGGGGAAGAAAAAGTGGACTGTTGCATGGGTCTGAAGGCGTTCAATCAACTGAGGGATTCAAACGTTGTCTTGGCAACAGCAACCTACTCTAGGGACTGAAAAACGCCGCGACTCCAAAGGGTGAGCCAAGGCGACAGTTAGGGATTAGAGAGTGCTGGCAATGGAGCAACGTATAGGGTCTTTCGCTATTATAGGGGTTTCTTTTCGATCCAGAAACGCCAAAGCAAGAGATTGTTAAGGTTTGGCCATCCGGACAGCAAAACCAGCGATCGCCGCGGCAGACTTGAGCGCTAGAATGCCGCAGCAGAGAGGGGTTGAGGTTGGCTTCGGGCTAGCGTGATATCATTAAATTTTCCACCTGAACAACAAGGCTTCCAGATTAATTGCTTGGTAGAACCCACCCATGAGCTTTGCTGCTGATTCTTCTCGGATCATTCCCACTGAGTTACGGGAGGAAATTTCGCGCTCCTACCTTGAATATGCCATGAGCGTCATTGTTGGGCGTGCCCTTCCCGATGCCCGCGATGGTCTCAAACCCGTACACCGCCGTATTCTTTATGCAATGCACGAGTTGGGGCTGACCAGCGATCGCCCCTTTCGCAAATGTGCCCGTGTGGTGGGGGAAGTGCTAGGGAAATATCACCCCCACGGCGATTCGGCGGTCTATGATGCCCTGGTGCGGATGGCCCAGGACTTCTCCATGCGTCACCCCCTCATTGAGGGTCATGGCAACTTTGGCTCCATTGACAACGATCCACCGGCGGCGATGCGGTACACCGAGTGTCGGCTGCAAGCCCTGGCCACGGAAGCCCTGTTGCAGGACATTGAGCAGGAAACCGTTGACTTTGTGGATAACTTTGATGGCTCACAGCAGGAACCCCTGGTTTTACCGGCACGCATTCCCCAGCTGCTGCTCAATGGGACCTCCGGCATTGCCGTGGGTATGGCCACGAATATCCCGCCCCATAACTTGGGAGAACTGGTGGATGGGCTGGTGGCCTTAATCCATAACCCTGAGATGAGCGATCGCGAGCTAATGCGCTACATTCCGGGACCTGATTTTCCCACCGGGGGGCATATCCTCGGCCAAGGGGGGATTGAAGAGGCCTACACCACCGGTCGCGGTTCGATTACGCTGCGAGCCGTGGCCACGATTGAAACCCTTGAAGCGTCGGGTCGCCAACCCCGCGAGGCCATTATCATTACGGAGTTACCCTACCAAACCAACAAGGCAGCGCTGATGGAAAAAATTGCCGAGTTGGTCAACGAGAAAAAAATTGAGGGCATTGCCGATCTGCGCGACGAAAGTGATCGCGATGGGATTCGGGTGGTGATTGAGCTCAAGCGGGATGCCTACCCCCGCGTGGTGCTGAACAATCTTTACAAGCAAACGCCGCTACAGGTCAATTTTGGCGCCAATATGCTGGCGATCGTCAATGGCGAGCCACAACTGCTGACCCTCAAGCGCAGTTTAGAGGTGTTCCTTCGTTTCCGCGAAGAGGCGATCGCCCGCCGTACCCGCTATGCCCTGCGCAAGGCCGAAGAACGGGATCACCTGCTCCAAGGATTGCTGGTGGCCCTGGCCAATCTCGATGCCGTGATTCAACTCATTCGCAGCGCCAGTGACACTGGGCTTGCTCGCCAGCAATTGATGCAAACCTATGCCCTCAGTGAGGCCCAAGCCGATGCCATTTTACAGATGCAACTGCGGCGCCTCACCGCCCTAGAGGCGGAAAAAATTGAGCAGGAGCATGGGGAGCTGCAGCGGCAAATTGCCGATTACCGGGATATTTTGGCCCATCGGCAGCGGGTACTGGAGATTATTGAAAAAGAAGTCACAGAACTCAAGGCCAAGTTTGCCACGCCGCGGCGATCGCGAATTGTGCAAGCGGATGGGGAAATTAGCGACACCGATTTAATTGCCAACGATAAATCCGTCATTCTCGTTACCCAGCAGGGCTACATCAAACGGATGCCGGTGGATACCTTTGAAGCCCAAAGTCGCGATGGCCGGGGACGCAAAGGGGCAGAGATTAAGGAGGATGATGCCGTTGAGCACTTCTTTAGCTGTAATGATCACGATCGCATTCTTTTCTTTAGCGATCGCGGTTTAGTCTATGCCTTGCCCGCCTACCAAATTCCCAGTGGCTCCCGCCACGCCCGCGGCACCCCGATTGTCCAACTGCTACCCATTCCCCGCGAAGAAAAAATTACCTCCGTCATTGCTGTCCAAGAGTTTAGTGAAGATGAGTATCTCGTGATGCTCACCCGTAAGGGCTTCATTAAGAAAACACCCCTGGCGGCCTTTAGTAATATCCGCACCAATGGCCTGATTGCCATTTCCCTTGAAGAGGGAGATCAACTGCGGTGGGTGCGCCGTACCCGCGAAGAGGACACCATTATCATCGGCTCGCGCCAGGGCATGGCGATTCATTTTCGCGCCAGCCACGACCAACTGCGCCCCCTTGGCCGTGCCACCCGGGGGGTCAAATCCATGAGCCTGCGGCCGGGGGATGAGCTGGTGGGGATGGATATTCTGCCGGCGGCGATCGCCAACCGTTTTGCCACCACCCCTGAGGATGAGAGTGCCGAGATTGACGATCCTGAGGAAACAGTCGCTCACAGTGAAGGCCCTTGGGTACTGGTGATCACCACCAATGGCTACGGCAAGCGGGTACCGGTGCAACAGTTCCGGCTGCAAAACCGCGCTGGCATGGGCATTACCGCCACCAAGTTCAAAGCCAAAAGTAATGAGGATCAACTGGCGGCGCTGCGGATTGTCAATGCTGAGGATGAACTGATGATTGTCACCAGTCGCGGCATCATCATTCGCCAAAAGGTGATGGACATTTCCTCACAGTCGCGATCGGCCACGGGCGTCCGTCTGCAACGGCTAGATGAGGATGATGCAATTGTCACAGCAGCGGTCTTGCCCCCCGGTAGCATGGAGGCAGCGGCAGATTGAGCACCACCGCCTTTCTCACCGGTGCCAGTGGCTTTGTCGGTACCCATGTGGCGCAAGTTCTTGCAGAAAGGGGGTATCGCGTCCGGGCCTTGGTGCGACAACCGCAGCGGGCAGATCATCTCAAGGCATGGGATGTGGAGCTGGTGCAAGGGGATTTATGCACTAGCGACCTCGTCACCTTGATGCAGGGGTGCCAAGTGCTCTTCCATGTTGCAGCCCATTACAGTCTGTGGCGGCGCGATCGCTCCCTTCTATACGCGGTCAATGTGGAAGGAACCCGTCGAGTATTGGCCGCGGCCCGTGAGGCTGGTATTGAGCGCACGGTTTACACCAGTTCCGTCGCCGCCATTGGTGTTGATCCCAGTGGCCAACCCACCACCGAAGCCTACCAAAGCCCCCCCGCCAAGTTAATCAGCGAGTACAAGCGCTCCAAGTACTGGGCAGAGCAGGTGGCTCACCAGGCAATCTCCCAAGGCCAAGAGATTGTCATTGTCAACCCTAGTACCCCCATTGGTGCTTGGGATGCGAAGCCCACCCCCACTGGTGAAATCATCCTGCGCTTTTTACGGCGACAGATGCCCTTTTACGTCAACACGGGGTTGAACCTGATCCATGTGCGGGACGTGGCGATCGGTCATCTTTTGGCTTTAGAAAAAGGCAAAACGGGTGAACGCTACATCCTCGGTCACCAAAACCTAACACTGGCGGACATTCTGGGACGATTAGCCGCGATGACTGGGCTGCCGGGCCCCCTTGGCGAAATTCCCATTGGCATTCCCCTAGTGGTGGCTTGGTTGGATGAAGTGGTGCTGGGGGCTTTGGGCAAACCCCCCGCGATTCCTGTGGATGGGGTGCGGATGGCACAGCAAAAAATGTTTTACGATGCCCGCAAAGCTGTGGCTGAATTGGGTTTGCCCCAGACGCCGATTGATGAGGCACTGCGGGAGGCCGTGACTTGGTACCGCGAACGGGGGTACTGCCCCTAGGGTTTGCGATATAGTGGGGAATGGAAATTATGAAGTTTAGTTAAGAGCTATGTTGGTTGCGCCCTTTGCCTCTCAGTTGCCCTTTGTGGAAGAGACGCTTCACAGTAGCTATCAAGCCCTGCAATGGGGTAAAAACATTTTTGCGATCGCCCACAAAACCCTGAGTGCGCGGCTTTTGAATACGATCTTTCCCACGGAAGAACGGACGCAACCCCTCAGCCCCGAGTTACAAGCCTGGCTTAAGGAACGCTACGAAGCTCTACTCCAGCAAGATTGGCAGGACGCCGCCGCCGGTTTCTATCCTGCTCCCCTGCTCTTTGATGCCCCCTGGGAAGAGTTCCTCCGCTTTTATCCCCTGCTGTTGCTAGACTTGCCGCAGATGTGGCAGCGGGCGCGATCGCGCCAATTTCAGGAGTTTGCTAAAAACGTGCGCCTTGAGGACTATCCGCCGTACTATCGGCAGAACTTCCACTACCAAACCGATGGCTACCTCAGTGAAACCTCCGCCAACCTCTACGATGTCCAAGTGGAGCTGCTCTTTGGCGGTACAGCAGATGCAATGCGGCGGCGGGTGATTGCCCCCATTGCCCAACATTTTGGTGCTCATCCTGCCACGCCACCCCTGCGCATTCTCGATGTTGCTTGTGGCACCGGTCGCACCCTAAAACAACTGCGCTACGCTTTCCCAGCGGCAGTGCTCTTTGGCCTTGATTTGTCCCCCGCCTACCTGCGTAAAGCCAACGCCCTACTCGCGACCCAGGCGGGGGCGCTGCCGCAACTGATTCAGGGCAATGCTGAAAGCCTACCCTACGTGGATAGCTATTTTAGTGCCATCACCTGTGTGTTTCTCTTCCATGAACTGCCCGCCCCCGTGCGCCAACAGGTGATCCATGAATGCGCCCGCGTTCTCCAGCCGGGAGGCATCTTTGTCATCTGTGACTCGATTCAAGCCTTGGATTCCCCAGAGCAGCGTCCGATGATGGAAAACTTTGCCAACCTTTTCCACGAGCCCTTTTACCGCAGCTATATCGAGGATGATCTCAACATCCGCTTAGAAAAGGCCGGTCTGGTGGTCAAAGAGGTGCAGCACCATTTTATGAGTAAGTATTGGGTAGTGGTTAAGCCTGCTTAGCCCAAAAGCGCTAGTCCGCTACGGTTTGTAACAGTGCCTACCTACTGCGATGGGGGACTGCTAGGCTGAAGGCCATAGGTCAAAATACCTTTTCCCGTTGCAGTCTGGAGGGTTCATTCATGGATGGGCTGGCATGGCAGGGGGCGTTTGTCTCTGGCTTGGCGAAAATCGATCAGGAGCATCAGGCACTCTTGGAGATGTTACAGCAGCTACGCTCGGCGATTGCCGAGGGGGCAACCTTTTCCCAGGTCAAGCCGCAGTTACTAGCGTGCGCCAGGGAAACGGAACGCCACTTTCAGCACGAAGAGACCCTGATGGCTACTGCCAACCATCCCCTCTATCTTTCCCACCGTGCCGCTCACCAAAATTTGCTGCGACATTTGAGGGGCGTGCTTGAGGAGGTGCATGCGCATCCTGAGAACCTAACAGCGGAAACAATAGAGGCCATTGGTGCTCTGGTGGTGCGCCATATTCGCGAAGAAGATTTGCCGATGCTTTACCTGCTCACCCATCCCGCGGCGCTAGCGCAGCAACAAGGGGCTGAATTAACCGCTGAAAATGTCTTCTAGACCCTTTGTGCTAACTGCCAGTTTTGCGATGCTGAACTGCCGTTAGGCCACTGCTTTGCAGCAATTCTCCGCCCTCAACCACGGCATAGACAAGGCAGTGATTGCCACAGTTCATGCGGGACTCGACGGTGCACTCCAGATAGGCAAGGGCATCGAGCAAAATGGGGGCACCACTCTCAGCGCTTTTGAGGCCAAGGGTCGCTAACTGTTGCTCACCCAGGCGTTGGGCCTGCTGGAATTGACGCACTAGGGGACTGCCTTCCTTGAGGATATTCAAAACAAAGCGATCGCCCACTAGGCAGAGGCTTTCTGCCCATTCCTGGGGCAAGGACACCGTGATACCGGGGGGATGAAAAGAAGCTTGAGAGACCGAGGACACCAAAATAGCTGCCGCTTGGGTAAGGTGAAAACACCCTTCAGGTAGGGTGGTCAGAACACACAGGGAACCTACCACTCGATTCACAGCCTGTTCGGTGCGATCCACTTGTGCCTCCGCTAGACTGGGAGGGCGGACAGTGCGGTTCTTGCGCAGTTTTTTCAGGGCTTGGGCAAATTCATTGGCGGCAATTTGACATTTTTCAAGATCACTAGCTGTGGGGGTAAACTTTACCCGCAGGGTTTCAAAGCCAAGGGTATAGCCGGCATCCAGGAGCTTTTGCTCAATGTCATCAATGGCTTCACCACTCCAACCGTAGGAACCAAAAACGCCTGCCAGCTTGGTTTGGTTGCCCTCCGCCAAGATAAACCCCAAGGCGGTCTGCACCTGGGTCGGCATGTGCCCTCCTAGGGTGGGCGAGCCAATGATAAAGCCGTCGCTACTGTGGATCAAGGCTTGCATTTCCGCTGGGGGAGTGGTTTCACAGTTAACGGCCTCCACTTGAACGCCGGCGGCGGTTAGCCCTTGGGCGATTGCATTGGCCAGAATTGCCGTATTGCCATAGGCGGAGGCATAGAAAAGCGCTACCTTACTGTCCTGTGCCGTTTGGGCTTGGCACCAGTCGCGATAGTCCTGAAAGAGGCGGCTACGGCTAAACTTGACAATCGGGCCGTGGGCGGGGGCATAGAGGCGCGGCGGCGGTGTCAGTTCTGCCAAGCGATCCAAAATGCTTTCCACTTGGCGAGTTTGGGCTGCATGCAAACATTCAAAGTAGTAGGCCCGATCCTCATCCAGTTTTTTCCACTGCTCATCGTAGAGGCTATCGCCACAGACGTGGGCACCAAAGAGCTTGTCGCTGAACACAATTTGATTCTGAGGATCAACGGTGATTAGGCCATCGGGCCAGCGGGGTGTGGCAGCGGCAATAAACATGAGTTGGCGATCGCCCCCCAACTCCAAGGGGGTTTCCGCCCGCGGAATCCAGAGATTTAACTGCTCACCAAGAGTAGAGCGCAAGGTCACTGCTCCGGCCTTAGAGCAGACAATAGTGATCTGGGGCGCTTTTTCGAGCAAGACCTTGACGGTGGCAAGGCGATTGGAGTTGACATGACTGAGAATCAGGTACCGCAGTTGACTCAAATCAATGTGCTGCTGCAGTTCTTGTAAATAAATCTGGGTAAAGGATTCCCCCGGTGGATCGAGAAGCGTGGGTTGAGGGGCTTGAATGAGGTAGGAATTGGAGGTGGTTCCCTGTTGGCGGCCATACTCTACTTCAAACTTCAGCCGATCCCAAGTGCGCGATCGCAGAACCAAAACCCCCGGTGCAATTTCCGCCACTTGGACGTCCCGCGGACACGTTTCCGTTAGCATTGGATACCTCCTAAAATCTACCCCGCTGATTGCCGACAGCCTGAGCACTGCTCGCCAAGATTCGGCACCCCTTTTTGAGAACACTATAACGCAGTTCCCTAGATCACAAATGACGGTGGAGCCCTAGCACCCAGCGATCGCCCGCACCCTCTGAGGCGCGATCGCAGGCCCGCAATTGTGCGAGCAGAACCACCATCCGATCCAAGCCCGCACGCAGGTGTGCTGTTGTTTCCCCTGCTTGATTGATAACCATGCTAAAGACCAGGGGGCGATCCTCGAGGGGTTCCACATAGCCTGCTAGGGCAGCCACCCCTGCCAGGGTCCCTGTTTTGGCCCAGACGCGATCCTGAGCTGGCGTACCCCGCAGCCGCTGGCGCAGGGTTCCGGATCGCCCCCCGCGGGGGAGCGATCGCCGCCACAGCGAGGCATGATCTGGGCGCGCCATTTCTTGCAACAGCGTCACTAAACCATTGGGGGTCAGCCAATTTTGCCGCGACAGTCCGGAACCATCCACTAACACCGCCCCTTGCACCCCAATCTGCGCCAAGTAACGTTGGCGATAACCGGGTTGTGCAGTCTCCAGAGCTGTAAAGAGCATTTCTGCATAGAAATTGTCACTCTCTTGAAGAATTGCCAAGATCAACTTGGCCAGGGGGGGCGAGGCATGGCGCACCAATAAATCCGGTAACGGCTCTGCTGTTGCCACAGGGCGAATCTGCAGCACCTGAATGCCTGCTTGGGCAAAGGCACGCTGCACCTGCTGCTGAAGATAGGGAATTGGCTCAGTGAGGGGAATGCGCATTTGTGCCGACTCACTGCCCCTATGGAGTTGACCGCGCACAATGATCTGCTGGCCGCGTACCTCACTTTCCAAAAATTCCGGCTCAGAGGGAGCCACGGTGCGGGTCTCATTGACCACTCGAAAATTAGTCTCCGGCTGCCGTAGTGCTAAGGGTTGACCCAACTGTTGCGGTATCACCTCTAGGTTGAGGGCATTTTGATTGATACTTAAGCGAGTAACGACCGCTACATTGCCCATCGTGAGGTCTTCGATTGCCCATGTGGGTGCAATCGTCACGGGTGTGACGCCGCCAAGTTCCAAGACTTGAATCTGGCGAATCCCCTGCTGAGCAAGGCTAGTGGCCATTTGTTGCAGGGCTTGGCTGCTGAAACTGGGATCAAAACTGCCCTGAAGACGCAGGGTTGTTCGGTCGGGCGATCGCGCGCTCAGGGTAGTGACAAAGCGATGACTCGCTCCCCAGTGGTCAAGGGCGGCGGCTACCGTGGTGAGCTTCACATTCGAAGCCACCAAAAAGAGCTTTTCCCCTTGGTGGTTGTAGAGCACCTCGCCACTCCTCAAATCCCGCACCACAATGCCCCACTGTCCCCGTTGCCATTGGGGGTTTTGGATTTCCTGGGCAATAGCGTCAGCCAAGTCTTGGCGGCAGAGACCAAAGGCGGCAGGTGAAACCAGCAGGAGAATAAGACTAGCAGGGGGCAGAAGCCATCGAAGCCATACCATGAAGCACTACGTCCTTGACATAGACGCGATCGCAGCGCTGCGTTTCCACACCCGTGGCTGGCCGATAGCCCGCCTTCTCGTACAAGTGCACAGCCGCAGTCATCACTGAGGCGGTTTCAATCCAGATTTTGCGGTAGCCCGCCGCTTGAATTGCCGCCTCCAGATGGTACAGGAGAAATGTCCCTAGGCCTTGGCCACGCACCCGCGGATGAAGGTACATTTTGCGAATTTCCACAGCCGCTTCGCCCCGCTGAATAGGATAGAAAGCAATCGTGCCAACGACTTCTGCAGCTTGTTCCACCACCCAAAATTGGCCACCCCGCTGGTGGTAGTAATCTTCAACGTGAACCACATCGGCATCGGCACCTTCAGGTTGCCAAGAAAGGCCAAACTCACTGAGGACATTGGCAATGAGGTGCATGACCGCTGCCCGATCGCGATCGCACCAATGGCGCACCCCACAACCCCCATAGTGAAGAAAAAATGCACTCAAGGACGGCTGCCTCCAGTAGAATTACAGCCTTTTCACAGAGAGAACCCAGGCAAACGCATCAAAACCGCCGTGCCTCAACGGTCGTTGCGAAGACCAGCCTGCGTGCACCCCCTGAAAAAAGAACTGTACTGCCACTCTAACGATTCAGCGTGAGGCTCGCAAGATCATTTTGCTACTGTTTTTATCTTGGCTTCATCTTTGCTGCCGCCGTCACTCTCCTAATCGCCAAACTAGTATAGGAAAAGATGCTGAACAAACGGACGATGCAAGACTTTGGCGTTGTGATTGTCGGTGGTGGCCTAGCAGGCTGTCGGGCTGCTTTGGAAATTTGCCGCCTGGCCCCCGAGACCCCCATTGCCCTTGTGGCCAAAACCCATCCCATTCGTTCCCACTCCGTTGCTGCCCAAGGGGGCATTGCAGCTACCCTCAAAAATGTGGATACCGAAGACTCTTGGGAAAGCCATGCCTTTGATACGGTCAAGGGGTCAGACTTTCTTGCGGATCAGGATGCCGTCGCCATTCTTGCCCAAGAAGCGCCCGATGTGGTGATTGACCTTGAGCACTTGGGGGTACTCTTTTCTCGCTTGCCCGATGGCCGCATTGCCCAGCGCGCCTTTGGCGGTCACACCTACCGGCGCACCTGCTATGCCGCCGACAAAACGGGTCATGCCATTCTCCACGAACTCTACTGCAATCTCCTAAAGTACAATGTCACTTTTTTGAGCGAGTGGTATGTGCTGCGGCTGATTCTCGAGGAGCAGCAGGCCAAGGGGGTCGTTGCCTACCACATTGAAACGGGTCAACTGGATATTCTGCGGGCACCCGCCATTCTTTTTGCCACAGGGGGCTATGGTCGGGTCTTTAATACCACATCTAATGATTTTGCTTCCACTGGGGACGGCTTAGGGATGACGGCACGGGCAGGCTTACCCCTTGAGGATATGGAGTTTGTCCAATTTCACCCGACGGGGTTGTATCCAGCGGGTGTCTTGATTTCTGAGGCGGTGCGCGGCGAAGGGGCTTATCTACTCAATGCCGAGGGGGAACGCTTTATGGCACGCTATGCCCCCAGTCGGATGGAACTGGCTCCCCGCGATATTACCTCGCGGGCGATCGCCACCGAAATTCGTGAAGGGCGGGGCATCCACCGGGATGGCTCTAGGGGTGGGCCTTTTGTCTATCTCGATGTCCGCCACTTGGGTCGCGAAAAAATCATGAATCGCATTCCCTTCTGTTGGGAGGAAGCCCATCGCTTGGCGGGGGTGGATGCAGTGGTAGAGCCGATTCCTGTCCGTCCGACGGTGCACTACTCCATGGGGGGTATTCCGGTCAATATCAATGGTCAGGTGCGGGCCAATGCCACAGAGATGGTGACCGGATTCTATGCTGCTGGCGAATGTGCCTGTGTCTCGGTGCATGGTGCCAATCGCTTGGGCAGTAATTCTCTCTTAGAATGTGTGGTCTATGGCCGCCGCACCGGTGCCGCGATCGCCAAGGATTTACCAAGCCTGCCCCGCCCCCAATTTGACCCCCAGCCCTACCTGCAAGCAGCAGAGCAGCAGATTCAGCACCTCTTTGATCAAGCAGGGGATCTGCGCATTGCCCAACTGCGGCAGCAAGTACAGGATTGTATGACCCAATACTGTGGCGTCTTTCGCACGGCTGAGTTAATGCAGCGGGGCTTAGGGGAATTGCAACGGCTCAAGGCGGCCTATGGCCGGATTCGTCTTGATGATCGCCAGCGCTATTGGAATACGGAACTGATTGCGGCCTTTGAACTAGCCAACCTACTAATCGTTGCTGAGGTAATTCTCAGTAGTGCCCTTAGCCGCCAAGAAAGTCGTGGTGCCCACTTCCGTGAGGACTATCCCCAGCGGGATGATATCAACTGCCTACGCCATACCCTAGCCACCTATGACAGCGACGGCATTCGGATTGATTATCTGCCCGTCACCATTACCCTGTTTCCGCCCCAAGAGCGCAAGTATTAAAGCCATGCGACGGTTACCTGCGACCCCTGCCCTCAACCGTTTTATTATTGGCATCACCCTCTTTATTCTCATCATGTTGGTGGCGGTGGCGGGCTACACCAGCTTTGGCTGGAACTGGCTCGATGCCCTCTATATGTACGTGATCACCGTCTTTGGTATTGGCTACAGTGAAGTGCGACCGCTGATTACGCCGGCGCAACGCTTCTTCAACATGATGATCATCGTGGCCGGCAGTGCTGCAACTGTCTATACCATCGGTGCAGTGGTGCAACTGTTTACCGAAGGGGAGATTAAACGCCTACTCGATATTCAACGGGCAAGTCGTGACATCAACAAACTAAAGCGCCATGTCATTATTTGTGGTTTTGGCCGCATTGGTCAGATGATGGCTCAGGAGTTAACCGCATTAAAAACCCCCTTTGTGATTTTGGATCTCAATGAACAGCGCATTGATTTAGCCCTCCAGTTGGGCTATTTGGCCTATTTGGGAAGTGCGGTGGAGGAGGAAACGCTACAAGCGGTGGGCATTGATCGGGCGATCGCCCTGGCCACGGTGCTGCCCAATGATACGGTCAATGTCTTTGTTACGCTGACGGCGCGCTCCATGAATCCGAGTTTGCTGATTGTAGCGCGGGCAAATTTACCCACCACGGAATCGAAGCTACGCCTGGCAGGGGCAGATCACATCGTCTTGCCGACAAAAATTGGCGCCAGTCAAATGACGAACCTGATCCGGCGGCCACGCATTGATTTCCTCGAACAAACCGGCGATCTCGAGACCCTCAATGAACTGCTCAGCCATATTGATGCCCGCATCGAGGAACTGGAGATTACCCCCGATTACCCCTATGTGGGTACGCGCTTGACGGGACTGGAGGTACGCGGCCAAGGGGCATTTATCATTGTTGGCTTACGCAAAAGCGATGGTCAATTGTTTCCCGCCAGCGCCAATCCCGTCGTCGAAGTTGGCGATACACTGATTCTTTTGGGTCATGCCCAAGATGCCCCCAAGCTAATTCGTAAATATACCTCCCGGGCCCGCTACCCCCAATGACACCCCCCTCGCATCTTGCTAAGCTCAAGGAGCACGTCATCATTTGCGGCTATGGTTCTCTGGGTCGCACCTTAGCGAGGAACTTGGCCGCTGCCCAAATTCCCTTTGTTGTGATTGACAACCAGCGGCCGCGACTACGGCTTGCCCAGCAGTCAGGGCACCCTTTTTATCGCGGTGACGATCTGATGGATGAAAATGAACTCTTGGCCGTGGGGGCAGATCGCGCTCGCACTCTGGTGGCGGTTTTGGACGATGATGCCAGCAATGTCTTTATTACGCTAATTGGCCGTCGCCTGAATCCCAAATTGCAAATCTTGGCCTACGGTGAATTACCCGCCACGGAGTCCAAACTGCGTTTTGCCGGCGCCGATCACGTGGTCCTACCCTCCAGTATCAGTGCCCACCGCATGGTGCAGCTCATTACTCGCCCCACAGTTTTGGATTTTCTGGAGGAAAAAGAGGAGCGCAGTCACCTAATTGAGCTCCTCAGCCAGCTTGATCTCCAGATTGAGGAGTTTACCCTGCCCTTGGAGTCCTCACTGGTGGGACTGGCAATTGCCGATGTGGAAGCGAAAGGCCGCGGGCGTTTTATTATTGTCGCTGTTCGCCATCCAAAGGGTACTTTGGTCACCCATCCCCCCTTAACCCTGCCCCTAGGGGCGGGGGATACCCTGATTGCCCTTGGCCGAGCCGCGGAAATTCAAACCTTCTTCCGCCAATATGGCCACCGCCAGAGGATTCGCGATCGCGGCCTCAGAAGTTAGCCCTTCAGGCCAGCACCAGTGTGTGAGGGAATAATATATCGCTGTAAGAAAACAAACACAATGAACACGGGCACAATTGAAATCACTGAGCCAGCGGCAATGAGTCGCCAATCTAAGGAAAAGGTCCCCGCCAAGGTCACCACGCCAATGGGGAGCGTATAAAGTTCCGGTTGATCCAAAACCAACAGCGGCCAGAGAAAATCACTCCAAGCACCAATAAAAACAAAAATGCCAAGGGTAACGAGGGCAGGGCGAATGGCAGGTAGCATCACAAACCACCACAGCCCCAATTCTGAGCAGCCATCGAGACGAGCCGCCTCTTCTAGTTCCTTGGGCACTGCCATAAAAGCCTGCCGCAATAGAAAGATACCAAAGGCAGAGGCCAAACTGGGCAGCATCATTCCCAGATAGGTATTCCGCAGCCCCAACTGCACCGCCAAAATAAACAGGGGAATCATGATGATTTGAAAGGGAATCATGATCGTGGCCAAAATGGCGGTAAAAATCACCTCTCGCCCGCGAAAGGAAAGCCGAGCCAAGGGATAGGCGGCCAAGGCCGAGGTCAGCAGATTACAGGCCACCGTTAAAACCGCCACCAGCGTACTGTTGAACAGGTACTGACCAAAGGGATTCGTTTGCCAAACCGTCAGAAAATTTGCCAATGTAGGTTCAGCGGGCAGCCAGCGGGGCGGAAAGGCAAAAATATCTTCATTGGCAGACTTAAAGGCGGTACTGGTGAGCCATAGCAACGGGAGGAGCATAGCAATCGCGATCGCCCCCAACAGCAGGTAGGTCAAGCCTTGCCGCAGGGTCATCGCCGCGTCCAGAGGTTGGTAAACATCATCAACAGACCGCCAATGACAATGGCGATCGCAAGACCACCAGTTATCCAGTCTAGGATTGTCGTTTCCATCTGCAATTTTCCAAGGGCACTCTTAAACACTGCTAAACACTGCGCAGGGCAACAATCGGATCCAGCCGCGCTGCCCGCTGAGCGGGAACCACCCCAAAGAAGAGGCCAATACTGCCCGAAACACCGACAGCCAGAGCCACAGCAACGGGGGCAACGCCAGCCTCTAGGGGGGTTAGCATCGCCACCAGCATGACACCGCCCACACCGAGGCCAGTACCCATTAGGCCACCGAGGGCCGAGAGGATCATCGCCTCAATCATAAACTGTGCCAGTATATCCCGCTGAGTTGCACCAATGGCCTTGCGCAGGCCAATTTCTTGGGTACGCTCCGTCACGGACACCAGCATAATGTTCATAATGCCAATGCCCCCCACCAGCAGCGAAATGCCGGCGATCGCTGCCAACATTAACGTCAGGGCATTGCTGATGTTGCCGATAATTTGCAGGGCTTCCTTTTGAGTTTGAATGGTAAAATCATCCTCATCCACAATTTGATGCCGCCGCCGCAGTAGGTTGGTAATCTGAAACTTAGCAGCATCAATGCTTTGCTCATCGCGGGCAGACACCGAGATAAAGGTTAAGGAAATCCCATAGGGCGATCGCTGCCCGACAATGCGGGAAGACATCGTCGTAATGGGAATATAGGCCGCCTCATCCTGATTATTACCCAGGAAGGCGCCCTTTTCAGCCATTACGCCAATCACCTCAAAGGAAAGATTCTTGATCCGCACCTGCTGACCCACAGGATTGTCGTTGATAAAGAGCTTCTTCGCCAAATCCCAGCCTAAAATCACGACGCGGCGATGCCGTTCCATATCCTCATTGGAGATAAAACGCCCCTGGGCCACGGTAAAACTGCGCACCGCGGGAAAGGTCGGGGTGGTACCCACGATCAGCACATTCGTGTTGCGGCCGCGATAGGTTACCCGTTGTTGCACTTGGATTTGCGGTGCCACTTCCTTAACTGTGGGCACTTGGGTGGCGATCGCCTTGGCATCTTCAAGCACAAGGGTTTGCGGCACATTAAAGGTGCGGTTGCGGGCTTGGGGTGTTCCCGGCACAATAAAAAGCGTATTGGGTCCCAAGGATTCAAACTGGCTGGCGGCATAGCGCTGTGCCCCCTGACCCACTCCGACCATGGCAATCACTGCTGCATTGCCAATGATAATGCCCAACATCGTTAGGCCACTGCGGAGGCGATTGGCCTTGAGGGTGGCGATCGCCATGCGCACACTTTCGCCAATGTCCATACTTTGCACCGAAAACACCTGTTTTTAATCTAACTTGAGATCCGCTTCGGCCTCGGACCTCCAGTTGGGGGTTCAGGATTGCGGTAGGGGAGGTAGGGGAATACTTTTGCCGTTGTAGAGATTCATGGCCACCTCAACTCCAGACTGAATACTCAACTCAATCGCATCCACAGCCAGATCAAGCACGGCGGGTAAAATGGCCAGTTCAGGGGCTGAAAAATGTCCCAAAACAAAGGGCACAGCATTGCGGGGCCCCCTTTGCTGCTGCAGGCGATCGCCAAAGGCAATGCCCACCTTCAGGCGAGGAAACTGCTGGGAATGGCAGTGTTGAATGATAGACTTAATCCCGTTATGCCCCCCCGCTGAGCCACTCAGGCGCAAGCGCAGTCGCCCCAGGGGCAAATCGGCATCATCATAGACCACGAGAGTTCGTTCGAGGGGCAGCTTATAAAAATTCAACAGGGCCTGGAGAGATTGCCCCGAGCGATTCATATAGGTGGTGGGCTTGAGGAGACGCACCTTTTGACCATGAATCAGCACCTCTGCTACCTCTCCCAAGCAGCGCCGCTGCGGGGTCAACTGCACCCTATACCGCTCCGCAAGGGCATCGAGGACACGAAAACCAACATTATGGCGAGTTGTGGCGTACTCTATTCCTGGATTGCCAAGGCCAACAATGACACAGGGCTGGAGTGCCATGCCACCTAAGGGGAGGTTTCCCGAGGCGATTCAGTCTCTGCCTTGGCCTGTTGTTCCTCCTCGAGGGCGGCGGTCTGCCGCTTCATTTCATCTTGGAATTCGCGGGAGGCTTCCTCAAAGGCGCGCTTTGTTTTGCCAAGACTGCGGCCAATTTCCGGCAGCTTCTTCGGGCCAAAGATGAGCAGTGCCACCACCAAAATGACGATGAGTTCCGGCAGACCAATCCCAAAAACGTTCATGGATTATCCCAGTGCTTTCCAACTCACGTTAACACCATCGATGATCAGGGTTGAGTTGTAGATTTCCAGAATGATCAGCAAAAAGACCAAAAATAGCCCCATAAAGACCGCCATCAAGGGAGTAGTACCCCAGCCGGGGGCGACTTTACCGTATTCAGAGTTCAAGGGGCGCAGGATATCGCCGAGCCAAGTCCGTCGTGCCATAAATTCCTTTTTTGAACGAAATGAACAGCGTTTTAATGTTTCGTAATATTATAGAAGCATATCTTGCTCCCATTTAGTACGCTTCTATGGAACCTGCAACAGTTCTTAGCATTGCTCTTGCTGCCGTCTGCATTGGTGTGACTGGTTACTCCATCTACCTTTCTTTTGGCCCCCCCTCGAAGGAGCTAGCGGATCCCTTTGATGATCACGAGGACTAAAATCACAATCCCTCGACGGGAACCCCCAAAAAGCTGGCGATCGTTGCTCCTTGGGTTTCCAATTCGGTCAAGGGCAGGGGTGCGCCCACGCGAGTCAAGGGGACTTCACCCCGGCCTTTAATCTTCAGGTAGAGGGCCCGCTTCGGGTTGAGTCCCTCTCGAATGACAATTTTCACAGCTTGGACATCGCTGAGGGGGCAGCTCACCTCAATGCGGCGGTTTTTGCCCGGAAAGCCCCAGCGAAAAATGCGCACAAAGCCCGTTTCTTTGTTGAACTCATTAAAGCCACCGCCCACATCCCAGGCGATCGCTAGCCACAAATAGGTTGCCAACAGCAGCGCCGCCACCCCATAAAAGCCAATGGCAATCCCTTGGGGAATAAAGACCAACTCAATTGGGTTGCCGATGGGCAAGAGGTTGCGGTGCAAGTAGCTAGAGAGGCCAGCTAGAAAGAAACCAAGGCCACCAATGGAGACCGCTGTTGCCCAAAAGTAGTTGCTAGGGCGACGGGATCCCAGCACCCCATAGCGCAGAACGGACTCTTGACGGGGGGATGACTCAGTTATAGGGGAGTTCGTCATAGCTCGCGTTGCCAAAGTTAAAGCACCTTACATATTAAGAGAAACTGGGGGTATTCCCCAAGAAAGAATCCCTGTGCCCCACAATGCCCTGCATAAAAGCTAGGCTAGAACTACCCTTGGGTGGCTAATTCTACCTGTAGAGTAGGGAAGTCCGAAAAAAGGTTTTTCTTGCAATCCATACAATACAAATAGTTATAAACTGTAAAAAGGGGTCAAAGGGTCAACTATGCAACCATCCAATCCAAATCAATTTACCGAAAAAGCCTGGGCAGCGATCGCCCGCACGCCGGATCTGGCCAAGCAAGCCCACCATCAGAATATTGAAAGTGAACACCTCATGAAGTCGCTGCTAGAGCAAGAGGGACTAGCCACACAAATTTTCCAAAAAGCTGGCTGTTCGGTGCAGCGAATTCGGGATCTGACCGACGAGTTCATTAGCCGTCAGCCAAAAATCAGCAACCCCAGCGGCGTCTACCTTGGACAGAGCCTCGACAAGCTTCTCGATCGCGCCGAAGAGGCACGCAAACAGTTTGGCGATGAGTTTATCTCCATTGAGCACTTGGTGTTGGCCTTTGCCCAAGACGATCGCTTTGGCAAGAAACTCTTTCAGGACATTGGCCTTACCGAAAAAGTGCTGCGGGAAACGATTCAGCAAATTCGTGGCTCCCAAAAAGTGACGGATCAAAACCCAGAGGGTAAATATGCGGCACTGGAAAAATATGGCCGTGATCTGACGCTTTTGGCTCGCCAAGGGAAACTGGATCCGGTGATTGGCCGCGATGATGAAATTCGCCGCGTGATTCAGATTCTCTCACGCCGCACCAAAAATAACCCAGTGCTGATTGGTGAGCCGGGGGTGGGGAAAACAGCTATTGCTGAAGGGCTGGCCCAGCGGATTGTGGCGGGGGATGTGCCCGATTCCCTGCGCGATCGCCAGCTCATTGCCCTGGATATGGGCGCCTTGATTGCCGGTGCCAAATATCGCGGCGAGTTTGAAGAGCGCCTGAAAGCTGTCCTCAAGGAAGTGACAGACTCCAACGGCCAAATCATTCTCTTTATTGATGAGATTCACACCGTTGTTGGCGCAGGGGCCACCCAAGGGGCCATGGATGCCGGTAACCTCCTCAAACCAATGCTGGCACGGGGGGAACTGCGCTGCATTGGCGCCACCACCCTCGATGAGTACCGCAAATACATTGAGAAGGATGCGGCCCTTGAACGGCGCTTCCAGCAGGTCTATGTGGATCAACCCAGTGTGGAGGACACCATCTCCATTTTGCGGGGTCTCAAGGAACGCTATGAGATCCACCACGGCGTGAAAATCTCCGATACCGCCTTGGTGGCAGCGGCCACCCTCTCCAATCGCTACATTAGCGATCGCTTCTTGCCCGACAAAGCCATTGACTTGGTGGATGAAGCAGCGGCCAAATTAAAAATGGAAATCACCTCAAAACCTGAGGAACTGGATGAGATTGACCGCAAAATCCTGCAATTGGAGATGGAGCGGCTCTCGCTGCAAAAAGAAACCTCGGCTGCTTCCCGCGATCGCCTTGAGAAACTCGAAAGAGAGCTAGCCGACCTCAAGGAGGAGCAAAGCCGCCTCAATGCCCAGTGGCAAGCGGAAAAAGAAGTTATTGACCGTCTCCAAGCCATCAAAGAGGAGATCGAAAAAGTCAACATCGAAATCCAGCAAGCGGAACGCAACTACGACCTCAACCGCGCCGCTGAACTGAAGTACGGCAAGCTCATCGAACTCCAGAAACAACTTGCCGACGCCGAGGCGAAACTGAAGGAAATCCAAGTGGGCGGTCGCTCCCTATTGCGGGATGAGGTCACAGAAGCCGACATTGCTGAAATCATCTCCAAATGGACCGGTATCCCCGTCAGCAAGCTGGTGGAGTCGGAAGCGCAAAAACTGCTGCACCTTGAAGAAGAGCTGCACAAACGGGTGGTTGGTCAAGATGAAGCAGTTACAGCAGTAGCGGAGGCCATTCAGCGCTCCCGGGCTGGGCTAGCGGATCCCAACCGGCCCATTGCCAGCTTTATCTTCCTGGGGCCAACCGGTGTCGGTAAAACGGAGTTGGCCAAAGCCCTGGCGGCCTTTATGTTCGACACCGAAGAGGCAATGGTGCGCATTGACATGTCCGAGTACATGGAAAAACATGCTGTGTCCCGTCTGATCGGTGCACCTCCCGGCTATGTGGGCTATGAGGAGGGGGGACAACTCACGGAGGCCATTCGTCGCCGTCCCTATGCGGTTGTCCTCTTCGATGAAATCGAAAAGGCCCATCCCGATGTATTTAACATCTTTTTGCAAATTCTCGATGATGGTCGCGTCACCGATTCCCAAGGGCGCACGGTGGACTTTAAGAACACGATCATCATCATGACCAGCAATATTGGTTCCCAGTACATTCTCGATGTAGCCGGCGATGACAGTCGCTACACAGAAATGTACAACCGCGTTATGGAGGCAATGCGGGCCCACTTCCGACCCGAATTCCTCAACCGCGTGGATGAATTTATCATCTTCCACAGCCTACGCAAGGATCAATTGCGGCAAATTGTTCAACTGCAGGTGCAGCGGTTGCAGCAACGTCTGAGCGATCGCCAAATTACCTTGTCCCTCACTGAGAAGGCGATCGACTTCTTGGCCGAAGTGGGCTATGACCCAGTCTATGGCGCCCGTCCACTGAAACGCGCCATCCAGAAACAACTGCAAACCCCCATTGCCAAAGCCCTCCTGCGGGGTGACTTCTTCGACGGCGATACGATTCTAGTGGATGTGGGCGAGAACGAACGCCTCAGCTTCCGGCGCCAAGTGGAACTCGCAACCGTTTAGAGGCAACTAAAGGTCAGACGGCAGGACTGAGTGGGGCTATCCCTTCAGTCCTCTTTTGATCGGTAGCATTGTCCAGTTCCTGCGCTGGCCTAGCCGATGACGCCGGTGTGCAGTTAACTGCCACTCCCAATAGTCAGAGCATTGCCAGATCAAAGAAACCAGGGGCTAGACAGGGTGGGTGTTATCAATACCAGCAATGACGGGCCTATCCCAGGGAGTTTTACGCCCCTTGTGCGTGTTACAGGGCCAACAGGGAGTGAGAAAAAGAGCGTGTATCCTAGGCTGTGACGGTATATTGGATTCAGGCTGCCCGCCCCGGTCTTTGGTGATGAGGAAACTTGTGTTCATAGTCGGTGAGCAATAGCAATGGTAAGTTCTGGTCCCCAGCCCCGTCCAGAAGGGTTTGCCGCTCTGATGCGGAACAGGAATTTCCTCAAGTTATGGGGCGGTCAAATCATCTCCCAACTGGCGGACAAAATTTTTCTCGTTCTCCTAATTACACTGGCGGTTTCCTACGATGCCAGCTATGAGCTGCCGGGCTCTAAGGCCTCAGCTGTAATGATCGCCAATACGCTACCAGCAGTTTTCTTTGGTTCAACGGCGGGCACCTTTGTGGATCGCTACCCAAAGCGGGAGCTAATGAGTATTACCAATATTTTGCGGGGGCTACTGGTCTTTGCCCTGATCTTCATGCCAAAGCGGTTTACCCTGCTGCTCCTGATTGCCTTTTCTGAGTCCATCCTCACGCAATTTTTTGCCCCAGCAGAACAGGCGGCAATTCCCCTGCTGGTGAAGGAGGAAAATCTCCTCTCGGCAAATGCCCTCTTTATCACAACAATGATGGGGTCACTGGTGGTGGGATTTGCCATTGGCGAGCCCTTGCTAAGTGGTGCCGTGGCCATAGGCGGCGTCTATGCCCGTGAAGTTGTTGTCGGTGCGCTGTATGTCATCGCGGGGTTGGTTTTAGCCTCGATTCGCTACCGAGAAGCAGTTCATGGGCGCGATCGCCACCTGAATGTTTGGCAAGACCTGCAGGAGGGATTTCACTATTTGCGTCAGAATCGTCTGCTTGGGAATGCCATGCTCCAGTTGACAATCCTCTATTGTGTCTTTGCCGCCTTGACAGTGTTGGCGGTCAGTTTAGCCCAAGAAATTGGCTTGCGGCCCAACCAGTTTGGCTTTCTCTTGGCCGCCGCAGGCTTGGGGTTGATTTTAGGGGCGGGCATTCTGGGGCAATGGGGAGAGAAATTGCATCATCGCCCCCTGCCTTTGATTGGCTTTTTGGTGATGGCAGTCGTCTTACTGGTCTTTGCTTTTGTGCATTACCTGTGGATTGGCCTTGGTTTGAGTGTTTTATTGGGAATAGGGGCTTCTTTAATTGGTATTCCCATGCAGACCCTCATTCAAATTCGCACGCCAGCGGCAATGCGGGGCAAGGTCTTTGGCTTCCAAAATAATATTGTCAATATTGCCCTCAGTGTGCCCTTGGTGTTGGCGGGGGTGCTTTCGGATCTCTTTGGCCTTATGGTTGTGATGGTGGGCATGGGGGTCTTGGTGGCGATCGCCGGCCTTTGGGCATGGCGCAATACTGGTGCTGTTCTTGAAGATGTGATTTAGTGTGATTTAGATCTAGGAGAGCGGGATGCCCCTACTACAGCTCAAGACTTGGCCAGAGGTTGAGGCCTATCTCAGCAGCTCTCAAGGGATTATTGTCCCCCTGGGTTCTACCGAGCAACACGGCCCCATGGGCTTAATTGGCACCGATGCCCTCTGTGCTGAGGCGATCGCCAAGGGGGTAGGAGAAGCCACTGCCGCCCTGGTCGCTCCAACTATTGCGGTGGGTATGGCCCTACACCATATGGCTTTCCCGGGCACCATTAGTTTGCGTCCCACTACGTTGATTTTGGTGATTCGCGACTATTTGGTGAGCTTGGTACGGGCAGGCTTTCAACGCTTCTTTTTCATCAATGGTCACGGCGGCAACATCGCTACAGTAAAGGCGGCCTTTGCGGAAACCTACGCAGTCCTAGCAGATCTGCAAATTCCAGAGGCGGATCAAGTGCGCTGTGAATTGGCCAACTGGTTTATGTGTAGTTCGGTGATGCAACTGGCGCGAGAATTGTATGGCGATCGCGAGGGTTCCCATGCCACCCCCAGTGAAGTGGCAGTAACCCAATTTCTCTACCCAGAGGCCATTAAGCGGGTTCCCCTCAATCCCGAAGTCAATAGCACTCATGCCATCTACAGTGCCGCAGATTTTCGCCGCCGCTATCCCGATGGTCGTATGGGGGCAGATTCCAGTTTGGCCACCCCTGAGCATGGGCAGCAATTTTATCAGCGGGCTGTTCAGGAGTTGAGCGATCGCTACCGTCAATTTCTTCAAGCCGACTAAATGACTGTCTCTCTCCCCTCTCAAACATGGCAGTGGCAAGGATACCCGATTCTCTATCGGTATCAAGGCAGCCAAGGTACCCCTCTACTTCTGATTCACGGCTTTGGTGCCTCTAGTTTGCATTGGCGCAAAAATATTCCTGCCCTTGCCGCTTACCATCGGGTCTATGCCATTGATTTGTTGGGCTTTGGTGGCTCCGCCAAACCGGCTCCCTCAGCTATCCCCTACACCTTTGAGACGTGGGCAACCTTGGTTTTGGCCTTTTGCCATGAGGTGATTGGCCAGCCCACCGTTCTTATTGGCAACTCCATTGGCTGTGTGGTCGCTTTACAGGCAGCTGTTTTCCAGCCAGCGTGGGTCAGTCAATTGATCCTGCTCAACTGCTCTTTGCGTCAGTTGCATGAGCGCAAACGACAGCAACTCCCCTGGTACCGCCGCTGGGGAACTAGCCTGCTGCAGCAACTTTTAGCCAATCGCACCCTTGGCACCTTCTTTTTCCGTCAAATTGCCCAACCCCGTACTGTGCGCCGCATTCTCCAGAGAGCCTATGCCAACGCTGCCGCCGTCACCGATGAGCTAGTGGAGATATTGCTCACCCCTGCCCAAGACGCCGGGGCTGCCGATGTCTTTCTAGCCTTTGTCCGTTATTCCCAGGGCCCCTTACCCGAAGACCTACTGCCGCAGATCACCTGCCCCACCTATTTCCTTTGGGGTGCCGCTGATCCTTGGGAACCGATTGATGAAGGTCAGAAGTTAGCTAAGTTTCCCTGTGGGCAGGAGTTTGTTGCGCTGCCAGGGGTTGGCCACTGCCCCCAAGACGAAGCCCCTGAGCAGGTGAATACCCAGATCCTGAAATGGTTGGGCAAAATTTCCATCAGCCCCTAGATGTGCTTTGAAGTTGTGTTATACTGGTAAAGCTTAACGGGGCGTAGCGCAGCTTGGTAGCGCACCACTTTGGGGTAGTGGGGGTCGTGGGTTCAAATCCCGCCGCTCCGATTCTGAGAATGGTTCAAGACCGGGCTTAGGGCGATCGCTCTCTTTCTGCGCTTTGACGGTGAACTTTATTTTTTTATTATTCCTATCGAGCGATCGCTCCTCGATGCTGAACCAGTTTACCTCGCCGCTGATCAAGACTGTCTCCCCACTTTGGCACGGGTGGTTGTCACGGATAATCCGCAAATTGCCATCCCTCCCACTTTAGAGCTTTAGAAGAAGGTCTTGAGTAACTGTGCCCGCGGTAACTCGCTTAATTAAAGCAAATGCTGAGAGCATCCCACTGGCCTGAGGGGGCGATTTCTTTCAACTCATCAACGGAACGAAATTTTCTACCCCCTTGGTGGTTTCTATACCTTTCGAGGCGTCCAATCACAACCTGAGCCTCATCGATAGTCAATCCCGGAACACGCTTCTTAAGACTCTCAGCATCTCTATAGCTGTTGATGCGAATATTTCGCCGGTTTTGTGATCGGGTTGGGGATGACTCTAGGATGTTGCTAAGGGTTTTAATTTGTTCTGAGAGATTCATCACCTGCTGCGATTGCACAGTCATTTCTTGATGGATACTGTCTATCTGTTTTTTGAGCGGTTGTAGAGAGCGATCGAGGATGTGCGCGAATTCTGAGGCTGACAGGGGCGACTGTAAGTAGGACCCTTCCTGTTGAGAGGAATGCCCTTGGGCATTGATTTGCATCAGCATTTTGATACGCTCTTGGAAATCTGAAACTTCTTGGTCATCCGCCAGGTCAACTCTGGTGGCCCACAACTGCTTAATTCCCAATTCCCGAGCAAAGTCCACAACTTCCTTGCCAAAGACAACTTCGTACTCTACATCCCCTGCCTGGGTGGTGACTGAGCGAATAATTAGGGGAATCAGGTTGGTCTGGTACTTTTCTAGATCCTCACGGATCAAGGTTGGTGAAACATACAGTAGCTCTTGGGGATAGTCAGCGGGAACTTTCAGGAGATCAATGTGCACCTGACCCTGATGCACATCGTATAGACCAAGGTACCTTGAGAGTCTGTTGGATTTACTCATGCTGTGCAACTGCTTCAGTGGAAAGATGGCGCGCCAAATTTTCAAATGTTGCCGTTAGCTCATCAATTGATTCTTGATCTGCTCTTGATAATTCCGTATATAGATTTCTGCTAAATATGGGTTGCTGTAAATCTGTTGCTTTTTCTATAGCAGCGCGCTTAGGAATCCACGTGTCTTTAGGCAAGAGATTACAAACGACGGCATACTCGCGAGCTACTCTCCCAAGGATACCCTGCAGCCTCTCTTGCATCTGTGCATTGACAGCAGAGTTCTTGCGATCGTACTTATTAACGGCAATACCCAGAAGCCGCGGCGGGTTATCCATTACAGGTCTGAAGGCTTCTAGGCGCGCCAAGACATACTCAATCGCCCGTATGGGGTAAGGGGCGAATTCTATCGGAATCAGAACCCCATGGGAAGCCATCAAAGCAATGGCATTGACTTTACCGAAGGCAGGGGGTGGATCAATTAGGATGACATCGTAGGGGTGGTTTCTTAGCTTTCTTTGCAGGACGCGATCGATATCTATTGTCCTAATCAGGTCGGGTTCTTGGTCTGCGAGGCGAATGTGGGAGGGGACAACGTCTAAGCGGAGATTGTCCCAACGCTTTCGATAGACGACTTCCTCGAGGGTGACCTTTGGTTCTAAGAGGAGGTGAACGATGTCTTTCCTGCCTTGATCCTCAATATCCTTCAGGGGATCAATGCCTAAACCAATGCTCAGATTCGACTGCGGATCAATATCAATGAGTAGCACGCGCTTGCCCATGGCAGCAAAGGCAGCACCTAGGTTTAGGGTAAGGGTTGTTTTCCCCACTCCCCCTTTATGATTAAAGACAGTAATAATCATGGAATTTGAATTTCCCTGAGGATAGGTTAAGGGAAAAGCAAATTTTTTTTGCAATACTTTTTCAAAGTGATGATAAACCTTGAGTTGCTCTTGGGTTAAGAGGCTCACGATCGCTGCAGCAGCATTGCGGTGCAGTACCTTGGTCAGTTTTTGAATGCTTTTTCGATCCAACTGGCCGGCGGCGCACTTGATTTGGCACAGGGGCTTTTTTAGGGGATTTTGATAAAAGAGTTGGTAATCTTTACCATTAATTAGGAGGCCAAAAACCGCTTGAGCTGCTGTCATATATCCCCGCAGTTGCTGCTGACCGCTGAGCCTTGACTCATTTGCAGATTTGACCTCAATAACAAGGTAATTGAAGGAGCGATCGCCCGCCAGAGGCAAGCAAATTAGAAAATCGGGATAGCCATTCCCTAGCTTTGGCTTGATCCAATAGTTTGAAGATGTGTAGCTCCATGCCTTTAACAAAGGTAGGACTATCTTCCGCTCAATCTCGGCTTCGTTACCCCTAGGCATCGCTCAGTGCCCTTGCCCTTACCTTCTAAGTTAGTACCTTCTAAGTTAGTGCCAGTGGCTAAAATTAAAGGGAACGCTGCCCAAAGGGAAGCCGCCAAAAAGGCGTGGGCAACAGCCCAGCAAACACTCGCAGAACAATGAGTGTGTGCGCAAAAAAGGTCAGAGCCACCCAAAAGAGGGGAAACCAATAGGCACATGAGTCACTACTCAGGGGGGGAAAAAGTTGATAGCCCAACCAAATTAAGGCGGGAGGCAAGGTTACCAGCAAAATTGCCAGGATCATAGCCGTATAGGTGAGGCTAACGGGGGGCGTGTTGAGCGATCGCCAGTTGGTACCCGTCCACTGCCAGCGAAATGGCATGGCACTATCTTCGAGCCGCGCTGTTTGACGATCAAAATCTAAGCTGAGAATATGGCGGCAAAAGTTACAGGCATAGGTATCCATCAGTACCATCGGCGTAATTTGCCCGTGGCGGCAGACGGGGCATAAATAGACGCCATTGGCTTCCAAGGGCTTAGCAGTGGTGGACTCTGGCATAAGCTACGCTTGGGGATGTAGCGCCCGTTGTTCAAGACCCCGGTAGAGGCGGTTCAGCGCATTCATATAGGCTTGGGCAGAAGCCACAATAATATCCGTGTTGGCGGCATGGCCAGAGTAGATGCGATCCTCGTATTGTAGCCGAATCGTCACCTCACCGATAGCATCAATGCCAGCAGTCACCGATTGCACCGAGTATTCAATAAGGCGATTGGGAATTTGCACCACACGGTTAATGGCACGATAAACAGCGTCCACCGGCCCTGTGCCAATGGCGGCATCGGTCAACTCTTCACCACTGGGGGTACGCACGGTAACCGTTGCTGTTGGGCGGGCATGATCGCCACAGGAAACTTGGACAAATTGCAGTTGATAGCCCCGCAGATCAATCCCTTGGGTTTCATCCTTGGCGATCGCCTCCAGATCCCAGTCGGTGATTTCTTTTTTCTTGTCGGCGAGATCCTTAAAGCGCAAAAAGGCTTTATTGAGTTCCGTTTCACTGAGTTCAAAGCCCAATTCCCGTAGGCGGGTGGCAAAGGCATTACGGCCAGAGAGCTTGCCCAAGACAATTTGGTTATCGGCAAGGCCAATCAGTTGGGCATCCATAATTTCATAGGTTTGTTTGTGCTTGAGGACACCATCTTGGTGAATCCCCGATTGGTGGGCAAAGGCATTGGCACCAACGATCGCTTTGTTGGGTTGAATCAGCATCCCCGTTAGGTTTGAGACCAAGCGGGAGGTTTTATAAATTTCACGGGTGTTGATATTCGTCAAGGGTTCCTCTGATTCGGGCGGGCGACCTAGAAAAGGATTGAAGTACTGCCGCCGCACATAGAGTGCCATCACCAATTCCTCAAGGGCGGCGTTCCCCGCACGCTCACCAATGCCATTAATGGTGCACTCCAGTTGCCGGGCGCCATTTTTCACCGCTTCCAGGAAGTTAGCAACCGCCAAACCCAAGTCATTATGACCATGAACCGAAATGACGGCGCGATCGATATTGGGCACATTTTCCTTAATGCCTTTGATCAGGGCACCAAACTCGGCGGGGGTGGTGTACCCCACGGTGTCGGGAATATTGATTGTCGTTGCACCGGCATCAATGACCCGCTCTAGGACTTCATAGAGAAACTCCGGATCTGAACGCCCAGCATCCTCTGGGGAAAACTCCACATCATCCACAAAAGATTTGGCATAGGCCACCATTTCTTGCGCAATTTCCAGTACTTCAGCGCGGGTTTTCCTGAGCTTGTACTCCAGGTGAATATCGGAGGTGGCAATAAACGTGTGAATGCGAGGATAGTAGGCGGGTTTGAGGGCCTTGGCGGCGGCTTCAATATCTTGGCGGGTGGCCCGCGCCAAACCACAAATCACTGGTCCCGTTTCTGTGCCGACAACTTCAGCAATCCGCTGCACCGCTTCAAAGTCGCCAGGGCTGGCAAAGGGAAAACCCGCCTCAATAATATCCACCCCCAGTCGAGCCAGTTGACGGGCGATCGTCAGTTTTTCCTCCACATTCAGGGAGGCACCTGGAGACTGTTCACCGTCCCGCAATGTGGTATCGAAAATTAACACCCGATCAACGGTCTGGGGAGGATATTTAATGCGCATAGACGAGCCCCATGCAAGCTTGCGAAAGAGTATCAATTATTTTAACTCTAACATTTTCGCTGGGAAGCAATGGCTCGCCTTTTCAGCAGGAAGTCCCGCATTGCCTCCGATCGCTCTCGGCAGTCGGTCACGGAACCTGCCAAATGCGTTGGTGATAACTGGGCAAGTGATCTAAGTCCACGCTTGATCCATGGTGATGGTGGTGACCCCCGTGATCATGGCTGTGGGAGTGGTGCTCATGATCATGATGATGGGGATGGTGGTGATGATGGCCATGGCCTGCCACCAAGCGGAACTTGCAGGTTTCACAGTTCATGGCCACCTGTCCCCCATGGGTCTCCATTTCCCGCTGCCGCGTTAGATAAAACAGTTGCGGATGCAAGCCAATTTCCGGCAGGTTCACGTATTCAACATTGGGATAGGCGGCTTGGGCGTCTGCGGTGAGGGCATAGATTTTCTTGACAAGTGCCCCTGTAAACATGAAGTGGGGCAGGACAATCACGCGGCGGGGGCGGTGAAGATTCGCGCGCGCAAACCCTTCGGGTAGGCGAGGATGGGTGATGCCAATGAAGCATACTTCAACCGTTTGGTAGCCACTGCCCTCCCAGAGCATACGGGCTAGCTTAAAGACATCGCCATTGGCATCGGGATCGCTGGAGCCGCGTCCCACTATTAAGAGAACGGTTTCTTCACGGCCAATGCCTTGGGGGTTAAATTCCGGGAAGTCCAGTAGTTCGAGGCGCGATCGCCAGAGGGTCAAGATTTCTGGGGCAAGGCCATAGGGGCGGCCATAGTGGTAGCGCAACTGCGGAAAAGCCCGCCGCGCCCGATCCAACTCGTTCGTCACATCAAATTTATTGTGGCGAGCGGCAAAGAGCAAAATCGGCAGCACTGACAAATCGGTATAACCTGCGGCCGCACATTGGCTCAGAACCTCAAAAATCGAAGGTTCGGTTAACTCCAGAAAACAGGGAAAAACAGGCCGACAGGAATCCAGTTGATAATAGACTTGGGCAAAGTCCAAAAATGCTTGCCGACCTTCAGCATCGCGCGTGCCATGACCAATGAGCAAGAGGGGTCGCGGCTGGGGGAGAGGGGGTAAATCGAGACTAAAACCAAGGGGATTGAGAATGGAATCGTTAAGCGTAACAACCACGTTGAAACTCCATGCCCGTGCGACGCAGGCAAATAGAGTGAACGACAGCAAGTAGGCATTCTGGCTGAGGGGAGTTCCCCATCACAGCTGCGGCACAGCACCAGACTTGCACTGGATTTTCCCTACAGGCTGCTCTTCACAGTGAACGTTGCCAATTCTAGCGAGATTCTCAAACCCCTGTCTATGCGGGGGGTAGGCACATTGGGTCCCTATAGCGCCGCAGCATCGAGAACGCCAATCGTCTGATTGTAGATGGCTTGGGCTTCTTCGGGGGTGTTGCCAATACTGACGAGTCCGAGCTTACCAAATTCCGAAAGTGCCCCCATGAGGTGAAAGACGGTGCCCGTTTCGGTACTGGAGTCAAAGTGCAGATGGTAGCGAGCAATCATATCCAAGAGATCATTGGGCAAGAGGCCGCGATAGTGGGGCTGGCAGAGGTTATCGGAGGCAATGTAATACTTAGGACGGCGGTGCTTGCTGTAAAACAGTCCAGAGGCTAGCTCATAGTGGCCATCGGTGAGAAATTTTAAGGTCATAAAGGGGTGCGTCGTACCGCCTTTGCGCAGGTTAATTTCAATGGCATAAAGCGCCCAACCTTCTGTTGTTTGGGTTGCAACAACATCCACACCAAAACAGCCGATCACTCCCTGCTGTGCCAAGTACCTCCCTACTTTTTGCCCCAGTTGTTGCAGTTGCTGGCGATAGTCGGCATGGGCAGGAAATTCACAGCCAATAAAAATTTGACCTGTGGGGGCATTGAGTAACTGTTCATGGGTTGAAACAATTTCAACACTGCCTTTGGGGGTAATACACCCTTGGACACTGGGCGATCGCTTGACTGTCCCTTCAACAAAGGCTTCGACAATCCCCCCCAGAGCTGTAAACCGCTGCCGATAGGAGGCCCAAGTTTCATCGGGAGCTTGAAAGACCATGTCCCCTAGGCTATTTTCAATCCGCTGGAGATGATCGGGGGTATGGGGGCTGCCCAAGGGGCGCAGTGGGCGAAGGTCGAGGAGAGCATTGCCTTCACCAGAAAAGGCTTCATTGAGTTTCACCACCAGCCGTTGCACTTCAGGGCATTTTTCCTGTAGATGAGCGATCGCCCGCACCAGTTCTGGCACCCCCTGCAAAAAGCCACTGCCAATTGGGTGGAGGATTCCCGCTGCTGCAAACAGTTCTCGGCTGCCGGCCTTGGTTCCCCAATAAAGGAGATCCGGATCCGTAGAGTAGAGGGGAACACCTAAGCGTACCGCCAGTTCCCGCTCCAAAGGGGTGGAGTTAAAACACACCATGTAGGCTTGGTTGGGACGCAGGGCTTGACGAATACGCTCCAAGAGGCGAGGTCGCTCTAAAATTTTTGCGGTGAGGGGTTTATCGGAGCGATCGTAGGTGGCCAGCAAGAGCAGGCGATCGCGGGCATGGGAACTGGGCACCCCCGGCAGTAAATCTAAGTAGTAATCCACAATACTGGGATGCAGGGGCTGGGATGTGACATAGATCATGCGGGTACGCGGATTGCGCAACTGGATCAGCGTATAAAGCTGCCGCTCCTCGTAGTAGGTGTAGCCTGTGATCTTGCCTAGCTCCGGTTGGGGAAAACTGAGGGAAGGCACCACCACAATATCGCGCTCAATGCCGCCGGGACCTCTGGGCAGTTCCGGAATAAAAGTTTCTGTTCCGTCCCAGCACTCCAAGAGCCGCGTTTGCAGTTGGCGGAACTCCTCGGCGATCGACATCTCTACCTTCCAGACTATTTTCCCCAGTGTAGAAAGTTCGGGGTATCTCGCGGATCATTTGACCCCCTTTTCAAACTTTCTTCACTGAAAAATCAAATTTTCTTGGTGAACGTAGCGTGCTCCGGCAAACACTTCACGGGTGGTGCGGCTATACCAATTGCGAAATGAGGGCCGCTTGAGAATGGGGCGCGTCCAGTGGCTGCCCCCCTTGAGGACAAAATGCTCGCCATCAAAGTAGGGGGCAGAATAACCACGGTAGGGATAGCTCTGGAAGCCGGGATAGGGGGCAAAGGGACTTTGGGTCCACTCCCACACGTAGCCGCGATTCAAGAGGCCCTGCTGGGCAGCAATTTCCCATTCCCGTTCACTGGGGAGGCGTTTGCCCTGGGAAGCGGCCGTAGGCTTCTGCTTCGTAGAAACTGAGTCCCCACATGGGGAGATCCAAGTTCTCGGGGATGGGGTAAAACGGTGCGAGGTAATTTCCTCTGCTGCGCGCCATTCCCAGCCGCTGCTGGACCACCATTCCCGCCGCTGATAACCCCCCGCTTCAACAAAGGCGAGAAATTCGCGCCACGTCACCGGTGCCGCATCAATCGTAAAGGGGAGCAGTTTCGCCACCCACTGGACTCGGCTGCTCGTTATCCAGGGCCAAGAGGTCGTTGCACTGCCAACGGCATAACTCGACCAGCGGGAATCCGCTGGCGATTCCGGTGGCAGCGATAGGCTAGGGGGTAACGTGGCAAAGATCCCCTGCATCGCCAGCACCATTTGCATTGTTTCACTGTGCTGGGCTTCATGCTGCAAAATCCACCACCAGAGACGGGCTTCCTGTTGCCATTGCGTGTCGCTCAGGCAGTGGAGGCGATCGCCCGTGCGGCGGCGAATCGCTGCGAGGTACGCCGAGTAATTCAGGCGTCGTGGTGGCAAGTGCTGCCGCTCCACCTTAGGTCGGCCATCGGCGGCATACCAATAGCGATCGCGATCCCTGAAACCGGAATCTTCAGGTAATAGCCAAAAGGCCTCCGTATAACCAATGTGTCCCAAATGCCAGCCCACGGGACTATAGAGGGGATGGGGCTGAGCACAAAGAATTACCTCGCTCAACTGGGCAACTAATTGGAGCGTAAATTGCCGCTGGTTTTGAAAGGCTTGCCAAAAAACTTCCCGATCAAAGGGATGCCAGTGGGTCGAAGTCTCAGAAGGCGTAAATTTCTGGTTCACTCTGCAAACTCAGCAACAGCAATTTATTTTCTGGTAAAGGATACCACTCCGTTTGAGGATCTACAGGTTCTGAGGTGAGTTGAATTTTCTCGGCATCCTGACTCCAGTACAGGGTGGGGGGTGGTGTGCCCTGGGAGCAGCGGCTGGCGAGAATATACAGACCATCGGTGAGAATTATGGCGGCACTGACACGGGTAGACGCTGCCTGCGCTAGGGAAAAAACGATTTGCAGTGTTTGCCGCAGAACCATCACCGGTGACAATTGCGGATTCAACAGCAATTCATTGCAAAAGAGGGCAAAGAGATGTTCAGAATCCGTCGAGCCTTCAACAATGTTGTAACAAATATCCGACAGGCGATCGCGCATTGGGCGGTAGAGGGTTTGGCGAAAGTTGTCGATAAAGCCATTGTGCATCCCCAGCCAGCGTCCCCAGCGAAAGGGTTGGGTATTCGTCATCTGCACCGCTTGCCCCGGTGTGGCACTGCGGACATTGGCCAAAAAACAGGCAGATTCAATGTAGCGGCTTAAATGCTCAGTAAAGTTGATGTCATGCCACATGGGTATTGTTTGCCGATACAGAAAGGGGAGCACATCTTGGCGGGCAGCATACCAGCCCACCCCAAAGCCATCTGCATTCAAGAGTCCGGCCGTCATTTCGCGGGGTTGATAACTTTGTACCAACAGGGAATGGGGAGCATCTACTAGGGCATGGGCAAGGGACGTTTTGCGCCCCATATAGGCATAAAGACGACACATAGGAACATACAAATTTGATAAAAACTCTACCCAGATTCTAACTTTCAGCAAAGGATTTTTCGGGGAGCGATACCCAGTTTGAGGGCCGGCAGTAAAGCTTGCTAAAGTGTAGAGAAAAAAGGCTATCTGCAATCAATGAACCCGACGGATTCCCTAGAGGATGATTTTCCCGACATCGAAGCCCTTGTGCCCCCTGAGAAGAGCCAAAGCGTGGGGCGATCGCAAATTCAGCGTACCCTCGTCATTACGGAAACGGCCTTCCTGGCCAGTACCGCTGCCCTGCTCTGGGTGGTTAACTTTTATTTACCGGTTGGCCCAGTCCTGCGCCTGTTTTTTCCGATTCCCATTGCGTTGGTTTACTTACGCTGGAATCGCCGCGCCGCGTGGATGGCGGCCATTGTGAGTGCGTTGCTCCTTTCCGTTTTGATGGGGCCACCCCGCAGTCTGCAATTTCTCTTGCCCCACGGCATTATGGGGGTCATTTTTGGCGGCTGCTGGGCAAAAAAAGCGGGCTGGGGACGCTCCATCCTCAGTGGGGCAGTGATTGGCACGGCAGGATTTTTCTTTCAGATTAGTCTTGTGTCCATTCTCCTGGGGGAAAACCTCTGGATTTACTTCAATCAGCAGGTCACGAATTTTATTGATTGGGTACTGGTCAATCTAAATTTGCTGCTGGAGCCAACGGTGACCTTGATCCAAGTCGTGGCACTACTGCTGGTCTTTTTCCAGTCCACGGTTTATGCCCTAGTCGTGCACATTTTGGCATGGACACTGTTGGAGCGATTGGGCAATCCCATTCCGGATCCACCGCCGTGGCTGCGCACGATCCTTGAAGAGCCTCGCTAGATCCTTTCGAGACAGCGGCGCTGATAGAGAGCTTGGGGGGTGGCACTGCCGGTGCAAAATAGCACGGTTTTCAATTCCTCAAGGATAAAGTCAATGCGTTGAGCCAGTGCTTCCTCTGATTCATGGGCTGCCTGCAAAAGGGGGCGAGCTAAACCGGCAAGACCTGCACCAAGGGCCAAGGCTTTGGCTACATCAATGCCATTTTTCAGTCCACCGGAGGCAATCAGGGGCGTATCTGGTAGGGCAGTGTGAATTTGCTCAAGGCAGCGAGCTGTAGGAATACCCCATTCAGCAAAGGTGTCTCCGAGGAACTGTTGACGGGCATCTTGGGCACGCGCTGCTTCCACTTTTGCCCAAGAGGTTCCCCCTGCCCCCGCCACATCAATGGCCGCTACACCCACATCCACCAATTGCTTGGCTACATCAGCACTGATACCATTGCCGACTTCCTTGACAATCACGGGCACAGGTAGGGAACGACAAAGGACGCCAATTTTCGTTAACAATCCCTTAAAGTTGCGATCGCCCCCGGTTTGCACGGCCTCTTGCAGCGGATTCAAGTGCAAAATCAGGGCATTCGCTTCTAAGAGGTCAATAATTTTTTGGCATTCACTAACGCCACAGCCATAGTTCAACTGCACTGCGCCAAGATTAGCCAACAGAGGAATGGTGGGTGCCTCCCTGCGAATCGCAAACGTGGTTGCCACCTCCGGATGCTCCAGCAGCACCCGTTGGGATCCTACACCCATGACAATTTCCTTTTGCTGCGCCACCCGTGCTAAACGGCGATTGATTTCTCCGGCTTGGGGTGTGCCACCGGTCATGGAGGAAATCAGCAGGGGTGCTGCCAGCCGCCAGCCAAGAAACTCAACCCTCAGATCAATCTCGGCAAAGTCCAGTTCGGGCAGGGCACAATGGCGAAAGCGATACTTCTCGAAACCGGTCGTGACTTCTTGATGATTGACATCACTTTGAATACAAAGCTTGAGGTGCTCGGCCTTGCGCTGCTCAATGGGACTGTTCACCAGTAATGTTCCTAAGTTGGGCTGCACCAACATTATAGGGGGCAACGTCTCCAAGGCTTTTTGAGCAGCTACTCACCTACATGACCAACATGCCTGACCAACATTAGCGTCGAACCCCAGGCAGCCTAAAGCTCGATGTCAACAATTTCAGGCCATTGGCTGCCACATCGCGGTAGCGTAATTGGCCACAGAAAATTTGCCCCATCCGCTGTCGAGCACTTAAACGCTTGACGGCGAGGTCATAGGCAGTGTGGGGCATCCGATAAAAAAGGGTGGAGAGCCGCTTTGCCCAGATCATATCGGCGCCCCATTCCTGCTGTACTTGCTGCGAGTAATTGGCAAGGGCTTCTGGATCGCCACTGAGGGCGCGATCGATGGCGTGGGCAGCCAACATCCCAGTCAACAGAGAGGGGCGAATGCCCTCGGCAGTAAATGGATCAACAACACAGGCAGCTTCGCCAGCCAGGAGAGCATTTTGGGTATGCAGGCGTTGGTGCTGCTGCCAACAGTAGAGAGGGTGGCCATAGACCTTGACTTGATTGAAATCAACTCCAAAGGTTTCAGCATACTCTGCCCCGATCGCCCGCAGGTTTTGCTTACGCCCCAAGGCCACTGTGCCTACCCCAATAGAGTAGCCATCGCGTTTGGGAAAGTTCCAAATATAGCCATTGTGGAGGCGACCAAAGTCAAAGTGGGCTGCCGTGAGGGAATGATCAGGCATCGCTGCTTCAATCTCAATCGCTGCTCCCACCCGCTGCTGACGATTCCTAAATCCGAGCCACTTGGCCATCGAGCCTTTGGCACCGTCACAGCCAATCAGGTACTGAGCTGTAAAATCCCCTGCGGGAGTGTGTACCCGCCAGCGATCGCCCCCCCATGTCAGACCCGTTACGGGGGTTTGAGGGCGCAACTCTGCTCCCTGTCGCTGGGCCTGTTGAATTAAGAAGTAGTCAAAAACATCCCGGCGCACCATCCACATTGGCTGCTCTGGTGAAAACTCCAGAAGTTGAGGCTCTTCCCCCTGCCATGTACAGACCATTTGCGTCACTTTCAAAGAGATGGCCGGACTAAAGTCAAAGTCAAACCAGGATTGCACTTGGGGTGACACACCACCCCCACAGGGCTTATAGCGCGGCAGCGCCTCCTTTTCCAGCACCAAAACCCGTCGCCCCCGCTTTGCCAAGTGATAGGCAGCCGCACCCCCTGCAGGCCCTGAACCAACAACAATGCAATCGTACATCTGCAATAGCCCTCCCTAGTGATCCTGGCTGCAAACAGATTCTAACTAATAAAATTCTACAGATTCTAACTAATAAAATTCTTAGGAAACGCTGATCTGACTCGATTGGTAGTCTGGGGGTTCAATGTGGATGACGATGCGAGCCGGTCCGTAGCGCTCCTGCAGTAGGGCTTCAATTTGCTCAGTAATGTCATGGGCCGTGGGAATATCTTCCGCCTCCACGATTAAGTGCATCTCAATAAATACTTGCCGCCCCACCATCCCCCGTGAGCTAATGTCGTGGCAATTAACTACACCGGGCACGGTCATCACTAGCTCATGGATGGCTTCGGGAGCGATCGCCACCGCATCCACCAGCCAAGGAATATTACCTTTGAGAACTTCCCACGCACTCCAAAACACAAGAGCGGCCACTGGAAATGCCAGCACCACATCCAACCAATCCCAGTTGAAGGTCCAGACGCCAATCAGCCCTAAAAGCACAATGACGGTTGTCCACACATCGCTCAGGGTATGCTTGGCGTCGGCAATTAAAACAGAATTTTTAAGCCGATGCCCCATATGGTGCTCATAGAGGGTGAGGCCAATATTGATGCCGAGAACCAAGATCACAATCCAGAGTTCTGCCCCTGTAATTGTTACAGTATGGGTTTGATGTAAAAGGCGTTCAACGGCACTTTGCAAAATCTCAAAGCAGACCATGCCCAAAAAGGCAGCAATCCCCACTGCACCGAGGGCTTCAAACTTTTGGTGACCGTAGGGATGATCGCGATCAGGGTGGGGATTCGCCCACTGCATAGCCACTAAGCCCAAGATACTGCTACCGGCATCGGTCAGACTGTGTAGAGCATCGGCTTGTAAACTCAAGGACTGACTGAGAACCCCAACAACAGCCTTGATGACGGTCAGGGCGACATTTACCCCTAGCGCCAAGAACAATACCTGCTGGGCTTGTCGGCGACGGTCGGCCACAGTCATCACCGCACTCTAAGGATTGGCGGGCTGAGCAGGGAGTGCCGATTGAGTATTGCGCCGCTCCGCTAGGATGCGTTCATTGAGAACCGCTAGCGCCCGCATAAATTGGGGATCGCGATCAGTGGCAATGTCATCGCGCGTGAGTTGCTCCCGCTGCTGCGCCGTGAGCGTAACTTCAACATCGGGTTCAATGCCCTTCTTGTTAATATCACGGCCACTGGGGGTAAAGTATTTAGCGATCGTCACCGCAATCCCTGCCCCTTCTCCCACCGGCTGGACCGACTGCACCAAGCCCTTACCAAAGGTGCGCGTTCCCACCAATACGGCACGGCCATTGTCCTGTAGGGCACCCGCGAGGATTTCACTGGCACTGGCAGACCCGCCATCAATGAGTACCACCAGGGGCTTATCGGTCAGGAAGCCGCGACCAGCGCGTAAGCGTTCTGCTTCCCCTTGGCGATTGACCGTAGAGACAATATCCCCCTGCTTGAGAAACATGCGGGCAATTTCAGCACTGGCAAAGAGGAGACCGCCCGGATTGGAGCGTAAATCTAGAACATAGCCTTCAATACCTTGCTTTTCTAACTCACGGATGGCTGTGCGCATTTCCGCTGCTGCATTGGAGCTAAAGGTGACAAGGCGAATATAGCCCACCCGTCCTTGGGGAGTTTGGCGCAGGCTGTAGCGCACAGGATGAATTTCAATACGGGCACGAGTAATCTCATAGTTCAGGATTTGATCGCCCCGCCGGATCGTCAGGCGCACTTTTGTATTCACAGGTCCACGGATCATGCCGACTGCTTGGTTGAGATCCATGCCCTTGGTAGATTTGCCGTCAATTTTTAGGATCACATCCTTAGCCATTAAGCCCATCTCAGCAGCTGGACTCCCTTCAATGGGAGAAACAACCGTGATCTCTTTTGTCTTTTCGTCCTGTGTAATTGTGATACCTACCCCCGTGAGTTCACCAGAGGTTTCAATTTGCATGGATCGAAATTGCTCGGGATCCATAAAGCGAGTATAGGGATCATTGAGCTTTTCTAGCATTTCCCGCGCCGCTTTGTAGGCCTCTTCGGGTTTGGTATAGTTGCGGGAGAGAAATTCCCGCCGCACCGCACGCCAATCATTGCCATTGAAGGTGGCATCAACGTATTCACGGTCAATGACTTGCCACACTTCATCCACCAGTTCCTTCGGACTTTGGCGAAAACCCGCTAGGCTACGGGACAAGTGAAGACCCGCACCCGTGACAGCAACCAATGCCGTCATGACCACTGTCGTACTGACAACGAGCGTGCGGTGTGTGATTCCCATATGATTCGTCCTAAATTTTCAACCCTTTAGCCTACGCCCAATCTAGCACAAAGGCTGGCCTTGGCTGTGGGCGATCGCAAGCTCAAGCTGAATTTCAAGGACGTTACTTCCTGTCAAAAAGTGCCTAGCCGCCAAATTGCCGCCGCACACAATAGTTGACACTCTCATCTAAAACACGCTGCGCCTGCTGCTGGCGACGGGATTGGGGTTGGCCACCATTGGGATCAAGGGCTTGAAAATCGGCGTAGCTGACCCGCTCCTGAATATAGCTGATGGAGCACTGACAAATGTTACTCATCACTGAACGGGGTACAAAGGGAACCGATCGCCGGCCACGCTCAATGCAGGTATCCATAAAACTATTCACAGCCACTTGGGGGTAGGGTTGGGGAATGGCGCGAGCCAGCAGTGTCAGGCTAGGGGCTAAGCCGCTACTCATTAAAATTAAAGAGAATACTTTCATGAGTAATAGGCGCTTACACTAAAACATCCTCGTTATACCTGAGGACGCCCTTTTTCATGCAAAAAGTTTCAACCACTGAAGGCGCTATCATAGGCTGCATGGGAACCCACTAGCATCGAGCCAATCCCCGAATCGGTAAAAATTTCCAGCAACAGGGCGTGGGGCACTCGGCCATCAATAATGTGTGCTGCTTTCACGCCTTGAGCGAGCGATCGCACACAGCAGGTGACTTTAGGAATCATGCCCCCCGAGACAACCCCCTCTTTAATCAGTTGCCGCGCTTCGGCAATATCCAGGCGATAAATAAGGGTACTGGGGTCGCGATAATCCCGTAAAATACCGGCGGTGTCCGTCAGTAAAATCAGCTTCTCGGCCCCCAAGGCCGCTGCAATCTCGCCAGCAACCGTATCGGCATTGATGTTGTAGGCTTGGCCAGTATCATCGGCAGCCACACTGGAGATGACAGGAATATATCCTTTCTCCACCAGCGCTGTAATCACACGGGTATCCACCCCCTGCACTTCCCCCACAAAGCCAATGCTCTCTTCCCCTTGGGCGCGGGCACGAATAAGATTGCCATCTTTGCCACACAGCCCCACCGCTTGCCCGCCCGCCTGATTGATCAGGGTGACAATTTCTTTGTTGACGCGGCCCACCAAGACCATCTCCACCACATCCATCGTCGCGGCATCGGTGACGCGCAGCCCATTTTTGAATTGCGGTTCAATGTTGAGCTTGGCCAGCCAAGTATTGATCTCTGGGCCACCCCCATGGACCACCACCGGGCGAATCCCCACATAGGAGAGAAAGACAATATCGCGAATCACGGAATCTTTGAGCTGCTCTTCCTTCATGGCGGCGCCGCCGTATTTGACGACAAAGGTGCGCCCAGCAAAGGCTTGGAGGTAGGGAAGGGCTTCACTGAGAACACGAACGCGATCGCTAGCGCTGAGCATAGAATTCTCTCTCGTCAGTCTAAAAATCTAAACAGGGATCAATGGGGGGCTTGGCAGAGGGGGGTTCCTTCTCAGCGGCGATCGCCAAACGGGCGGCCAACACTGCCGCATAGTCGCGAATCAGGGACCAAATCAGGGGAGCCAGCCAGCCCCGCAGCATCACTGAGCAGGAAATCTGACTGCCACAGACCGTCGATTCTAAACGATAGGTCACCCGTTCCTCTACTCCCGGCAAAACCAAAATGCGAATACTCAACAGTTTCCCTGGTGATACCCGTTCGACAAAAATCTGAATCGGCCAAGGAATCCAACGGGTCATTGCTTGGAAAATAAACCCCGGCTTCGGTACAAGTCCGTAGGGCACATTGGTGCGCAAAATCAAGGGATGCCACGACACATCAGCCAAATTCACCACTTTGCGCCAGATCAAATCCACCGATGCAGAGCTGAGGGCCTGATAGGTGCCTGCCAACGGCCAACTATAGGTCATTTGTTGCTTTTTCTTTTGTTGACGACGGCGATCGGCCACAGTCGTGTTACCCTGATATTCCTGAGGATTTGGACATCAAGAAAGAATAAATAATCGTCTGAACCCTTGATTGGGCTAAGAGCCTTATCTATATTAGAACGGAATTTTCCGAGCAGGAGTTTCGTAACCCTGTGTAACAATTATTTTTCTAAACGCACGGCGTACCACTGGAGGTAGCCACCATTGGCCAATTGCAGTTCGCAACCCGTCGTCATAAGGTACTGGGCACGACTTTCCACATCAGGCAAGGCCAAAAGATCTGGTGAGAGGGAAACCTCTGTTCCTGTCAAGTACTCAATCAGCTTGGCCTGTAGTTCCATGGGCGTGAGAAAGGTCTCATCGCTGGTAGTGGATTCAAGGACAACGTACATTTCTTCAGTGACCATGGCTCATGTGACTAGCTTTAATTACATTGACAGTCTTCGATCTCTTTACCAAGTTTTGCTCCTCTTACTGGGGTGGCAGTGCAAACATTGGTACAGCATGGACCTTGTCCCCTACTAAATTTCCCTTACTAAATTTAAAGCAATGCCAAAACCAAAACGGGTAAATTCAGGCCGAAGGATATTTGGGCGGTGCCCTTCACTATCCCTCCAACCGTTTTGACAGCGCTCAATGAGCGGATCGTTGAGCACCAATCCGGGGGTACCCTGCTGCTGCCTGATATTTTCACCGACGCCACCGCGACCCCCTAGGGCGATAAAGCGATCCATTGGCGATTGTCCCTTGAGATTGGTATGGCTAAAGTATTGGCGGTTGAGCATCCCCTGATTGGCGCCAAGGGGCGGCAGTCCATTGAGCTGGCGATCGCGATTCAGCAATTGCAGGGTAAAGGCTCGTATTTCCCCAGGGGAACGCTGCGGCTGAGCAGCAATCACATCTACCTGGGGCTCACCAATTTGCCAGTCTTGTCCCCCTTGCCGCGGAGAAAATACTCCTTGGCCGCTGCAATGGCAATGCCACGCGTTAAGGTGACGTACAAGAAGACCTGGTTCTTGATTGAGCCGACGGTTAGTCATGGCTAAGAAGCTTGTTTATGTGTTGCCAGTACATGCCAGCAAGTGCGGAATCCCCCACATCTTCTCGTATTGCCCTGAGACACTGCTCCAGAGTATCGTGAACATTGGCTTGCAGTCTGCGAAGTTTGCAGTTCCTCAATTCTAATCTCCAAGTTATTAAAGGATAGCCACCGATGGCAAAGTTAGTTGCATTTCATGAAGAGTCCCGGCGATCGCTCGAACGCGGAATTAATGCCCTTGCCGATGCTGTGAAAATTACCCTTGGCCCCAAAGGGCGCAATGTGGTGCTCGAGAAAAAGTATGGTGCACCGCAAATTGTCAACGATGGCGTGACGATCGCCAAGGAAATCGAACTGGAAGATGCCTACGAAAATACTGGTGCTCAACTCATGCGGGAAGTGGCCGCCAAAACCAATGATGTGGTTGGGGATGGCACAACCACCGCAACCGTCCTTGCCCAAGCCCTGATCCGCGAAGGTCTCAAAAACGTGGCTGCCGGCGCCAACCCCATTGCCCTCAAGCGGGGCATGGAAAAAGCCATCAAAACAATTGTGGATGGCATTGCCGAAGTCGCCAAACCCGTTGAGGGGGACATGATTGCCCAAGTGGCAACCGTTTCTGCCGGCAACGACCCCGAAGTGGGGGCCATGATTAGTGAAGCCATGGCCAAGGTGGGCAAAGATGGCGTGATCACTATTGAAGAATCGAAATCCCTGAATACAGAAATGGACATTGTGGAGGGGATGCAGTTTGATCGCGGTTACATCTCCCCCTACTTTGTCACCGATCCAGAGCGGATGATTGTCCAGCTCAACAACGCCTATCTGCTCCTAACGGACAAAAAAATTACCAGCATCCAAGACCTGATTCCCACCCTAGAAAGAGTGGCCCGCAGTGGTCGCCCCCTTGTGATCATTGCTGAAGACGTGGAAGGAGAAGCCCTGGCCACACTGGTGGTGAATAAACTGCGGGGCGTCTTGAATGTTGTTGCCGTGAAGGCCCCAGCCTTTGGCGAACGCCGTAAAGCCATGCTCGAAGACATTGCCATTCTCACCGGTGGTCAACTCATTTCTGAAGAAGTCGGTCTGACCCTAGAGGATGTGGAACTCACCATGCTGGGGGAAGCCTCCTCTGTCACCGTCACCAAAGACACGACAACCCTGGTGTCGGAGAAGGGCAATAAAGCCGATATTCAAAAGCGGGTCGAACAGCTCAAGAAGCAGTTAGCTGAGACCGACTCCGAATACGACAAAGAAAAGCTACAAGAGCGGATTGCCAAACTCGTGGGCGGTGTGGCTGTGATCAAAGTGGGTGCCGCCACCGAAACGGAATTGAAGGATCGCAAACTCCGGCTGGAAGATGCCCTCAATGCCACAAAAGCAGCAGTGGCTGAAGGGATTGTCCCGGGCGGTGGCGTGACGTTGCTCCACTTGGCCAATCGCATTGACGCACTGCTGCCTAGCCTTAGTCCTGAGGAACAAACGGGTGCGCGCATCGTCGCCAGTGCCTTGGCAGCGCCGGTGGCTCAAATTGCTGACAATGCTGGTGCCGAGGGAGCGGTTGTCGTCGAAAATGTCCGTGCTGGTGACTTTAACTATGGCTTTAATGCCGCAACCGGCACCTATGAGGATCTGGTCAGTGCCGGTATTATTGACCCTGCCAAGGTAGTACGCTCTGCCCTGCAAAATGCAGGTTCGATCGCCGGCATGGTACTAACCACAGAAGCCCTTGTGGTCGAAAAACCAGAACCTAAACCCGCAGCCCCCGCTAATGGCGGTATGGGGGGCATGGGCGGCATGATGTAGGCTGACTGCCCTAGTACTTTGCTATTTTCTCTCCTCTCTACCGGGGGGAGAGTTTTTTATGCGCCGCTAAAATTCCAGGGCGTTTTGGGTTACTTGGGCAATCGCCTGATCGGTGGCCTTAGGTAGATGGTAATACTTACCCCCCGCTTGTCGTGCCAATTCCTTGCCCATCCCTGTGGAGACAAATTTATTTTCAGTGTCAATGACCAGGAGCTTGAGACCCAAGGCTTGAATTTTAGCGGCAATCTCTAGCACCTCCGCTTTGACATCGGGCTTAGTCTGCGGCGGTATGGTTTCCCCAAGGGAACGACTCAAAGGGACATTCCCCCGACCATCGGTGATGGCCACAATCATTACTTGACCAATTTCACCGCTTTGCCGCGCATTCAAGCCCACCCGCACCGCTTGGGTCAGGCCATGGGCCAGGGGAGAGCCACCCCCACAGGGCAGCGTTTCCAGGCGGCGCCGCGCTGCTTCAATGGAGCGGGTGGGGGGTAGGAGCACCTCTGCCTGCTCACCGCGAAAGGGAATGAGGGCCACCATGTCGCGGTTTTGGTAGGCTTGGGTCAACAGACGTAGGACGGCCCCCTTGGCGGAGTTCATGCGGTTCAGCGCCATTGAGCCAGAGGCATCCACAACAAAGATAATCAAGGCACCTGCTTTGCGCACTAGGCGTTTGATCCGCAGATCACTGTTTTCAACAATGACCCGGCGTTCGGGTTGACGTAGGCGCCGGTATTTTTGGTAGGGAGCCGCGCTGCGCAGGGTGGCATCCACGGCAATTCGGCCGCCCCGCCCCCGCGGCAACATGGGACGGATATAGCGACCGCGATCTTGGGAGTAAATGAGGCTACGGCTCCCCGATTTCCCTTGGCGCTGCGTGAGTTGGGCAAAGTAGAGCACCGACTCATCTAAGACTGTGCCATCGGCTTCAAAGACAAATTCTTCAGGAATGGGTGGGGTCTCCTGCTGCTCTTCCGGTGGCGTCTCTGGTTCGTCAGGTTCTGGGTCAGGGTCAGATTGCTGATTCTCTGGGGGGGGTGGCGGCGGTGGCGGCGCCGGTGGGGGTTCCAGTTGAGTGGCTCGCGGCACAATCACCAGTTCAACAGCGCGGCGTAGGTCTTCGGCATTCACTTCACTACGACCATTGAGGGCAGCGTGGGCTTTGGCCACCCGCACCGCAAAGAGTTCTGCCCGATGACCCTGCACGCCGCCTCGGAGGGCTTCGGTGACGAGATAGGCAATTTGCTGCCGTTGAATTTTCACCTCCTTAAGCCATTCCCGGGCCAGAATAATTTGGGTGCGCAGATCTTCTAGCTCAGCACCGTACTGCTGTAAAAAGGCTAGGGGTGAGTCGGCAAATTGGGTGGCATGATCTACGGCGGTGACGCGCTCATCCAAGCCCAACACCTGATCCGCTGACAGGGCGATCGCAAACCGATCCAGTAGGTGGGGCGGTAGGTCCCCTTCGGCGGGGTTAAATGTGGCAATCAGCAGCGGCCGGCAGGGGTGATCCAAACTAATCCCCTCCCGCTCAATTTGGTTGCGCCCAGCACTGAGGACCGCCATCAGGACATTGGCCAGTTGCGCATCCAGTAGATTAATTTCATCCACATAGAGCACTCCGCGGTGGGCTGCCGCCAATAGGCCGGGCTGAAAGACCGCTTCCCCCCGCTGCACTGATTGACTCACATCCACGGCCCCCAAGAGACGATCCTCCGTGACCCCTAGGGGAATTTGCACGAAGGGGGCCGGAATCACTTTTGTAGTCAAGGGCACATCGGGATGGCTTTGCCGCCAAGCCTGCAAGCGGCTATCCCACTCTTGAGGGCGTTCCGGGTCGGGGTTGGCGATGATTGGCACCGGAATTTCCCCCTGATCAATGACTTCAATGGGGGGCAATAGGGCATGAATTCCCCGCGCCAGCACGGATTTGGCAGTACCGCGCCGCCCCGCAATGATCACTCCCCCCAAACCGGGATCAACGGCGGCCAACAGCAGGGCCAGCTTAATGGCCTCTTGACCAACGATGGCAGTGATGGGAAAGGGGGCGATCGCGAGCGTCATTGAATCCTTTTGGGTAAACATTAGGCACCGTTCCTATCTTACCGAGTATCTTACCGAGGGGGGAAACGCTTTCCTGCCTCCTTGACTAGACTGGAGTGAGAAACCCATGGGGAAGCCTACTCATGAAATACCTGGGGCAGACAATTGCGGCTGTGACCCTGTTGAGCCTGACACCTTTGAGCGCCCTGGCAGGTCCCCTTGCCTGTCGCTCCTATGAGAGGACGTTTGTAGCCACGCAGACCCGCAGCTATTGGGTGAATATCTGTGGGGGCGATCGCCCCGCCTACTATATGGCACGACACAAGCAGGATCCGCGCCTATCGATTCGTCTACCCCTGCGGGATTGGAGTCCTCAAGGGTACTATTTTGAGGCAGTGAATGGCGAGTACACGTATTTATTGACCAAAACACCGCGGGGGATGTTCTTGAGCGTCAATCGCGGTACCTATGAATTGCTGCGCGAGCCAGTTTTGGAGCCATGGTAAACAAAGGCACCCAATTCGCTGAACTACCCAGAGGGGGAATTTCACGGAAAATGTTAGAATCAGTTCTTGTTAACTGAGGCCGCCCTATGGCAGAAGAGATTTTCAATACTGCGGTAATTACGTTTACGCTGGTGCTGGTGGGTTTAGGTGCAGGCTACCTGCTGTTGCGCTTGACCCCGGACGATTGAGCAAAACGCCCCTAGCCGGCAAAGAGCACGAGCCACAGGGGCAATAACAGAATCAAGACAAAGAGACTGGTCAAAATTAAGCTAGCGGCAAAGGCGCGGTCTAAGTGGTAAACATCGGCTAAGATCAGGGTCATAAAGGCGGGGGGCATCCCTGCTTGGAGCACTATTCCTAGGCGCGGCGGGCCCGTAACCCCCATTAAGGTTAACCCTATCCCCAGCAGCAGCGGCACCAACAGCATCTTGATGGTCAGACAGGGAATAATTCGCTGCCATTGGAGCTTGAGGGGGGCTTCCCCAAGGCAGATGCCCATATAAATGAGTCCAGCAATCACCATGAACCATGCCAAGGTCAACAGTCCCTGTTGGGCGATCGCCGGTAGGGGATGTTGTCGCAGCAGCAGTCCGAGGCCGACACACCAGAGGGTTGGATTACGGCCAATGTGCCACAGCAGTTTTGAGACGGAAATTGAGCGATCGCCAAAACTCGCCGCCACGCCAATGCCAGCACTATAGGAAATCAGGAGTGTCCCCATCAGATCAAAAAACAACGCCCAGCTAAAGTGATTCTGCCCCAACAGTCGCCAAGTAATCGGAAAGCCAATAAAACCCGTGTTGCCCACCATGGTCGCCAAGAGAAAACTGCCCTGCTCCTGCCGGGTCTGAGCAGGATATTGCTGCAACCACAGCCACGCCAAACCACCGCCGATCCCCATCCCTAGCCACGCCAACAGGGGAGCTAAGGTACTGTGACCGGCAATTTTGGTTGTAACAATAAAACTCAATGCCGTTAGGGGCGTCCCCACCCAGAATAACCCTTGCGCCAGCCAAGCTCCTGTCCTTGGTGGCAAAAAGCGGCTACTGCCATAGCCAATGCCCATGCAGAGAAAGACCAATCCATACAGTTCAGCGAGGATTGGCAGTAGGGTAAGGAGAATCTTCACGGGCGAAGGATAGGCCTTGGGATAGGAATTCTGGCTTGACGTTGGCCAAAAAGACCAGCAGTGAAGCCGTAACCACTCCCTCCAAGATAGCAAGGGGCAGATGGGCAATCACGATTGCACTAATGGCTAACCATTCCCGCTGTTGATCCAAGGTTGCTGGCAAGCTAAGGACAACCACGGCGCTAAAGAGGAAAACCGCCAACAACACTGCTCCGCTGCCTAAAAGAAACCCCAGCAGCGATCGCCCCCTGGGTGGACAGCGATGCCACACCCCCCGAAAAACAGCCGCCGCCAGCAGTGCCGGTATCCCCATAATCAGAGCATTGAGGCCAAGGGTGGTGAGGCCACCATGGCCAAACATGACTGCCTGGAGAAATAATCCCACCACCACGGCAATCATCGCCCCTTCCCCCAAAAGCACCCCCAAGCTGCCAAGGAATAGGGGATGGACACTGGCGGGAGGCACCGGAATATAGACAGCGGAAGCAGTGAAAAAAGCGGCTGTCAACAGGGCTAAACGGGGGACGATCGCCAGCGTATCTACCGCCGCCCGCTGCAAACGGCGGCAAGACCACCAGAGGAGGCCACCACTAACGGCGTAGCCCAGTCCGCACCACAGAGGCGGAACTAAACCATCGGGGATGTGCATTACTCCACCTGTACTCGCCGTCGTGACCACGCAAAGCAAGCAGTGCCAATGGCACCCCACAGCACCGCCAAGACCATGACTGTGATTTGAGCAGGGGTATATTGACGCAGGGAAACGGTTGCTGGCACCCTTGGAGCAACCGCGATCGCCGCTGCCGTTGTTGTTTGCCCCTGCGGCGCGACCGGAATGGTTAGCAATCCCCCATGGCCGGCTTGGCGTACCTGTACCTGCCACTGACCGGGGCGATCGGGGACAAACTGAAACTCCCCTTGGGCATTGGTGGTACCACTGATAACGGCTGCTTGGGGGCGATCGGGGGCAAAGACCTGCACCCTAGCCTCTGCCAGCGGTTGACCACTGTCGTACCTCGCTGTAATGCGAATTACCTGTTGGGGTTCGTAGTGCAAATCCACCCCATGGGCAAGGGCTTTAGGAACCACAAATCCGAGGATGGCACCGCTCACTAAAATGGTCTTCATAAGGAGATCTCCCGACAGTGACCTTCACCCACATGCCCCACACTCCTGAGGACTTTGCGCAGTGTTTCAACGTCTTGGGGGCTGAGTCTTTGCCGCAAGTCTGTCCAATCAACCCTGACTCCTGCAGGGGTAGCGATCGCGGCAAAGGGGTCAAAACCCAGTGCCTCGCGATTGATCTCGGCCGTTGCCGGCTCAGCCCCATCCCCAAAAAGATGATCAAAATGCAGTGTGATCTCTACCTCAGCAGCGCTATTGGCTGCCACAATGCCCTTGCGCTGATCGCCAATGTAGTCGCCACAAACAAATGCCAAGGGCTGATCCAACGTAATGTCAAAGGGCACCCTGAGACTGCCCCGCTGTGCTCTGCCCACCAGTTGTAAACTGGGCGTGCGGGTCTGCCACTGCAGGGCATTGAAGTGACCCACTGCCGCCACCGTACTGCCCACCAGGGGACGCGCATCCCTCACCAAATCCACCGTCACTGGATCGCTAAAGACAACCGTGACTTCACCTTTGGGGCGATCGCCCGCCGCAGGATCGAAGGGGGGATTCGTTTGGTAGGCAGTCACCGTCCCCAAGTTAAGATAGACATGATCAAACTGGAGCTGCCAGCCATCTTTGGTTGTCCATCCCGTTTGCAAGCGCTCTTCGCCATTGGCATAGAGCTGGAGGCTCCCCTGTTGCGAGGCTGGAGCACAACTTGTCAGTAGTGCTGTACTTAAAATGGGGACTATCCCTAAGCGTTGGTATAGATTCATTCGTTTGCTCACTCAAAAAAGCCCCAGAAAGAACACCCCTGCAGCCAGTGGCAAAAGCAATAAAGACACCTTACCTTTCCTACCTTAGAAGGCCCAGCATTGGTTCTACAATGCAGGGGAGGGGGATGGCCTGACGGTATAGTACCTTTACAGAACGAAATCCGATGGAGCAGACAATGAAACAGGTTTGGGGCTGGTTAGGACTTGTCCTGCTGTTGTGGGGACTGTGGACAGCGCCGAGTTGGGCAGGGTTACAAGACGATCGCTACGATGGGAATATCTTTGCTCTTTATGCCGGCAATGGCTCCTTGGTGCCACCGAAGGTTACCCTAGAGAAATCGCGCCAGAGCGATCGCGCCACATTGCTGCTGTTTTATGTCAACGATAGTCGCGATTGCAAACAGTTTGCCTCCACCATTTCCCAGTTACAGGGGTACTATGGGCGCGTGACCGATTTTATTGCCGTTGATGTGGATGCCTTGCCCTTTGGGGCGCAGTTCTCCCCCAATGAACCCGGATACTACTACAAAGGCCGCGTGCCGCAAACGCTAATTTTCGATCGCCAAGGGCAATTGCACCAGGAATTTATCGGCACCGTGCCCTTTGAAACCCTCGATGACACCTTTCGCGAAGTCTTTGACCTGCTGCCGCGATCGCAATCTTTGGAACTGCGGCCGCGCCCTGTGAATGAAATCAATGTGGAACTGGTGCCCCCCACACCCCTTGAAGGGCAGAATCCGTTCAAAGGAGCGGTACAGTAAAAGTGAGCCTTGCAGCGAGGTCAACCATGGAATTATCCACACTCCAAGAACGTCTGGCAATTGTTTTAGCGAAGCGGGAGAGCCTGAAAAAGCTTTTGGAACTCCCCGGTAATGGCACCCTCAGGATTGATATTGAATCCGCCCTCGCGGAACTGGATGAATTGATGAGCGACTTCAAGCGCACCTTTCCTGACCTCGATATTTCTGCCTAGGAGGTTCACGATGGTGGAGATGACCAGTCGTTGGGTCAAGGTCGTCAATGGCGATCTGCTGATTGATGCCTACTTCGCAGAGCCAGTGGCTGCCGGCCGTTATCCAGCAGTGATTGTCTTTCAGGAAATTTTTGGCGTCAATGCCCATATCCGCGATGTGACCGAACGCATTGCCCGCGAAGGCTATGTGGCGATCGCCCCCGCCCTTTACCAACGCTTTGCCCCCGGCTTTGAAACGGGCTACACTGCGGCTGATATTGATTTGGGGCGACAGTACAAAAACCAAACCAAAGCCGAGGAACTCCTCAGTGACACCCAAGCCACCATTGCCTATCTGCGTGGCCTCGACAAGGTGGATGGCGATGCCATTGGTACCATTGGCTTTTGCTTTGGGGGTCATGTGGCCTATCTGGTGGCCCAGTTGCCAGACATTAAAGCCACGGCCTCATTCTACGGTGCTGGGATAACAACTATGACCCCCGGCGGTGGCCTACCCACGATTGAAATCACACCAAAAATTCGCGGCACGCTCTATGCCTTCTTTGGCGATCGCGACCAAAGTATTCCCATGGAGCAGGTGAAACAAATTGAAACGGCGCTGCGCCACCATGGCATTCGTCACCACATCTTCATCTATCCTGCGGATCATGGCTTTTTCTGCGATCAACGGGAGAGCTACGATGCAGCAGCAGCGCGGGATGCCTGGGAACAGGTGAAGGAACTCTTCAACACCGTCCTACGGCAGCAATCGTGACAATAAAAGCCCTTTTCACAAGGATGCAACATGCTCAACACTCTGAAAGCCACCGCCAGAGAGGCTCAAAGCTCCTTGACCTCCCCTGGGTTGCCGAAGAGGGCTGGATTACCTCATCTTTACAGAGCCTTTACTTTGATGTAGTTCTTTGATGTAGTTGCAGCAGAATGGGTTCAATACAAAGGGGTATAGTATTAAAGGCTAGTATATGAATAAGTTAGGTTCGGCGCTGTTCCCCCTTACCTAAACAAGGCCAAGGATATTTGTCAAGCTTTAAGATTCTTGCAATCAATCTTCTTTATCCCCACTGTTGCTGTGTATGACTACTCCTACCCACAACGTCCTGCTGAAGCAGGGAGCTCTTGTTCTCAAGCAGTGTAAAAAAGCCCTTTTGGAAGGGAATATGGCTGTGCTTCAGCAGCAGGCACGCATTTTACAAGTCGCAGCAATAGCATCCCGACAAACGCTGATTGAGGCAGAAGCTCAACTCTTGGAGCAGGCAGCCCAGCAAAATCAATCCCGCCGGGCCGCGGAAATTCTCATGAAAATCAAGGCGTGTTTGGTTGCCCTAGCGGGCGATCGCCATGATTTTGAGAGCCTGCCGGGGGTGACCGCAAAGACTGCGGAACCTCCGAAAAAGCCGGCCGCTGCCCAGCGTCCCCATGATGACAGCTACACGAAACGGTTGGGGAACTATCTCGTCGAGGCAGAGTTGGTGACACCGGCGCAAATTGAAGTCGCCTTAGCGGATCAGCGAGCCACAGGGGCAAGACTCGGCGATATTTTGGTGGCCCGGGGATGGATACGCAGGGGCACAATTGAGTTCATCATGGAGCGGGTGATCTTGCCTGATCGTCGTCGTCAGGAGGCAGAAGCCTCCTCACCATCAACCTCTCCAGCGGCTCAATCCCCTCAGACACCCCCTGCCAACTCGTCAGTGCATGAGCGAGCAACCTTCATTGATAGCGGCTATTGAGGTTTTCTGTTAAGGAGATACCCTGTGGCGATCGCCTATTCTCCGAAGGTTTTGGCACGGGCTGATCGTGCCCTGCGCTGTAGTCCCTTTTTGCCGCCCCTGTTTCAAACAATGCAGCAGCGGAGTGTGGCGCTTTTAGAAATTGCTGCAGAGGCGGGTCGCCAATCTGGATTCACGCGATCGCCTTTGCCCGCGCTTGTAGCAGAAGCAGAATTGGACTGGTTGATCCGCGTCGGTTTACTGCGCCGCGAAGTAGATGGCCAAGGCCTCACCGATCGCTACCGCCTCACGCCCCTGGGGCAACAGTTAATTCAAAACTATAGCCAACCCACCTGGTCGGCCTCTTGGGGCGATCGCTGGCGCAATCAACTCAGCCGCTGGTGGGGAATGTAACGGTTCTGTAACGACCTGTAACGCATCGGTGATTTTCGCTACCATGCTCTATGAGTGCCGTTAGCAAAAGCGAGACGCAGCTTTTTATGGTCAATACCGTCGCTAAACCAGAGTTTGAAGAACTGCGGCCGGGGATCAAAGCCCCTGCCAAGGAAACCATCCTCACGCCCCGCTTCTACACCACCGACTTTGAAGCGATGGCCAACATGGATATTAGTGAAAATAAAGCAGAACTTGAGGCCATCCTTGAGGAATTCCGCTGCGACTACAACCGCCACCACTTTGTGCGGGACGAAGAATTTGAACAGTCTTGGGATCACATTGATGGCGAAACTCGCCAGTTATTCATTGAATTTCTGGAGCGCTCCTGTACAGCCGAATTTTCTGGCTTTCTCCTCTACAAAGAACTCAGCCGCAAGCTCAAGGATCGCAACCCGCTACTGGCGGAGTGCTTTGCCCTTATGTCTCGCGATGAAGCCCGCCACGCTGGCTTCCTCAACAAAGCCATGGCTGACTTTAACCTGTCCTTGGATTTGGGCTTTTTGACCCAGCACCGCCGTTACACCTACTTTGAACCAGAATTCATCTTCTATGCTACCTACCTCTCTGAGAAAATTGGCTACTGGCGCTACATTACGATTTACCGCCATCTGGAGAAGCACCCCGAACATCGCATTTATCCTATCTTCCGCTTCTTTGAGAACTGGTGCCAAGACGAAAACCGCCACGGTGACTTCTTTGATGCCGTGATGCGTGCCCAACCACAAATGCTGGATCGGCCACGCACCTTCTGGCAAAAGATTAAGGAAATTCCCCTCTCCCTCTCTGGCAAGAAATGGGCACGCTACTTCCTGGTCTGCTGGCTACCACCAAAACTGTGGTGCCGCTTCTTCCTGCTGTCGGTCTTTGCCACCATGTACCTCAACGATTTGCAGCGGTCGAAGTTCTATGCTGCTATTGGCTTAGATGCCCGCGAGTACGATCGCGAGGTCATTGCCAAAACCAATGAAACCGCAGGCCGTGTTTTCCCGGTGATTCTCGATGTTGATCATCCGGAATTTTATCAGCGGTTAGAGCGCTGCGTCGAAAACAACGCTAAGCTCACAGAAATTGCCAAGCAAAACGGCGGCTTCCTCAAGAAACTGCCCCTTTATCTGTCAAATCTGTGGCAGATGATCAAGTTATTCTTAATCCCCCCCAAGGAACCGACGCCAGTTGCGGTGCGTTAATTTCCGCCGTTGCTCGGAAAGGTTACTCGCAAATAGAGTGAAGTAATCTCCAAGGGTTGAGTCTGCGGGCTCAACTTTTTTTTATTTTTCCTACGATTGATGTCCGTATTATTACGGAGTATTGCGGGAGTATGAAAAGAATCTAAAAGCAGTTTTGACCACCGGGGATCGCTAAAACTCACTCCCTAGGCCCCTTTGACCCTGTGATCGCTGAAAAAGTCCCTGGGGACAATTTCATAGGATGGAAGGTAGAGAGCCTAAAGATTTTACTTCGGAGTTGATCCCCGCGATGGACAGCCCAATTGTCACTCCCACAACTTGCCGCTTTTGCCGCTTCTATTATTCCGAAGGGCGACGTGGTGGTACCTGCGAAAAACTGAATGTGCCAGTGCGGGGATTTTGGCGGGCCTGTCCCTTGGCAGCAGCCCTCCCTGACCATGGGAACCGGCCGGCGATCGCCGCCAGACCATCAACCACGGCTAGGCCGTTGAGTGCGTTCGTATTTTTCTCTGAGGATGATCCCCAAACCATTGCCTAACCTCAGCCAGGGTCGGTTGACCCGCGATCGCTCCCCGTTTTGTTGTCACTAGCGCCCCCACCACCGTGGCAAATTCTAAACAGGCCGCTTGCCATTGGGGGTCACGGTAGGTGTCTGGCGTGCCCTGCAATAACTGGGCAATCCAACCCGCAACAAAGCCATCACCGGCACCAGTGGTATCCACAACTGACATCGAGGGGGGTTCTAATTCCCCTTGATTTTCGTGCCAAAAGTAGCGAATCGCTTGATCCCCATTAGTAATGACCACCCCATGGTCGGGCGCCCTCCCCCAAAGCGCACGATAAACAACTTGGGGATCACTGTCAGAGAAAAATAATTCCGCCTCCTCCTTGGCCAGTTTCAGAAAATGCGCCTGGGCCAGAAAAGGACAAATGCGCTCAGGAGCAACCCTTGGATCAGGCCAAAAGATCGGTCGCCAATTGGCATCAATGAGAATCAAGGCACCTTTTTGCCGCAGTTGTTGCACCAGATGTTCAATGGTGGTGGCGGTGGGTTCACTGGCGAGTCCGAGGGTCCCGGTGACAAAAAAGCGTGCCCCAGTCAGTAACGCTGGGGAGACCTGCTGGCCAGAGAACTGCATATCCGCAAAGACAGAGGTTCCCGCTGGTGCAAACCCGACAAACCGGCGATCGCCCCCCACCAGCTGCACCCGCACTTGCCGCGTCGGCAGCCCAGCTACCCGCTCAACCGCTTCGATATTGACGCCCAAGGTGGCCAATTCGGCACAGGCTCGCTCCCCCAAGGCATCCTCCCCCACAGCCCCTAAAAAAGCCGCACTCACTCCCAACTTCACTAAACCACAGGCCACATTGGCCGGGGCACCCCCCAGAAAACATTGGGGGGGATCGGGGGGGATTTCTAAACAATCAAAGAGAACTTCGCCAGCGCAGAGGACAGTTGGTTGGGACATTGCTAGTGATTCGCTATAGGGCAATTTAGTTTTTTCTATTGATCCCTAGCCTAGCGATCGCTAGGGGAGTGTGTCAAAATGGTAGCGATGCCAAGATCGAAGGACACTACAACCGTGTTTGTTCTCAGTGGTTACGAGTATTTTCTCGGCTTTTTGATTATCTGTGGTCTGGTACCTGTCCTTGCTTTGGGTCTTTCCGCCCTATTGCGTCCCAAATCGGGGCGGATGATCCGCTTGACCACCTACGAATCGGGGATGGAACCCATTGGTGGCGCCTGGATTCAGTTCAATGTGCGCTACTACATGTTTGCCCTCGTCTTTGTCATTTTTGATGTGGAGACGGTCTTTTTGTATCCCTGGGCAGTGGCCTTCCATCAGTTGGGATTGCTGGCCTTCATTGAAGCTTTGATTTTCATTGCCATTCTGATCGTGGCTCTAGTTTATGCATGGCGCAAACGTGCCCTCGAATGGTCCTGAGTGAGTGGATAGCCCTTTAAGTTGGAGCAGCAAACATGAGTGACACCCCCGCAGCCCCCATTGTTGAAGCTGGCCCTGTGGGCCGCCTCCTCCAGTCTCAAAACCTGAGTGTGGAATCCCTCGGTAGGGATGCCTCTGGCGTAGAAATGATTAAAGTCGATCGCGATCGCCTGCTGGCGGTGTGCCAAGCCCTCTATGCCGATGGCTTCAACTACTTGCGCTGCCAAGCCGCCTATGACTCGGGTCCCGGCCAAGACTTGGTGAGCACCTACCACCTGGTTAAACTCAGTGATAATGCCGATCGTCCCCCAGAGGTATGCATTAAAGTCTTTGTGCCGCGGGATGATGCCCGTGTGCCGTCGGTCTATTGGATTTGGAAAACCGCCGACTGGCAAGAGCGCGAGTCCTACGATATGTTTGGCATTGTCTATGAGGGGCACCCAAACTTAAAGCGCATCCTCATGCCCGAGGATTGGGTGGGTTGGCCATTGCGCAAAGACTACATCACCCCTGACTTCTACGAATTGCAGGAAGCCTACTAAGCTCCCTTGGTTCCCCCTGATGCTGCCTACTGGTATAGTTGGTCACAGGTACCTGGCCTGGGTCCGGTATTACTCAAGCGCCTCTGGCAGCACTTTGGGGATTTGAAAACCGCTTGGCAAGCGCCCATAGCAGCTATTGGACAAGTAGAGGGGATTGGTCCTAAACTCCAAGGGGCGATCGCCCAGTATCGGCAGCAGTGCCAACCCCTAACCCTCTACGAACACCATTGCCGGCTAAATCCCCACCATTGGGTGCTGAGCGACCCCCGTTATCCACCGTTGTTGCGGGAAATTCCTGATCCACCACCCCTGCTTTACTATGGTGGTAACCGTATTTTAGAAATTCTCAGTCAACCCACACCCACCGTTGCCATTGTCGGTACCCGTGATCCTTCAGAATATGCCGAACGGTGGGCGCACAAGTTGGGGTATGCGCTTGCGCGGGCTGGCTTGATTGTTGTTTCGGGCCTGGCTGCAGGCATTGACGGTGCAGCCCATCGCGGCTGTTTAGACGCGGGCGGTGCCACACTGGCGGTGTTGGCAACGGGTGTGGATATGATCTACCCTCCGGAAAATCGTTCCCTGTACTATCAGATTGCTGAACGCGGGGGATTGTTGAGCGAGTACCCTAGGGGTGTGGGTGTTGATCGCCCCCACTTTCCCCGCCGCAACCGCATCATTGCCGGCCTGTGCCGGGCGGTGATTATTGCAGAGGCTCCCTACAAATCCGGTGCTCTGATTACTGCTCGCTATGCTGCCGAGTATGGTCGCGATGTCTACGTGCTGCCGGGGCATCTGGATAACCACCGTGCCAGGGGTGCCCTTAGTTTAGTGAATCAGGGGGCACACATTATTTTGGGAGAAGAAGCTCTCCTTGAACAATTATTAGGGCATATACCCCCCCTTGATCCTCCGACACCCTTCTCAGCGCCCTCACTCCCGCAGCAACAGATTTTGGCGGCGATACAACAGCTGAGCCAAGGCAGTGATAGTGTTGCCTTCGATGACATTGTGCAGCGAGTGTCCTTGGACACGGGGGTAATCATGGCAGAATTAATCCACCTAGAGCTAATGGGCTGCGTAGAGCAGCAGCCAGGGAATCGCTATCGCAGAATTGGCTGTTAAAGCATTTAACTGGTAACTTGGAGGCTGAAATGACCAACTCCCAGAACCTACAACATCCTCGCGAAGCTCAAGATCGGTTAGTCCTCGAGCGTCTGCGGCAAGAGGGCATCAGTGACTACAACTTAGCGGAATTGGGGCGATTGCTGATTCGCTACGATGGCTTCCCCGGGGCCGAGACAAATAAGAAATTGATGGCAGAGCTGCTAGAAAAATGGCAACTTACGCAGGAAGAACTCTTTGAGCGTACCCGTGCCATCCACGCTCGCGGTGGCGTTTACAAGGTGGGCAGCAATAAACAGGAGGATTGGACTTAGATTGCTTTGCCGTAGAGGCGATCAAGGGTACGAAAGTCCTTTTCGACTTCTTGCCAAACGCTACGGTTATCCGGATCTGCTTTTAGAGCTCGGTGCAAGTATTCCCGTGCCGCTTGGGGTTGGCGATCGCGAATGAGTTGCCGCGCCCAGCACTGATAGGTGACGGCTTGCCACTGCCGTACTTCGGCATCTTGGGGCAGTCGACTGGCCAACCCTTCCACAAGGGAGATGGCACGTTGATAGCAGCGATATTTGAGGAATTCCTGAAGTTGGCGGTAGCTGGCCTGTTTCAGTTCAATGTCAAAGGCAGAGAGAGGTGGTGGTGTTTGTGGCGCGCGAGTTTGCGGTTCTGATTTGACGGGGGTAGGGCGAAAGGGGGGCAGCACCCGCACGAGTTTTTCATAGGCCTGTTGGAGGAGAATGAACTTCTCATGGGCCGTGCGATCGCCGGGGTTGACATCGGGATGATAGCGTCGTGCTAGCCGCCGGTATGCGGATTTGACTTGGGCTAAGGATGCTCCTTGGGGTAACTCCAGAATGCGATAACACTCGTCTAAATTCATTCTGCAGGGGGCAACATAAGATCTGCATTGCATTGTCGGATCTTCACTTTAATTCTGCCATCACTCCCCTACGCTGGAATCAAGTAAAACATGCGGAGTAGGACCAGCGTGGAGTCAGTGGACATTTTAGGAACACGGATTGACGTCACTACCTACAGCCAAGCCTGTGATCTGGTGGCTGAATGGATTGGTCAAGGCCAGGGGGGCTATGTGGTGGCTGCCAACGTCCATGTGGTCATGACGGGGGTGTGGCGATCGCCCTTCCAGCGGGTGGTCAATGGCGCCCAACTGGTAACCTCTGACGGTATGCCCTTGGTGTGGGGCCTACGGCTCTTGGGCTTTCCCCATGCCGAACGGGTCTATGGCCCGGATTTAATGCTGGCGTTGTGCCATCGCGCCCAAGAGAAAGGCTGGCGAGTTTTTCTCTACGGTAGTGAACCCCCGGTGTTAGAGCGGCTACAACGGAATCTGCGGCAGCGCTTTCCTACTCTGCAGTTCGCGGGTGCCTACGCGCCCCCCTTTCGTGCTTTGACCCCTGAGGAGGAGGCCAGCGATCGCCAGCGCATCCTTGATAGCCGTGCTGATTTGGTCTTTATCAGCCTTGGTTGTCCAAAGCAGGAGGAGTGGATGGCGCGCCAAAGCCCTTTTCTGCCCGTTGTCTTGGTGGGGGTGGGCGCGGCCTTCAACTTTCACAGTGGCACTGTGGCGCAAGCACCGCGCTGGATGATGGCGATCGGTTTAGAATGGCTCTTTCGCCTCCTGCAGGAACCCCGCCGCCTCTGGCAGCGCTATTTGATGAACAATCCCGCATTTGTTGTGCTTTTTGCGGGGCAACTCCTGCGCCACTGGCTAGGCCGACGGCAAACCAAGAGAGTGCCCTAGGGTTTGCAGGGGAGAGCGTCCCACCTGTTGCTGTGCCCACCGCAGGCTTTGCTGCAAGCGAGCCACCAAGGGCAGGGATTTTGCTTGGGGAGCGCTCTCAAAGTAATGAATCAAGCTCAGACCACTCAAACGTAACACGTAGGCTGCCGTTGCCCCCTGTAAACAACTCCCCGCCAGATAGGTGAGGGAATTGCCCTTGAGCCACTGCCCTAGGGATTGCGTGCCCAGTTCCACAGCCCCCAATTGCACCATTAGCCGCAACAGCTCCTTAGCCAAGGGTTCAGCATCCGCCAAGCCGAAGGAGCGTTGGTAGATTTGCCCTAAGTCCCAGGTGAGGCGCACCAAAAGCCCCCCGGCCATAACCAGGTCCAAAAGGGGGAGGGGATTCACCGCCGTTGCTGCCGCCGCCAGCCATTGGTAGCGTTCAATGATGGGAGTGGCTCGTTCTTGGCGATAGTGATTGAGGGCAGCTTGTGCCTGTTGATGGAGTTGTTGGGCCCGGCGATAGGTACCGGCGAGGACAAGGTTGGCTCGCTCCTGGCTGAGGTAGTCTAGGAGTCTTGAGGTAAACGATTCAGGAGCCTGCGCTGTAAAGGGAACTAGTTGCTTTTCAGGGATCTGGAGATCTCGCAATTGCTGTTTTAGACACAGGGCGACGCGATCGCGCTCCTGCACTGTTTCTGGGTACCACACCACAAGCATGTGATAATGTCCTGCCTGCAAGGCCCGCAGCATCTCAAACTCACTGGCGGTGAGGGCACCCCTGACCGTCAAAAGTACTAAGTCCGCTTGGGGAACGGTTGCCAGGGTTTGCTGCTGAACCCTACAGCAATTAAGCAGTGTGGCGACGGCATCGTACACCTGAGTGAGAGCATAAGCCGACTGCCCAAGGACACACACCTCAACCATTGGGTTATCTAACCGCTGTTGTAGTTGGCGATGGGTGGCTTGGAGGGAGGCTTGGCGCTCTGGGGGAAGTTCCTGCAAAAGGCTCTGAGTGTCTGCCAGTTGCTTTTCAATTAATTGGAAATCTAAGGCCGGTTGAGGGGAAGCTACGTTTGGCGCAGCGGGCGATCGCCGCCAGTACCCATAGCCCAACCCTAAACCGAGAATCAGTAGCCATCCCCACGGATGGTCATTGACCCAGCCACTCAACAACAAGAGAATGATGGCGGCAGCAACAGCCATGTCCTTTACCCCAAGCACGATCCTCTGTTTGTTAGCTTACCTTGACTGGTGAGCAGCACTCAAATTGGCAAAGCTCGAGGAAATGCAGCCTGAATTTTGCGCCCCCTTTCAAGAGTGCAAGCACCTCTGGGCTTAAATATTCTCTGAGTTGAGTCATATTCAAAACTAGCTTCTTGACATGGTTTGAGAGTTTTTGTTAGATTTAGAGGTGCTTGAAAATCTCTGAACCTCTTGCCCAGAGCGGGATTGACAACTGAATACGGAGCCAGGCTAAAAATTTTACAGCCAACAAAAAACTAAGTGGCTGACATGCTTGAAAACGACCTGTGCTAATATAGTCCTAGAGAGGCTTTTGAGGCAGGTCAGTGCCTCTACCTCTGATGCCGTAAGGCGTTGAGCACAGGTCTAGCGTTTCCACGCTTTCAATAACATCTGCGTGCCTCTACCTCTGATGCCGTAAGGCGTTGAGCACGACTCAACTACAGCAGCGACGTCGGTGGTAAGAAGTGCCTCTACCTCTGATGCCGTAAGGCGTTGAGCACGAAAAGGAACTAAGAGAACTCAAACCAGAAGGTGCCTCTACCTCTGATGCCGTAAGGCGTTGAGCACTTGACAAACTGAATCTGCTCCAGTGGAGCCGCCATGTGCCTCTACCTCTGATGCCGTAAGGCGTTGAGCACCTCAAACCGAGGAAGATACCCCGCGACTTCTCCCGTGCCTCTACCTCTGACGCCGTAAGGCGTTGAGCACCTAGTCACTAATCACTCGCCACTACTCAGTGCCTCTACCTCTGATGCCGTAAGGCGTTGAGCACAAGTCAAAAAGCAGTATCATCAAGACTTGCTCTCAGCGCAAGGGGCAATTATCTTGAGGGGTGACGAGTTTGCCAAGGTCTCCATGAAAGCCCAAGTGTTCCGAGGGGTCAATCAACTCAGCTACGAAGAGATTCCGATTCCTGAGATTGCTGCCGATGAAGTGCTAGTGCGGGTCAGAGTGGTTGGGTTGTGCCAATCGGACATCAAGAAAATTCGCTATCCCCTCTATGAACCGCCCCGTATTTTTGGCCATGAAACAGCGGGTGAAATTGCCGCAGTGGGCGATGCCGTGACGGGTTGGCAAGTGGGCCAGCGGGTGGTGGTCATGCACCATATCCCCTGTATGCGCTGCGCCTACTGCTTGAACGAAAACTACTCCATGTGTCACGTCTATAAAACAGTAACGACAACCGCAGGCTTTATTCCCAGTGGTGGTGGCTTCGCGGAGTATGTGAAAGTGCCGGGACACATTGTGGAGCATGGGGGACTGATTCCCATTCCCGATCATATTAGCGATGAGGAAGCCAGCTTCGTTGAACCCACCAACTGTTGCCTGAAGGCAGTCAAAAAAGCGGGGATCGCTCCCGGTCAAACAGTCTTGATTACGGGAGCAGGGCCCATTGGCCTGATGTTTATTATGTTGGTGAATCTCTTTGGGGCGCGGGCGATCGCCACCGATCTCCTACCCTCGCGGATAGCTAAAGCCAAGGAAGTAGGGGCTGCTGCCGCCTTTGATGCCCGCGATCGGGATCTCAGTGCCAAGGTGCAGGCCCTCACCCAAGGCTTGGGGGTAGACGTCAGTCTCTTGGCGGTCCCCAGTGAAAAAGCCTTTTGCCAAGCCCTAGAGTGTACGCGCAAGGGGGGCAAAATCCTATTTTTTGCCGAGTTTCCCGATGAAGTGGAGATTCCCCTCAATCCCAATATTCTCTACCGCCGTGAGATTGACCTCATGGGGAGCTATAGCTCCTCCTATCGCTTGCAGTCCCTTGCCTGCGACATTATCTTTAACCGCCGTATTGATGTCAAAGCCCTTGTGAGCGATCGCTATCCCTTGGCGCAACTGGCCGAGGCAGTGGAACGGGCAGTGCATCCCACCCCGCAGACTTACAAAATCCTCATCTATCCAGAGTCCTAATGCACGCTCTATCAATTCCCACGTGGATGGTGCATATTTCCAGTGTCCTGGAGTGGATGGCGGCGATTTGGTTTGTGGCACAACTGGATCGCCGCCGTCCAGAGCAAGGATGGCGATGGTTAGCTTGGGCAATGTTGCCGGCTTTAGTGAGTGCCATGTGTGCCTGTACGTGGCATTACTTCGATAATGCAGTGACACTGTCTTGGTTGGTGGATCTGCAAGCCCTGCTCACATTCCTTGGCAACTGTACCCTCTGTGGGGCAGCGGCATGGCTGTGGTGGCGATCCCAAAGCGGGCTGTAGCCCCTTGCTGTCGGCAAACCTTAGCAAAATTAACTGAAATTGCTAGTGCTTAAGGACTTCCAGTATCCTGTAATCAGGTTCCCCGGCAATGGGGTGTGACAAATGCAACAGTCCAGTATTGAACTTTGACGTAAAACAAGGAGGAACGCTTGCCCGCCAGTCTAGCCCTAAACGCCTAAACCTCTGTGGAGGCTGCCATGGAAAGTAGTGCCGCACTCACCGCCTTGTTCGTGATCACAGTTGTTCTGGGCATTGGCGCCCAAGTGGCTGCTCACTGGCTACGGCTGCCCAGCATTGTCCTGTTGTTACTGGTAGGGATTCTCTCAGGGCCAAGCGGCTTGGGATGGGTTCATCCCGAAGTGTTGGGGGAGGGCATAGAAGTTTTGGTTCCCCTCTGCGTTGCCCTCATTCTTTTTGAAGGGGGGCTGAGCTTAGATCTCAGTCGTGCCGACCAAGATATTACAGGTAGTCTGTGGAAGCTAGTGACGCTGGGGGGATTGGTTACGTTTGTGGCGGGGGCAATGGCTGCCCACTGGATTGGTGAGTTTCCTTGGCAACTGGCCTTTCTCTATGCCTCCCTTGTGGTGGTGACGGGACCGACGGTTGTCGGTCCCCTGCTGCGCCAAGTGGGTGTCGAGCACAAGTTGGCCGTGATTCTAGAAGGGGAAGGCGTGCTCATTGACCCCATTGGGGCTATTCTGGCGGTTGTCGTGCTGAACGTAGTGCTCAATCAAGACCTCGGCATGGGGGCGATCGCCCTTGGCATTGGTCAGCGTTTGGCTGTGGGTGCCTTGATGGGGGGCATCGGTGGCTGGTTTCTCAGCCGCTTTCTGCGTCGCGCCTGGTTTCTCGCCGACGATCTCCGCAATTTACTGGTGCTGGCGGTTCTTTGGGGCTTGTTTTGGCTCTCCGATCAACTGGTGAGCGAGTCGGGTCTGATGATGGCCGTCGTTCTCGGCTTGGTACTGCGCTGGGGTGAAGTGCCGGGGGAGCGCCTGCTGCGCCGCTTTAAGGGACAATTAAGTACCCTTTCGATTTCAGTGTTGTTTGTGCTCTTGGCTGCCGATCTGTCGATCGCGGGTCTGTTGGAGCTCGGTTGGTCGGGGGTGCTCACGGTTCTGTGTCTGATGTTGATCATTCGCCCCCTCGGCGTGGTGCTGTGCACCTGGGGCAGTGATCTCAGTTGGCAACAGAAGGCCTTCCTCAGTTGGATTGCCCCGCGGGGAATTGTGGCGGCCTCGGTGGCATCGCTCTTTGCCATTACCCTGACCAATGCCGGCATGAGTGGCGGGGATGCCATTAAGGGACAAGTCTTTCTAACGATCCTGATGACGGTGTTTGGCCAAGGCTTAACAGCGCGTTGGGTGGCCACTCAGCTGCATGTCCGTGCCCAAGGGGCTTCGGGGGTGATGATTGCCGGCTGCACCCCCCTCGGTAGGCTGCTGGCGCGGATTTTGCGCGATCGCGGCGAAGAGGTGGTGATGATTGACACCGATCCAGAGGCGGTGGAGCAGGCTCGCCGTGACCATCTGCCCGTCTATCTCAGCAGTGCCCTTGACTTGAATATCTTGCAGGAGGCCGGCATTACCCAGTTGGGCACCTATTTGGCGGTTACCAGCAACACAGAGGTGAATGCAGTGTTGGCACAGCGCGTCCTCGAAGAATTTCATCCGCCACGGGTCCTGGCTGCCCTTGAGTTAGAGGATTGTCCCTTGGGGTTGAGTCCAGCCTTTGCCCCACAACTGTCGATCAAAACATGGAATCAATATATCAGCACTGAGGCAGTTCGTCTTGGGGAACTGGTCATTGAGGAGGAGCGATCGCAATTGCAACGCCAGCACCTTGATGCCTTGATACGCTCTGGGAAAGTACTTCCCCTCCTAGTGGAACGGCCAGAGGGATTGCGGGTGGTGCGAGCCAATGAAGAGTGGCAAGTGGGCGATCGCCTGATTTACCTGCTCCACAGCCCCAAACCCCACACACTGCCGGCCGCCCTTATTTCTGGCTGGCAGATGAATACCCAAGTGGAATCAGTTCTTGTCCCCAGTGAAGCCCCTACCCCCAAAGGAACCTAATCTACGGCGCTGCGTCTATGGGAATCGGCAGAGTCAACCCTTGGCGTGTTTTCCCCATCAAAGCCGCTGAGGGGTCAGCCCTCGCAGCTAAGTTTTTTAATATCGTCTTACTTGGAGAGATTTGCAATGCAGAGCCCAGCACAGCGCAGCTTGGCCCTTCTGAGCTGCGGTTTAATGAGTTCTAGTACCCTTGCCTTTCTAGCCACTGTTCCGGCTCAAGCCCAATCCCGTTTTACCGATACCCAAGGTATTTGGGCACAGGCCTGTATTGACCACCTTGCCAGTCGCAACATTATCAGCGGCTATCCCGATGGCACATTTCGCCCCTTTGCGGCAGTCACACGGGCTGAATACGCAGCCATGCTGGGAAAGGCGTTTCCCAATGCCCCAGTGGTACGCGCCCCCGGTACGTTTAACGATGTCCCCAGCACGTTTTGGGCAGCGAGTGCGATTCAAAACGCCACCCGTACCGGCTTCTTGAGTGGCTACCCCGGCAATGTTTTTCAGCCCAATCAAAATATTCCTCGCGTTCAGGCAATTGTTGCCCTTGCCAGCGGCTTGCAGTATCCCACACCGCCTTCTGTGGACGGGGTCTTAGCCCAGTTCAATGATGGGGCTGCGATTCCCGCCTACGGACGAGCCGGTGTAGCTGCGGCTACAGCTAAACAGGTGGTGGTCAACTATCCCAATGTGCAAGTTTTTGGCCCTAATCAACTGGCCACCCGTGCCGATATTGCGGCATTCCTTTGTCAGGCAACCCGTGCCCCCGGTGCCCAAGCCCTTGTCCCAACACAATACATTGCGGGTGCAGTCACCACTTCACCCATTGCACTGCCGGCTGGTCAACAGATTCCGGCTCGTTTTCCTGATGCAGAGCGGATTGTTTTGAGTCCCAGTGAAACGATTGCCCTGCGCTTGGTGACAGCTGCCGATGTCCGCGATCGTCAGGGTCGAGTCGTCATTCCCGTGGGCAGTGAAATTTTTGGCCAGATCCAGCCTGCCCAAGGAGGCTCCCAGTTTGTGGCGAATACAGTAGTGATCAATAACCGCCAGCTACCGATCGCCGCCAATTCCCAAGTCATTCGTACCATTCGCGATGCCCGTGACCCCAACATTGGCAATGTCTTCCGCAATGCGGCCATTGGGTCAGCGGTGGCTGCTGGATTGTCTGGCCTGCTGGGCAATCAAAAGATTACCCCCTTGAAGGTCCTGACGGGAGCGGCAACGGGCGCAGCCATTGAAACCAATCAGGGGCGTCCGGCAACTTCAATTATTCGGGATACCCTAATTGGGGCAGCCGTTGCCACCGGTGCTTCAGCGGTGATTGGCGATCGCAAGATTACGCCCGAAAAAGTGATTACCGGTGCTGCCGCCGGTGCCACGATTGGGGGTGTGATTGATCCGGCCGTGCAGCGACTAGTAGTTGTTGATGCCAATACGGATTTGGGCCTGACCCTGACTCAGTCCTTTACTGTCCCGCAATAGAGACTAGGCACGCGCTAACCCCAGCGATCGCCCGCAGTCCGCCACTGCCTGGGCGACGGCCGCTGCCACCCGTGGATCAAACACCGAGGGAATAATATAGGCGGCCTGTAGTTCAGAGGGACTCACCAAGGCCGCAATCGCCTCCGCTGCCGCGAGGAACATCTCCGCGGTCATTCGCGGTGCCCGACAGGCAAGGGTACCCTTAAACACCCCCGGAAAGGCCAGCACATTGTTGATTTGATTCGGATAGTCACTGCGGCCGGTAGCCACCACTGCCACATGGTTAGAGATGAGTTCGGGTTGGATTTCCGGCACGGGATTGGCCATCGCAAAAACAATCGCTTCCTTGGCCATGCGCTGCACCATTTCCACGGTGAGGACGCCAGGGGCACTCAAGCCAATGAAAACATCGGCATCCACAAGGGCATCGGCAAGGGTTCCCGTTTGGGCAACAGCAAATTCCTGTTGAGCAGGAGTTAGGTCTGCCTGCACCGAGAGAATCCCGCGGCGATTACATAAAATTAAGTCTTTGGCGCCAGCTTTGCGCAGGAGTCGTGCCACGGCAATCCCGGCTGCCCCTGCACCATTGATAACAATGCGCACCGTTTCTAAGGATTTACCCACCAATTGCAGGGCATTTTTGAGGGCAGCGAGGGTGACAATAGCGGTGCCATGCTGGTCGTCGTGAAACACAGGGATATCCAATTCTCCCTGCAGACGGGCTTCTATCTCAAAGCAGCGGGGGGCACTAATATCCTCCAGGTTGATGCCCCCAAAGACAGGGGCGATCCGCTTCACAGTGGCAACGATTTCATCCACCTCTTGGGTGGCCAAGCAGATGGGAAACGCGTCCAAGCCAGCAAATTCTTGAAAGAGCATCGCTTTGCCCTCCATCACCGGTAGGGCAGCCTCTGGGCCGATATTGCCCAATCCCAACACAGCGCTCCCGTCACTGACAATGGCAATGGTATGGCTTTTAATCGTGAGTTTGTGAACCAAGTCTGGATCGTCAGCGATCGCCTGGGATACCCGACCCACACCCGGCGTATAGGCCATCGCCAGATCGTCATATCCTTGCAGAGGGTGCTTGCTTTTAACGGTGATTTTGCCCCCCTCATGGAGACGAAATGTGCGATCGCTCACCTCTAGCACTGTGGCTTGGGTGTCAGATTGCACAGCATTGACAATGGCCTCAGCATGATCGCGGCTGGCAGCCACCACCACCAGTTCCCGTAGGATTTTATTGGCGGTTTTCTCAATGAGCGTAATGGAATCCACTTGCCCGTGTTGCCCGCCAATGATCTGCAAAACAGTGCCCAATTCCGTCGGATCCAAGGAGGTCTCTAATCGCAAAGTCAGACTATAGGCAGGCGTCGGGGTTAGCTGAACCATCTAAAACTTAATGGCAAAAGGTACTGTCTGATGATAACACCTCTACCTAGCTTCCTGTGTGGGTGACAATGGGTCGTGGTTCGGCTGCGCAGGTGGCCAAAATGGCGCGATCGCTAGGGCTCAAGCGAGGCAAACTATAGAAACTGAGTAAATCAATTTCTGCTTGGTAGGGCTCTTCTTCATAGGTCGGCAGAACCGTCACCTGCAACTGGCGATCGCCGACGGTACCCCGAAAACAATCAAAGGAGGAATTGGGCAGGTAAAGCGCCCCGTAAACCTTACGATCTTGCACTGCAAAGACGATGTAACTACGACCTACTCGCTGCGGTTGGGGAGATTCACCAAAGAGGTAGAGTCCATTTGCCAACGGCAATTGATGTTGTCCTGCCAAAGGGAGTGTCGGTCCCGCGATCACTAACCCACTGGCTGACCAAAGGGCAATAGCTCCCAGTAAAACCGACAGTGACCAGCTCAATCGTGCCAAGGCAATCATTCTATTGTCCTACCTGAAACGAGAAGTGGCTTAAACCAGCATTCTGCGGTGTCAATCTAGCGCAGGGCAGTGAGGTAACGCTGATACTTTAGATCGTGACAGGTTGATCGCAGTCTGTGGGTGGAAGTATGCCAGCAGTGGCACAGGCACAAATTGACAGCATGCTCAGGAGTGACCATTTCATCGGGAACAAGAATAGGAACACAAGCGGCCCTATGAGCGTCTAGCACCTCACAAGCTGCTAAAGCCCCCCACATCAAGGGTTTGCATATTATTACCGATTATTGATTGCATCAGACCCTCCCCAATGTAGGGAGGGAGGAGGAGATGACTATGAAACTTTCGAGAAACACAAAACTTAACTTTATTGTTACTCTTCTTTTTGTCACTTTTGGCGCAACACTTTCCCTAGCGCAAACGCCCTCAAAGCCACAGGGGCCTCCGCCCGTGTTTACCCCAGGCGTCATAAACGACCGGACGCTGCCGAATCAACCGCCGATTGAGGGACCGGTTGCGCCGCCAGAGCTCGAAAACCCACCCTTTCTGAAATCACCTGTGCCGCTGCGTCAACTGCCGCCGCTACCCATACCCGATGAGATCGAGGAGCGCCAAGCCTCGCCCGACTTGATGAGTGCTCCCCAAAAGCCCTGTCCAAAGACCATTGTCCTCCAGGCGCCCCCGCCCCAGACCACCACGCCCTATGGCCCGGACTTCCCTAGCACCCCCGGTCCGCAATGGATAGAGCCGAACTTCAACGGTACGACACCAAACCGTCACGTGCGGCATACTTTCCAGTGGCAGGGCTGTAAAGAACGCTGCTGCGAGGTGCAAAAGGCTAAGCTAGTGGTCACCGTCAAAGCACTGCAGAATGGCCAATCGCACCAAAGCGCTAATGCAGGTAATGACACCATTTCCCTCTGGAAAAACGGCAGTGTGTTGCACTGGCAGTACCTGTGGCCCAACACTGGGGTGAGTGCCGGCACGACAACAACCCTCACGATTCCGATTGCGCCCTCTTGGCTGAACGGCTGCCGGCTGAGCTTCCTGGTTCAAGACGATACGGCGGTGCTAAATGCTAAGTTGGTCGCCACTGGCTGCTGCGTGAAGCCCAACATTCAACCATAATCCAAGCCATAATCCACTTTTCCTGGGCGCCCTCAGGGCGCCTGTTTTTTGCCTGAACTGCTGTAGTCGGCTATTACAGTGCTATTACAGTTAACTGACAGGGAAGGATTAATTTCTTTTTAACCTCCATATATTTTAAGTCCGATAGAAAACGTTAATTTTCTTTGCAAAGTCCTCGGCTGTGTAGTCTGGATCGCACAGAGAAATCAAGGCAAAAGGCTATCATGATTCTCAAATTGCTTCTGAGTTCGGGTTATGACACTGTACATCGGCAACCTCTCCTACGAGGCCACTGAAAACGATCTTCGCGAAGTTTTTGAAAAATATGGTGCCATTCGCCGGATTGTGTTGCCGGTGGATCGCGAAACCGGTAAGCGACGGGGCTTTGCTTTTGTCGAACTGGTAGATGAAACTCAGGAGGCCGTTGCCATTGATGATCTTGATGGTGCCACATGGCTAGGGCGAGTCCTGAAAGTGAACAAGGCCAAGCCAAAACAGGCGGGGGGGCAAGCAAACTCTGCCTTCTAGGGGCATACTGGTAGGGAAGTGCTGTTCACTTTTGCTGCTATGCCTCGACGTTCGCCATCTCCACCGCGTCCCCGTCCTCAAACTCGTCGTCAGCCAGAGCCAGAATCCAAGTCAGCGGTGAACACCCGTACCTTGGCGATCTTAGGCGGCGTTTTCATTATTGGGGTTGGCGTTGGCGTCACCTTCAGCAAAACCACGACCCTTAACCCCGATAACGTGGCCTCGACGCAGTTTATTGATCAAGCAGCACCCAATCCCGATATTTGCGTGCAATTTGGTGCGAGCGCGATCGCGGTGGATACGCGGATTTTTGTGACCTTTAATCCCTTTTCGGTTTTTGTGTCTCAACCCTCCATGCAACCGGGCTGTGTTCTGCGGGCCAATAACGTTGCCCTCCTAGAACAGCGACAACTCATTACGGGTGAACAGTTGCGCAGTTGTCGCCAACGGCTGAATACCTTTGGCTACGTCGGCAACCTAGACGCCAAGCCTGAAATTAGCTGTGTCTATCAGAGCACAACGGATAAAAACCTCTTCCTCAAACTCTCAGGCTTAGGTAATGGTGCTGCGGGTGAAACCGGTAATTTCTAGGACGCAACAATGAAGGCGATGAAGTGGCCAAGGCTACGCTGGCGGGCAAGTCAGGGTATACGACGCTTGGGTACAGCCTTTCTCTTAGCGGGTCAAGTCACCTATCATTTGCTGCGGGGGCGGGTTAGTCTACGTAACTTGATCGAGCAAATGGCTTTGGTGGGGCCTGCCTCCCTCAGTGTTGCCCTGATTACAGCCGCCTTCGTGGGTATGGTGTTTACGATTCAGGTCGCCCGTGAATTTATTGCCTTTGGTGCCACGTCTGCGGTAGGTGGGGTGCTGGCGATCGCCCTTGCACGGGAACTAGGGCCTGTGCTGACAGCAGTGGTGCTCGCCGGGCGGGTTGGCTCCGCCTTTGCGGCTGAAATTGGCACCATGAAAGTCACTGAGCAAATTGACGCCCTCTATATGTTAGGCACCGATCCCGTAGATTACTTGGTGGTGCCACGGTTTATTGCCTGTGTGCTTATGTTGCCAATTCTTAATGTCTTAGCACTGGTAACGGGCTTGGGGGGGGGCTTGATGATTGCCGATTATCTCTACGGTATTCCCCGTGGGATCTATATTGAGTCCATTCAGAACTTTCTACAAACTTGGGATCTGTGGAGTTCGATCATTAAATCGGGCATTTTTGGCGGGGTCGTGGCCATTATTGGCTGCAATTGGGGCATGACAACCACCGGGGGCGCCAAGGGCGTCGGTCAATCCACTACGGCGGCGGTGGTGATCTCGCTACTGGCCATTTTTATTCTCAACTTTTTCCTGTCTTGGGCACTCTTTGGCGGCAACAGTACCCTCGTACCCACATTCTAGAGGGTTGGCCTATGGAACTGCGAGTCGGGCAAAGCTGGCGAGTGGGCTGGCGCAGTGATCAACACTATGCAGGTCTAGTGGGTGCCCAGGATTGGGCCACCGAACTCACTGACACCGAGTTTAGGGCCTTTGTGGAGTTATTTCGCCAACTCCATGAGCAGTTGCAGGCGATCGCCCCCGAATTGATGCCCGAGGAAATGATTACCCTCAGTGGCAGCAACAACGCGGTGCACTTGGAATTGGAGGGCTATCCCCATGCCTATAGCCTGCATCTGATTGTGTTGGGCGATCGCCGTGTTGAGGGGACATGGCCTGCCCCTGTGCCCCCCGACTTTCTCCTTGCCTGCTGTGAACTCGAGCACAGGATTGTGGAGGGGCAAAGTTTACAATAGAAGACATCCTTCTCGGTTGCGATCGCCCCTATGACCTCTGCGAAATCCTCGAAGGTCAGCCCCCCTTTGGCGGCACTGGTCAACACCATCAAACAGTTACAGCAGCAAGAGCAAATTGGGGGACTCATTGCTCCCTTGGTGAGCTTTGCCCAAGAGACCCTCGGCATGTCCTTTGTCTGGTTGGGGCTGTACAATGAAGGCGCCAAACAACTCATTGGCCAAGGGGGAACAACGCCCGTCGGTGATCATCCCTTTCTCAAACAGAAACTGCTCCTTGCTGCGGGCAGCCTTCTCGATCAGGTGTTGATGAACCGCAAGCCCATTAGTTTGCCCAGTCTTAAGGAGGAACCTCGCCTAGGAGAATTACGGGACGCCGCCAGCCGTTTGGGCATTCAAGGCACCGCTATCTATCCCATTGTCCGCCATCGTCAACCCCTTGGCATTCTTATCATTGGCTCCACCACGTGGGGCGATACGCTGCGGGGGGATGATTTGGCCCACATGAGCCTGCTAGTCAGTGCCCTTGGCTCGGAACTGGAACGCCTAACAGCGACCAAAGTAACGAAAGCGGTACCAGAAGCAAAGCAAGCGGCTGCTCCCACGATGACCAGTGATGACCCCATACGCCATCTGCTCCAGGAGGCCAGCCGTGCCCATAGCTTCGGCCAACGGATTGAAGCCCTGTTGCTGGCAGTACACCAATTTTGTCAACCTCAACGGACCAGCCTCTTTTGGCGGGATTTGGAGCAACCCCTCTATCGGCGGCGTAGTTACACCGTTGGTAAACCCCAGAGCCGCGAGAGCCAGCGGCAACCCCTAGCGATTACGCAGCAGGAGTTAGCAGGTTGTTATACTGCCCTTGCCAGTGGCCAAATCGTGAGCATCAGCGATAGTCAAAGTGTGGTCAGTGCCACCGCTCCCTTGCGGCTGATGCAAATGCTCAACTGCCGTGCTCTTCTGGTAGCCCCGATTCTGGTGGGCACCGATGTCGTGGGCTTTCTCACATTGGAGCGCAATGAGCCTTATCCTTGGAACGACAGCGAGAAGAAACTTCTGCAAGTCACCGCCGAGCTATTGGCCTTGGCAGCCCCCACTGAACGCCTGGAACATCTCTTGGCACAGACCCAACAGGCCCAAAGCCTTGTCAGTGAGATAGCCCAGGCCATTTGTGATGAGCAGGACTGGCGGCGGGCGCTCCACCGTGCGAGTGAAAAGTTAGCGGCGGAGCTAGAGGCGCAGTGGGTCTTTTTGCTGACCTATAACTCCCTGACCCAAGCCTTTGATGTGCTGTTTCAGTATCCGGCTCCCCGCGGGCGCGATCGCCATCCACCCTTCCCGCCATTACCAAAAATGGATTGGCAGCTTCTGGAAACTGCAACCACAGCCATTGCCCTGGAGGACTACAGCAATGAATTGCGCCTTTACTCTTGGAAAGAGGTCCTCGGCAAGCTGAATATCCGCTCCCTTCTGGTGGCAACCACTACCCCTGGCCATTCCTTGGAGGCGCTGCTGCTGGCGGGGCGCACTGAACCCACCGTTTGGGGCAAAAGTCAGCAAACTCTTGTGCAGGAGGTGGCTCGCATCCTTGGCCTGATTAGCCATCAGTGGCAACTGCAAAACACCAATACGCAGCAGGAGCAGGTGCGATCGGCAATGTTGGCGGGGTTAAGGGCACTGCAACGCACCCAAAATCTCGAGCGTCTTGAACTGACGGGCTTGCAGCAGCTCATGAATTTGATGCAGGTGCCCCTTGTGGCTTTAGTGACTTGGCGACCCGGTCAGACCGTTGGCTCGATTGTGGCACCGCCCCCCAGCCATGCCAAGTTTGCCATTCGCAACGACACTGAGATTGCCATCTACGAGGATCCCTTGATCCACAGTGCCCTGATGGCCTCCCAAGCGGATGTCAATAGTAATCCCTACGCTTGGTTGATTCAAACCACGGCCGCTGAACTGGATCCCCATACCCGTGAGTGGCTGTCAGGGCCAGAGATTGGCCAGATTTTGGCGATCGCCCTGCGCGCTGATCCAGAATATGAACCTTCGGGAGTGCTGATTGTTGCCGATCACCGCGATCGCCTCTGGTCAACCTTGCACCTAGAGGCGTTCATTACCCTTGTCAACCATTTAGCTTGGGCACACCGCAGCACCTGCCTCATTCAGATGCTCACCCAAGGCTGGCAAACCCTTGAAACCCTCAACTGGTACAAACACCGTCACCTGGAACAGGTCTATGGCCAACTTGCGAATCTCGGCCATCAGTTGACGCAATGGCTTCAGCAGCACCCCGAGGCAGATCCCCTGCTGCGGCGGTTGGGCACGCTCCTGCAAACCCAGCTGGAGTCTCTCCATCCCCTCTTGAACCATGAGGTGTGGCAACTGGACAAAGCCACCCAGACAGCAGGCCTAGCGGTAGTCCTCAAGCGAGTGATGGATCGCATTGAAAACTGGAAGCAGCGCAAACAACTGTGGATTCAAGTTCACAATCAACCCGTACTCACCCTCAATGGCGACCTTAGCAAGCTGGAGTTAATCCTCTATGAATTGCTGCTTTTTGCCTGCCAGCGATCGCCCTCCCAAGGTCGCATTGACATTTGGTGTCAGCAAATTGAAGGCAGGGGTCAGGGGGGAAAAATGGCGTCTTGGCTGGAACTCTCCATTACCGACAATGGGGAAGTGGCGCCACAGTTGCTCATTAAACTGCACCAACTGGAACATCTTGACTGGCTTGCTCCCTCTAGCCTTGATCAGCCCCCCGGGCGCCACCTCAAAATTTGCTGCCATCTTTGTCAACGCCTAGGCTACAGCCTTGACATGTATAAGTTAGAGGATGGCCGCTTCCTCAGTCGTCTGCTCATTCCCCTAAATAATGGCGACACCGGTACCTTCGAACTGCAATCCTCACAGCCACGCCAATGACCCCCAGCACGATCCCGCTTCTCGGCCTTCCCAACACTGGTAAATCGACATTTTTTAATCGCATTGCTGCTGCCCGTGCCCATGTGGGCAACTGGCCGGGGATTACCGTGGACTTAACAGAAGCGGAGATTTTCCTCAATGGTGAGAGGGTTAAGCTGGTGGATTTACCGGGCATCTACGATCTAGCGGGGACAGCTGCCGATGAAACCATTGTGCGGGAGTTTTTCCAACGCGTGCCGGTGCGGTTGGTGTTGGTGATTCTCAATGCCAGTCAGATTCAGCATCAATTGCGCTTAGCCCTTCAGGTGAAGGCCTGGGGCCTACCCATGGTGGTGCTTTTGAATATGGTTGATGAAGCTCGGCAACTGGGGATTCAGATTGATACTGAGAAGTTGAGCGATCGTCTGGGGGTGCCCGTCGTTGCTCTCAGTGCCAAATACGGTGGTGGCTATTGGGAGGCCTACGAAACTATTTGCCATGCTCTCAAGGTAGCACCGATTCCCCAAACCCCGCTCCTCCAGCCAACGTTGCCAGAGCTTGAGGCGGGGGCGATCGCCCCCCTATTGGCGGACAGCGTCACTTTCCCCAGTCGCACCGTTCGCAGACTAACAGAGCAATTGGATCACTGGTTGCTGCACCCCCTGTGGGGACTGCCCCTCTTTTTTGTGGGGCTATACCTTGTCTTTCAAGGGGTGTGGGTACTGGGTCTAGGGCTTCAAGGCTGGCTCAGTGATACCTTTGAAGCCTTTCAGGGACAGGTGCTGGCGCCACTGTTCGCCGGGCTTCCCCCCCTGCTCAGCAGTTTGCTGATTGAGGGCCTCTATGGCGGCATGACCACAGTGGCAGCCTTTGTGCCCTTAGTAACCATCTTCTTTATTGTGATGGCGATCGTCGAGGACAGTGGCTACCTGGCCCGTGCTGCTTATCTCATGGATGGCTTAATGGCACGCTTGGGTTTGGATGGCCGCAGTTTTGTTCTCAGCTTGATGGGCTTTGGCTGCAATGTCCCGGCCCTGATGGCCACCCGGATTATTCGCTCGCCGGGGCTGCGGCTGCTGACAATGCTGATCATTCCCTTTTCCCTCTGTTCAGCACGGCTACAGGTGTTTGTCTTTCTCATTGCCTGCTTGTTTCCACCACAGTGGGGGGCAGCTGTCCTGCTGTCCCTCTATGGTTGGAGCATCCTTGCAGCCTTGTTTACTGCCCTCTGTTTTCAAGGCTATTTCCCGAATACAGATCCCTTTTTGCTGGAGCTGCCCCCCTATCGTTGGCCGACGGCACAACAGGTGCTCCTGCGGGCGTGGGGCGAGGTGCGGCACTTTCTCTCGCGGGCAACGGGCTTCATTATGATCGGTGTCTTGGTGGTGTGGGCATTGACCCATTTGCCCTTGAATGCAACGCCCGCCAGCCCAGAGACCTGGGCCGGCCAACTGGGAACAGCGCTACAACCGCTTTTAGCACCGGCGGGCATTACACCTGAACTGACAATTGCTCTCATTGTCGGCTTTGTGGCCAAGGAGATTGTCATTGGCGCGTTGGCAGTTATCTATCACCTTTCGGGTACCTCCCTACAGCAAGCGATCGCCCAGGACTTGACCCCGCTGCAGGCCTACAGCTTTATGCTTTTTACTCTCCTGTACACCCCCTGTCTCAGCACCCTTGCCACCCTCTGGAGTGAATCCAAACGCAAGCAGTTTACGATTTTTGCTATCCTCTATGCCTTGGCAATGGCGTGGGTCGTCAGTGGCAGTGTGTATCAACTCGGGCGCTGGTGGGGATGGGGCTAGTGACCACTCTTTGCGGCATTGGCATAGGACCTGGCGATCCCGAACTCATTACCCTTAAAGGTTGGCGACGCCTACAACAAGCAAGGGTGATTGCTTTTCCGGCGGGGCTACAGAAACGGCGCGGTATTGCCGAGGAGATTATTTCTCCCTACAAACAACCCCAGCAAATTTACCTTCCCCTCGAGTTCCCCTATGTTCTTGAGCCAGATATCTTAAAACGGGCATGGCAAAAGGCAGCCGCTCAAGTCTATGCATACCTTGCTCAGGGCACTGATGTGGTCTTTGTGTCTGAGGGAGATGTCAGTTTCTACAGTACGTTTTCCTATCTAGCAGCAGCCGTCCAGAACCTTGACCCCCATATTGCCCTTGAGGTGATTCCGGGAGTTTGCTCGCCCTTGGCAGCAGCGGCCAGTTTAGGGGTGCCCCTGACCTCGGGGAGGGAGCGCCTAGCGATTTTGCCAGCGATGTACCACGGGGATGAGCTCCCACGGGTATGGGCATGGGCAGAGGTGGTGGTTTTAATGAAGGTGCGATCGGTTTATGGCGCCGTCTGGCATTGGCTCAAGGAACATAACCTCTTGGAACAGGCGGCAGTGGTGAGCTGGGCAACAACGCCTAAACAAGAAATCTACACCCCCCTGACAAACTATCCAGAGTTAACCCTGCCCTACTTTTCGCTGCTCATTGTTTGGAAGCGGCGCCCAATCTTGGAGAATTTTCGCGAGTGCCTAGGTCAACCCTAGATGTCCATTCAAATAGTCCTCTAACTGTTGGGCATGGTCGTGGGCTAAATCGGCTAAAGGAAGGTCACTCAGGGGAAAAGCTTGTACTGCCCGCACTTCCTTGACGTCCAACACCTGCGGCTCACCATCCACCCGGGCAGCGATCGCAATACACACGGCATGGACACGGGGATCCCGCTTCGGGTCAGAGTAAACGCCCACTAGGCCTTCAAAGCTCTGGAGGCGCAGCCCTGTTTCTTCTGCCAGCTCGCGGGCGCCCGTCTCCAGAATGGTTTCTCCCCAATCCATCATCCCCCCGGGCAGCGACCATTGACCGGTATCGCAGCGTTGCACCAAAATCAGGTGATCGCTTGCGGTCAAGGCAATGACTGACACCGCCACAAAGGGACGCCGCCAGAATCGCTCCAGGAAAAAGCCTAGAACTCGCCAAAACCCACTCACCCTTGCAGCCGCTCCAGATCCGCTAGCACTTGCGCCACGTGGGCATCGGGTTTGACCCGCCGATAAATGGCGGCAATTCTACCCGTGGGATCGATGAGAAACGTATCCCGATAGACACCCAGATATTCCTTGCCCAGGAACTTTTTCGGGCCATAGCTGCCGTAGGCCTGGGCAACCTTGGCATCCCCATCTGCCAGGAGCCGAAAGGGCAAGTCAAGCTTTTGCTGGAATTTGGCGTGGGAGGCGACACTGTCGGGGCTGATGCCTAAGATAACGACGTTGCGATCGCCCAAAGTGGCACTCACCTCACGGTAGGCGCAGGCTTCTTTGGTGCAGCCAGGGGTATTGTCACGGGGATAGAAATAGAGAATCACCCACTGACCTTGAAAGTCAGCCAAACGCACCAGCTGACCAGTGGCATCCGCCAGTTCAAAGGGGGGAGCGATCGCCCCAGGGGTTAGGGACATTTTTGAGCAATTCCCAATGGTTGACCATTTCTATCTTCCCCCAGTTTGACTCCTGCTAGGGTGGTCAAGGGGGGTAGCCCCTAGCCCTCAGCGAAAAAGAGGCGAATCAATAGGTACAGCATCCGCTGGCGATAACGATAGAGCAGGAAGGCGATCGCCGGTGTCAGAATCACAAAAAAGCCATACAGGCCGACCACCGTCGCCAAGTCGGTATGGAAAAAGTCGCGGGCCAGGCGAACCAAGTCGTGATCAATGCCCCCCTTACCCATGAGGTACATCTCCCGAAACACCGGATCAAACTGCAACTGCCAAGCAAAGCGCATATTAAAAAACACAATGAAAAACCCCACCATACCGTAGAGGGGACGTTCAATGGGGTAGCGGCACCCCCACCCACTCAGGGCACGGTAAAGAAAAATCACGGCAAAAATCAGTTCAAAGCCATGCCCCATGGCCACAAAGAGCATTTCATGAACAGGACTAAAGGCCACAAGGCTGTAGAGCAGCGTCAAGACCCCAAGGCAAATCAGGGTAAGCCGATTTTGACGGTAGAAATAGGCCAAGGCCAATAATCCTGTATAGATGAGCAGGACAAGACCCCCTGCGCGATCGCCATGGAGGGTGACGCCACCACCGTAGCGAAAGTCAAAGGCCGGAACCGCTGGATAGCCAAAGAGCCACGCCGTCACTGCATGCCCCAGCTCGTGAACAAGGGTAATTAGCGGACTGAGCAAAAATGTCACCTGCGCTGACGCAAGGAGCAAAAGCGATAGACCCAACCCTGCTGCGATCACTTGCCAATCTTGGGTGCTGAGGGGTTGTACGGGAATGCCAAACTCCTCCCGGCGGCGAGGGGTGGGGAGCTGCTGACGCAGGTGCTCCCCCTTGGCAAGGCGCAGTAACTCATGGGGACGGGTCAGATCAAGCACCGCTTCCCAGAGGTCGTTGCTGTTGTGGCAGGCGGTGATCAGGAGACTACTGTGGGCATAGCTTGGCCACTGGATCAGTTCGCGCGCAAGTAGCGTTAGCACAATTGCCGCCGGGACAGCCGTTGGACACTGAAGGCGCAACAGGAGCGATTCTCGCTGCTGACCCACTGTGACCCCTATCCCCTTAGGGGCAAGGGCCGCCTCTAGAAGGGCTTGAATGGCCCTGAGATCGCCGCTGGCCGCTGCCGAGCGTAACGCGGATGGAGCCATGGGCTACTCCGATTCTAGGCGCCGTAACCACTCGCGATCAATGGCTTCCGATTGGGCCAACTCCTGCTCCACCAAGTCTTGATCGGAGCGATAGATGACATCCTGTTCGCGGATTTGCCGCTGCTGGGCATAGGTTTGAGCGGCTCGTAATTTGGCACGCAACTGGGGTGTGGGATGGGCCAAGAGATTAGCCCAGTGGTAGCGGCGGGCATTGCGATCGCGAATGCGTTGATTTTGCCACAGTAACCAGTAGTACCGCCCCAAGGGAATCCCCAAAAAGCCAATGCCATAGCCAAGTAAAATCCAAAAGATCGAGGCGACAAAGGCCACTAGTCCCCCCAGCTCTTGGGCGATCGCCCCATCTCCCAGCAGGTACCACAGCATCAGTGCACCGATGAGATTGACACAGCCCAAGCCAATGGCCACCATAATTTGCCAAGCGGGTGCCCGACTAAAGCGCCAGAGCTGCTCCTCCAAGATGGGGGGCAGTGTCTGCTGTTGCCGTTGGCGAGTTTGAGCCGTCGTTTGTAACTCAGGAAAGCAATAGATAATTTGCCCTGTCTGCGTAACCTGCGGGCGACCATTAAAGTGGGTGAGCACGGGCAGCATGTACCACTCATCGTCTCCCGGATTGGTTTCTAAATCGAGATAGGGGGCAATTTGCTCTGCCGTAACCGCCCCGCCATTGTTGCGGATGACCTGGCCAATCAGTTGCCAGCGGCGTTCTTCAAGGTCAGCATTGGGGTTGCCATCGCCAAAGAGGAAGGAATAGACCCCCTCAAAGAAGTTCATTTCTTCGCCGTTGTCCCTGGATGGGGGGCGCGATCGCTCAGGAGCAGGATCGCCAAAGAAATACCAAACGTCAGGAAAGACCCAAAAGTTGATGCCCCCGCCCCTCCAAGAGCTCTCTTGGCCGCGATCGTCACCGTCACGCCCCTGACTGGACAGGGCAATCAAAATGAGGGCGATCGCCAGAAAAATCAGGACAATCGAAATAATGAGGAAAATGCCAAAGGAAATGCGAATAAGATAGAAAACAATGCCCCAAACCCGCTGCGCGACCGCCCGTAGGCGCAGTTGCCAGTATTTTGCTTGCAGGATACTGCGAAAATTTCTCGGGAAGACGTAGACAATGTCACCGCTTTCGGCCACTTGCAGCGTTCCCCCGACATCGGCCGCCAAGGCCATTAATCCTCTTTCAGCCGTTTGTAGCGGTAATCCCACTGTACCCGCCACATCCCCTGCGGTAACTCGGTACCCCAGTGTGTCTACAGCCTGCATCAGGCGGCGATCAACCGTCATGTTTGCCTCCCTATTCGGCAAAAGGCCTCCTGTTCCACCCTAACCTTTTGACCGTTCTCTTGGGGAAGTAAAAAAAAGAACCCACCCCCAGGGCAGGTTCCCAAAGGATCAGTCTGAGAAAGAGGGGCCATTAGCCCACTGCTTCAAAGTAGACTTTAGATTTGACAGGATCGGGATTCATGGTTTTGTCACCGGGTTGCCAGCCGGCAGGGCAGACTTCATCGGGGTGGGTTTGAACGTATTGAATCGCTTGCAGCACCCGCAGGGTCTCATCAACGCTGCGGCCAAAGGCTAAGTTATTGATAGTGGCGTGCTGGATAATGCCTTCTTTGTCAATGATGAACAGACCGCGCAGGGCCACTCCTTCTTCGGTCAGCACATTGTAGGCAGTGCTGATTTCTTTTTTCAGGTCAGACACCAAGGGATATTTGAGATCGCCGACACCGCCGGCTTTGCGATCCATTTGCGTCCAGGCCAAGTGGGAGAACTGGCTATCCACGGACACGCCAAGGATTTCGGTGTTCAATTTGGCAAATTCATCGTAGCGATCGCTAAAGGCAACAATTTCCGTAGGGCAGACAAAGGTAAAGTCCAAGGGATAAAAGAAAAGAACAACGTACTTACCGCGATAGTCCGAAAGCTTGATGGTTTTGAACTCTTGGTCATAAACAGCAACCGCTTCAAAATCGGGGGCGGGTTGACCGACGCGCAGACACTCAGACATAGAAAGCCTCCTAACTAAGACCGGTAAACACTGCTGTTTACATTTGTTAACTTTTAGCAGCTATGCCCACTATATCATACTCATAACGGTTTTGATTTTAAGTACCACCCCCAGAGCGGGAGATTAGGGGCCAAAAAAGTAGGCCAAAAACTCCTGGTTACCCGCCGGTCCCAAAATCGGTGAGGGGGTCACGCCGTAGCACTGCCAGCCCAAAGCCACCGCCGCTGCCTTGACCTGCTCTACCGCCTCCTGACGCGCCTGGGCCTCGCGCACCACACCCTGTTTGCCCACGCGATCGCGCCCCACTTCAAATTGCGGCTTAATCAAAGCAATTAGCTCCCGCGGCGGCAGTAGCAACTCCCACAGGGCAGGGAGCACTTTAGTCAAGGAAATAAAGGAGACATCCACCACCCCCAGATCGGGTCGGGGGCCATCGTCGGTGTACAGATCAGCGGGGGTTAGATAACGCAGATTGGTACGTTCCCTGAGAATCAGGCGCGGGTCTTGGCGCAGCTTCCAATCCACTTGGCCATAGCCCACATCAATGCCATAGACCAATTGGGCGCCCGCCTGCAGCAGACAATCCGTAAAGCCGCCTGTGGAAATACCGCCATCCAAACACACGCGATCGCGCACCACCACCGGAAAGACCCCTAGGGCATGGGCGAGCTTTTCACCCCCCCGCGAAACATAGGCGGGTTTTGCTTTCACCTGAATGGTGGCATCCACAGCCACCAGCGTCCCCGGCTTATCAATGGGAATATGGTTGACTTGAACTGCGCCAGCACGAATCCAGCGTTGTGCCTGTTGGCGGCTCTCACACAGCTGCCGCTCCACAAGAAGACTATCCAAGCGTTGCTTTCGGGGAGTCATTGATCCTTCCGCAGGGGGGCAAAGGCAAAGAGCTGGTTGACATCAAGGGCTAACCCCCGCAACTGGGGTTGGGCAAAGAGAGTGGTTTGACTCTGCCACAGGGGCAAAAAGGCCACGGCCTCAGCATTGAGTTCCTGAAGCTGACGCAGGAGTGCGCCGCGGCGTTGGGGATTGGCCTCACGGCGACTGGCAACAATGAGGTCATTGGCCTCAGGACTGTAGAAAAATGACCCCCACGCAGCACTGGCACCCCTTTCACAGCCGGTGGCTAGGGAACCGCGATCGCAACTCAGGAAGGGTTCAAGGTAGTTATCGGCATCGTAGAAATCACCGTACCAGTCGAGCAAGACCAAGGGATAGGCTCCACTGTCTAAATTGCGGTAGATCGTGGCGGCATCGGCACTGTCTAGTTGCACCTGAACGCGATCGCCCAAATCCCGCTCTAGGGAGGCTTTCAGAACCGTTGCTGCCAAGACATTACTGGGAACATTGGCACGGTACCAAAGGTTCACCACCAAGGGCTGCTGCGGTGAAATAGTCGTGTTCTGCAACCAGTGCTCTATTTGCTTAGAATTGCCGTCTCCATAGCGATCGCGAAAGACGGGCTCACTCACAGGAAATAAACTTGGGACTAGGGAGTACAGGGGTTCTGCTTCCCCCAAAAAGACTCGTTCCACCAGGCGCTGACGATTGACACTCGCCGCCAAAACCTGCCGCGCCGCCAATTGATCCCAAGGGGGTTGGCGCACATTGATACTCAGGACGGTCACAGCGTTGCCTGCCCCCGTCATTACCTGCCAGTGCTTTGTTGACGCTTGCGTCTTGAGGGCGCGAATTTGATTGGGATCGAGCGCACCGATTGCCACATCCACTGCCCCCGTGCGAAAGGCATTGTAGAGATTGGCACTACTGGAGAAGATTTGGACGCGAATGCCAGCATTTTCGGGTTTGGTGCCCCAATAGTCAGCAAAGGGTTCAAGGCGCACCCCATCCGTCCTGTAGGCCGCTAGGCGGTAAGGGCCTGTGCCCACAAATTGGGTCGGCAAGAAGCGATCGCCGGCCGCTCTGTAGGCCGTAGGAGAAACGGCACACAAGCCACTAAAGGCCAACAAATGGGGAAACGCCACGAAGGGTTCCTTAAGGCGAATTTCCAGCAAGTCCTCTGCGATCGCCTTAATTTCTTTGACGCGTCCTGCAAGCAGGGAGGCGGGCTGGCCACCACTATTCATAAATCGCTGCAGGGAAAAGGCCATGGCCGCAGCATTAAAGGGCGTACCATCGTGGAAGTAAACCCCCCGCCGTAGGGGAATGCGGTAGGTGAGGCCATCTTCGCTCACTTCGGGTAAGGCAGTGGCCAGCTGGGGAATAAGGTCTTTGCCGTTGTAAGTATAGAGGCGATCGCCCAAATTGAACAGAAGCAGGCCCGCCAAGTTTTCGTAGGCATCAGCGGGGTCGAGGGTGCGCAGGCGCGCCGTGGTGCCAATGACAAGACTGTGATCCCCTTGGCGCGATCCCTCACCGCCACAGGCAACCAACAGCAGACTCAACAACAGTACAAGACATCCCCACAGTAGCCGTTGTGCCACAGACACACCCGCTCGGTACACCATCCACTAGAATAGAGGGCGAGCGATGGGACTCGAACCCACGAATGGTGGAACCACAATCCACTGCCTTAACCACTTGGCTACGCTCGCCATGCCTCTTAAGCTAGTTTCCTAGCATAGCATAGAGAATCCTCCCATGAAAGTGCCTCTGCTTTCCCAAATCATGGCACGCCCTCTCTGGTGTGGCGGTGGTGCCTTCTTGCTGTTGGGGATTATTGCGGCCTGCCTCACCAATCCCACCCCTGCCGACTATCAACGCCATACCGCAACGGAAATCAATACCTTCCTTTTGACTCAGGTGTGCCCAGAGATCATCCATCGCAATCGCGGGCTAGCTATGGTGGCTTTGGAAGTCTGCGACCAACTCGAATCCCGCCCAGCACAAGACATTGAACGCTACATTGCCTACAACACCCAAGCCTATAACCTTGGCGTTGCCACCCTCTTTGTAACTGAACTGCCGATTCAAACCATCTGGAGCCTCGGCCTTTTTGGTCGAATTATTCCGCTAACGCTATAACGCCTGCTTTCCCCTAGGGACAGGTGTAAAATACAAGCATCCATCCCCCAAGGTACCGACCTAGTTCTTTGGGAAATTTGAGGAAATCCTGTCCCCAGGGCGATCGCTCAAGGGAGGCCTTTGAGCTTTCCCAGCCGATGCCATTGGGCGTGTGGGCTGTTTCCTACGGAGCCTCGTCATCAGTCTAGTCATTATCCTGCGGTAACGGCATCGAGTCCTTTTATCTTTTCCTTTGCAATGTCTGGGAGTGCCAGGGTGGTTTTCCTGTCACCTGTGCTGTATGCGATCTTTACCGCCGAATACCCCCTGGGGGCACTCTGATGGTGGAGCGACAAAGGGCTGTGCCAAGATATATCAACGAGGAGACGCCGGTAAAAAAACAATTATCATGATTGGCAAAACCCTTGGCGGGCGCTATAAACTCATTCGAGTCTTGGGAGCTGGGAACTTTGGCCAAACGTTTCTGGCAGAGGATGTTCATCGGCCCATTCGGGCCAAGTGTGTTGTCAAATACCTGCGCCCGGCCCGCAGGGATGCGGCCTTTCTCCCTTTGGCGCGATCGCTCTTTCAGCGCGAGGCCCAAATTCTAGAGCGGCTGGGCACTCATGACCAAATCCCCCGCCTCCTTGCCTACTTTGAGGAGGACAACGAGTTTTACCTTGTCCAAGACTTCATTGAGGGTCAAGTCCTACGGCAGGAATTGGTGCCGGGCTGTGCATGGTCAGAGGCACGGGTGATTGAGCTGCTCCAAGATGCCCTCGCAGTTCTCAGCTTTGTGCATGAATGTGGTGTCATCCACCGTGATATTAAACCCGATAACTTAATTCGTCGCCAGTTGGATCACCGCTTGGTCCTCATTGATTTTGGTGCTGTGAAGGAAATGGGGGTCTCCATTGGCGGCGGCACCTTAGTGGGAGATGCGAATCCGCAGACGATCGCCATTGGCACACCGGGGTATATGGCACCAGAGCAAGCCCAAGGACGGCCCCGCCCGGCCAGCGATCTCTATTCCTTGGGAATGGTGGCTGTACAGGCATTAACGGGGTTGAGTCCCCTGCAACTCACCCAAAACCCCTACGGCTGTTGGTGTTGGCAAGCCACTGAACCGGTGAGCGATCGCCTAGTGCAGTTTGTCAATAAGCTCATTCACCCTTCTCCCTATGAACGCTTTGCTACGGCTGCCGATGCCCTTGCCAGCCTGCAACAAGTAGAGCTGCCCAAATCCTTTTGGTTTCGCCTTGGCCAATTTCTCAGAACTCCCGTTCAAGACCTGTGGCGATCGCCCAAGGTGGCTGGGCAAGCTTCTACAGTGCCCCCCCGTCCACTACCCCCTGTTTCGACACTACCCCCCAACGCCACCGAACCCAAACCGGTGTCCTCGCCACCGGCAGCCACCGCCGCCCTTCCCAACCAAGGTCACCGTATTTTTATCAGTCACTCCAGTCACGGCACCGATTTGCACTTGGCAAGTGCGCTCCAAGAGGCGTTGCAAAAGGCGGGTCACCAACCCTTTCTGGCTAGCCAAAGTATCCGTCTCGGGGAGGGATGGGCACAGCGGATTGATCAGGAGCTCAAACAGTGTGATTTTTTTGTTCTGTTGCTCTCGCCAACGGCAGCTCAAAGTGAAATGGTGCTTGAGGAAGTCCGCACCATCAAACAGTTGCAAGCCCAACGGCGCGATCGCCGTCCCTTTATCTTGCCTGTGCGGGTCAATTTTCCGCTGGATATGCCCTTGAACTATGAGTTGCGGGGCTACCTGCATCGCCTGCAACAGCGCTTCTGGCGATCGCCAGCGGATACGGACACCCTGCTGCAAGAAATTCTCGACTTGGTGAATGCAACCACTGCCCCTGTGGCCACCAGTAGCGAGACCCCCCAAGAAACCATTGCTGAACCCGATCCAAGGAATACGTTGGTTGGTGATGGTGCCCCTGTTCCCGTGGCTGAGCCAGAACTGCCGGAAGGGCAAGTGGAAGTGGCCTCAGCGTTTTATATTGAGCGGCCTCCTATTGAGCAGCGTTGTCGGGAAACCCTCTTGCAACCCGGCTCCCTGATTCGCATCAAAGCTCCCCGCCAAATGGGCAAAACCTCACTCATGGCACGGCTGCTATACCGCGCCACCCAAGAGGGCTATGGTACTGTTCCGCTCAGTTTCCAACTGGCGGATGCCCAAGTCTTCAGTGACTTGGAAAAACTACTGCGTTGGCTCTGTGCCAGTGTTGGACGGCGCCTAGGACTAGAAAACCGCCTCAATGAGTATTGGGATGACATTTTTGGCAGTAAATATAACTGCACTGCCTATTTTGAGGAGTATCTCTTACCCAATTGCCAGAAACCGGGGACCCAATTTGAGAGTCGCCCCCTTGTTCTCGGCCTAGACGAAGTGGATCGGGTGTTTGAATATCCGGAGGTGGCCAGTGACTTCTTTGGCCTGTTGCGGGCATGGCATGAAGAGGGCAAAAACCGCGATATTTGGCGCAACCTCCGTCTAATTGTCGTTCATGGCACCGAGGTTTACATTCCCCTGGATATTAACCAATCTCCCTTTAACGTCGGCTTAGCCATCGATCTGCCGGAATTCACCCAAGAACAAATTGCTGAGTTGTGCCGCCTTCACGGCCTGCGTCTGTTAGAAGGGCAGCTTCAAGACCTTCAGCACTTGGTGGGGGGGCATCCCTACCTGATTCGTCTGAGTCTTTATCATCTCGCCCGCCAAGACCTCACCTGGCAGGAGCTAATGGCCAATGCCGCCTCAGAAACGGGGTTATATCGAGATCATCTGCGGCGACAGTGGTGGCATCTCCAGCAGCAGAAAGACCTGGTACCCGCCTTTAGGAAGATTCTGCAAGCAGACGACGGCAGTGTCGTTGATAGCACCCTTGGCTTTAAGCTCCACAGTTTGGGACTGATTACCCTAGAGGGGAATTTGGCTAAGGTGCGCTGTGATCTTTACCGCCGCTATTTTGGCGATCGCCTGCATTAACCTCTCAAGGACTGGCCAGTCCAACGGCGGTTGTGCTGGCAATAAGTCCCTTGCTAAGCTAAAGGTAGAGGGATTCGGTTATCCGCCAATGACTCTCACCAGTCTCGGATCTGTCTCCCGCTGCCCAGTCATCCGTTGCGGGTTATGCCGTCTATGACGTTAATGTACGTTGCGCCTCAGTGGCAAACCCTAGCATTTCCCTCAACACTTTTTCTCCAACCCATCCTAGAGATTCTCATCAGTGATCTTCCCCCCCAATACAAAGACGAAATTAGGCTAGGCCTCCAAGAAGCTCTCGTTAATGCGGCTCGCCACGGCAATCAACTCAATCCCGAAAAGCTGGTTTTCGTGCGCTATACCCTTTTCCCAGGGGAATGCTGGTGGGTGATTACCGATCAGGGGGAGGGCTTTTCTCCCCCCAGTCATGTTTCTAAAACGGCCGATGAATTATTGCCCGCCGAGGACTGTGAATGTGGCCGCGGCTTATTTCTAATCTATGCCATCTTTGATGAGGTGTATTGGAACGCCAAAGGCACAGAAGTGAGCCTGTGCAAGTATCTCACACCAACGCACCACAGCCGCTTTGGCTAGAGGGGAATGACATCAATCCAGTGGCGATACTGCGGCTCGCGGCCTTCCACAATCGCCTGCAATTGCTGTTGGAGTTGGCGCGTCAGGGGGCGATCGCTAGGCAGAGTGTAGGTCTCAATACGGCTCACGGGCACAATTCGGGCAGCCGTGCCGGTTAAAAAGACCTCATCCGCAATCAACAGTTCCGTGCGATCCACGGGTCGCTCCATCACCTTGACACCGGCTGCTTGCGCCAGTTCAATGACACTGCGGCGGGTAATCCCCTCAAGAATATCCTGATCCACGCTCGGCGTAATCAGTTGCCCATCCCGCACCAAGAAGAGATTCATCCCCGACGCTTCACAGACTTTCCCTTGATCGTTGAGCAGAATCGCCTCATCAAAGCCAGAGGAGACTGCTTCTGTCTTGGCCAAGGCAGAAACAATATAGGAGGTGGTGAGTTTGCCCCGCAGGGGAAAGGAGCGATCGCACTGCCGCTGCCAAGAACTAATACGACAGGTAACACCAGTGGCTGAAAGATAATCTCCAAGGGGCATGCCGTAAATGAGAAAATCCTTTTCAATATCGTGGAGCCGGGGTGCAATTCCCAACCCGGAGGTATAAACCAAGGGCCGAATATAGAAAGGCACGCTGGGTTGATTTTTCTGTACCCACTCAATGATTCTTGCTTTAATGTCACTGGTTGGCAATTCATAGCCCAGATAATGGGCACTGCGACTGAGGCGCCGACAGTGATCCTCAAGACGGAAAAGGAGAATTTCCTTTGAATTAGCAGGATTGGGAAGACCACGCAAGCCGCCTAAAGCGGCTGTTCCATAGTGGAGGGCATGGGTGGCCACGGAAATTTTGGCTTCTTCAAAGGGCACAAATTGACCCTTGAGGTAGGCGTAGGGAAGAAAGTCACTCATGCGTGAATAGGCAGCGTTGACAAAGAGCAGATGAAACTGAAATGACGGTGGAGTCCCAATAGTTTAACATTTTCGCTTGACGCTCAAAAAACTAGGGCGTTGACTCTTCTGCGGTTACTTCTTGAACACTGGACACCTGTAGGACTAAGCGAAAAGGGCGACCCATGCGCTGATGGATAAACTCTTCCATAAGCCTGACTTGCTTGGGTGTCACCGGTTCACGGGCCCGCACATTCAGGCGCACAATCGGTGGATTACTGACCCAGTCGGTCTCGCTACTTAGTAAATCTAGTTGCTGAAACGTGAGCGTACCCCGCACCAGCGCTTGCCGTACCTGATACTGGAGGCGTGCCTGTTGCAGAAGGCGACTAAAACTAATTGCCAGCGGTACGACTAAAACAGCTGTTAAGGCCCCAGCAATGAGTAGTGGACGGCGACTGCGGTGGAGGGGAATGTAGCCAGTGATAACAAACAGAACCATACAGGCAAGGGCAATGCCCAGCAGATTGGTGAGATACAGCAGGATTGCCCCCAGGGTCAGGCGGGCATTCCCTTGGGCTAGCCCTAGACCAATCGTGCACACTGGTGGCATCAGGGCAACCGCAATGGCAGTTCCGGCTAGGGTATTGGAAATCCGAGGCTCGGCGATCGCGTAAGCACTCACAGCACCGGCCACGACAGCAATACCAAGATCAAGAAGCGTAGGTTGGGAGCGAGCCATAATTTCACTCCCGTAGACTTCAAGACGCACAAACAGGCCAATGAGCCATGACATGCCAACAGCAACTAAGGTACCCGTGCCTAGAGCGACAGTGGCCTCTCGAAAGAGTCTGATATTCCCACTTAAAGAGGCAAAGGCAAGCCCGCGAATGGGTGCCATCAAGGGGGCAATGATCATTGCTCCAATAATCACCGCCGCACTATTCGCCAATAGCCCAAAGGTGGCGATCGCGCAGGAGCTGACAATCAAGAAGAGGTAGGGAACACTCAAACAGGATTCCGCATTAAGCACCCGGGTCAATTGATCGAGGCTTTCTGGGGTGCGGCGATGGTAGCGGAAGGCTTGCACCTGCTCCAACCAATGGCGAAAGAGTTGTTTCATAGGTGATGTGACGGGCTCGATGAAAAGTAGAATTGGTTAAATCAATCCTACAGAAACTGCCAGTGATCAAAGGTGGCGGCTTGTCCCACTGGATTGCCTGCCCCATCTAGAACTGTCCAGATGCAAGCATTGTCAATGCGAAACCGTCGCCCCGTGCGGGAGATACGAATGCCGCTGTAGTTACTGGCATACCCTTGGCGGGCGGCTTCGGCAAGCAGGGCGGCCCGTTCAGCTTGAGCCATCGGTTCAGCCGTAAAGCGGGAGGGAAGCTGTACCCATTCTGTCCAAGGACATTCCCAGAGGGTAAGGGCAGCTTGGTTACCGTAATTGAGAATTGGCTCTGCCCCACTCCCATGGGATAGAACAGGTTGGGACCAATGGAACAGTTGCTCTGCTAGTTCCAAGTCATCCTCAGCCGGATTGGGGAGGAGCGATCGCCCCGTCCATCGCTGAAAACTGACGCAAATGCGCCGTGCCTGCTCGACTGCCAGTGGCTGTAACCAAGGCTCCATCCCTTAGGCGGGGGTCAATACACGACTGGCGGCAGCTACCCCAGCGCCAGGGCTAAAGTTACCGTAGCCCAATTCCCCAAGCACGGCTTCGAGGGCACTGATAGCTGCCAAAATATCGCGATCGCTAACAAAGCCCAAGTGCCCCACTCGGAAAATTTGCCCTTTCAGGTGATCTTGCCCCCCCGCTAGGGCAATGTCAAAGCGTTTTTTCATGAGGCTGCGAATCTTCTCAGCCTCTACCCCTTGGGGTGCCACGGCGGTAATGGCGGGACTAGCGCAGTGATCCGGCGCATAGAGGGGCAGGTTGAGTGCCTTCATGGCCGCACGGGTGGCCTGCATCAAGCGCTGGTGGCGAGCAAAGATATTCTCTAACCCCTCTGACTGCATCATCTCCAGCGCTGTCTTCAGCGCAAAGATTAGATTCACCGGTGGCGTAAAGGGGGTTGTGTTCTTGGCAGCGTCTTTGCGGTATTTGCCAAGGTCAAGATAGAACTTGGGCAGCGTTGCGCTTTTGTAGGCTTCCCAAGCCTTGGCACTAACACTGACAAAACCTAAGCCCGGTGGAATCATGTAGCCCTTTTGGGAGCCAGAACCAACCACATCCAGCCCCCACTCATCAATTGGCACATTCACAGCGCCAAGACTGGTGACGGCATCCACAATGATTAGGGCTTGGCCGTGGGCTTTGACATGGCGGTTAATCGCTTCTAAGTCGTTGATCACCCCCGTTGAAGTTTCGCTGTGGGTGATAATCACCGCTTTGATGGTTTTAGCCGTGTCTGCCTCAAGGGCGGCTTTGAAGTCCTCGGGGTTGAGGGGCTGTCCCCAAGGGGCAGTGATGCGCTGCGTTTTTAGGCTGTAGGCCTCACAGAGCTCTGCCCAGCGATCGCCAAATTTGCCGTTACAGCCCACAAGGACGCGATCGCCGGCACTGAGAAAGTTAATGATCCCAGCCTCCATGGCCCCTGTGCCACTGGCCGCCAAAATGAGGACATCATTGGTGGTTTGATGCAACCACTTTAATCCCGCCGTCACCGCCGCCATGATCTCGCTAAAGTCACCGCTGCGATGGCCAATGGGATGCTTGCTGAGGGATAGAAGCACAGACTCCGGCACCGGCGTCGGACCCGGAATCATTAACATTGATTTGTCTTGCATCGTGAGTTGCGAACCAATTCCTAAAACGATTAAGCCCAGTGCGCCGCCATGTGCTCTGCCAAATCCAGAACCCGCTGGCTGTAGCCCCACTCGTTATCGTACCAAGCCACGACTTTGACAAGGTTGTTCCCCATCACCATCGTGAGGGATGCATCCAAAATCGCGGAGGCGTTGTGACCCCGATAGTCCGAGGACACCAGCTCCAGTTCACTGTAGTGGATAATCCCCTTCATGGTGGTTTCTGAGGCTTCCTTAATTACTTGGTTCACTTGCTCAGCAATGGTCGGTTTTTCCACTTGAGCCACAAAATCCACCACAGAAACATTGGGGGTAGGTACCCGCAGGGCAATCCCGTTGAGCTTCCCTTGTAACTCAGGAATCACCAAGCCTACGGCCTTGGCGGCCCCCGTGGAGGTGGGGACAATGTTCATAGCAGCTGCCCGTGCCCGCCGCAGGTCGCGGTGACTGGCATCGAGCAGGCGTTGATCCCCGGTGTAGCTGTGGGTTGTCGTCATCATGCCGTACTGAATGCCAAAGGTCTCATGGAGCACTTTGACAATGGGGGCTAGGCAGTTGGTGGTACAACTGGCATTGCTGACGATATCCTCACTGGGATCGTAGGTGTGATGATTTACCCCCACTACATAGGTTGGAATGTTGCCTTTGCCAGGTGCAGTGATCAGGACTTTTTTTGCACCGGCGCTCAGGTGTTTGCTTGCCCCCTCGCGGCTGGTAAAGACTCCTGTGGCTTCAATGACCAGATCAATCCCCCAGGCACTCCAAGGCAGATTTTCGGGGTTGCGATCGGAAACGCATTTGACCGCGTGGTCGCCGGCATAGATGCAGTCATCGTCAGCAGTGATTTCGGCATCATGGAAAATGCCCAACATCGAGTCATACTTGAGCAAATGGGCATTGGTGCGGGGATCGGAGGTATCGTTGATGCCTACAATCTCTAGCTTGCTATTGGCTTTCCGCTGTAACCAGCAACGCATGAAGTTCCGACCGATGCGCCCAAAACCATTGATAGCGACTCTAACCACCTGATCCCTTCCTCTGTTTACTAACTCATGGCCAGAAATGATCTAGGAAACATTCTAAGGGGGAATGGTCATTTTATTTCGCTTTTTTTAACGATGTACCAAAGGACGTTCCTCAAGAGGAGCAGATAGGGCCTCCTCCAAAGGGGCACGGCCAAAGCGCTCCTCCAGCAGATCCATCACGGTGCGGCCAAAGTCACTGGGATTGAGGCGCCAAGCCGCGAGGCACACTTCCCCAAAGAGAGATCCCATGGGTTCAGGGTTCCAAAGCAGTTTCTTGGCCGTCCACGGCATCAGGCTCATAGGGTTGTAGCCGGGACGCAAAATGCCGCGCTCGAGGGCATATTCCTCAAGGTGGGTGTGGGGTTGCAGACCAATGAAAAAAATGGCTGGCTCAACGTTGTCTGCACCAAAGATGCGTTCCAGTTCGCGGTGGTAGGCAATGGTCTGGGCAATGGTAGCGGGGCGCTCATCAATGACATTGAAGGAATAATTCACAGAGACAAGGGCGTTGAACCCTGCAGCTTTCAAATCACGGCAGTTTTGCAGCACCGTTCGCAGGTTGTAGCCCATGCGCATTTTCCGCACCAGTTCTTGGGAGCCACTGGTAATGCCAATTTCAAAGTAGTTCATCCCCGTTTGCACCATGAGCTCACACAGCTCGGGGGTGAGGTTGTCGGCGCGGATGTAGGCTGCCCAGTGAATATCATTCATGCCTGCTTTGAGGATTGCCCGCAGCAGGGCGATCGCATCGGGGATAAATTTGCGAGCGGGGATAAATTGGGCATCGGTGAACCAAAAGTTGCGCACACCGCGATCGTAGAGCTGGCGCATTTCTGCTACCACTTCCGCGGCAGGGTTGATGCGCACCTGTTTGCCTTCAACCACGGTATAGACGCAATAGCAACAGTTGTGGGGGCAGCCCCGCTTGGTTTGCACCCCAATATAAAAGTCGCCCCCCTGAAGGTAATACTCGAATTCTGGCCAAATGGTTTCAATGTAGTCGTAGTTGCAGGCGGTTTTTTCGATGGGGGTTGGCCATTCGTGAATGAGGCGATCGCGGGGCCGCTCAACACCCGCAATGTAGCAGCGCTCCCCGGAAATGGGTTGGTTCGTTAGGACTTTGTGCAGCAGCGTTTCCCCTTCGCCAACGGAAACAATGGTGCCTTTGGGCAGTTGAGAACCCAACTGTTCATAGAAGACGCTCACCGCGCCACCACCGACAATGGTCGTGACTTCCGGATGGTGACGCTTGGCATGGTGGAGTCCCAAGCGGATTAAGTTGAGGTTGCGCCAGAGTTCACCATAGTAGGCACTCATCACCCGCAGACCCCCGATCGCTCCGCGCAGCTTCACCAAAGGATTGCGAGCGTAATAGACCTCAAAGGCATGTTGCAGGGGATTGCCCCCCCGTCCGCCCACTGGGGCATAGATTTGAATATCTCGCCAAGAAAAAACCAGATGGGTGGGTCGAAACTCATCAATGACTTGGGCGAGGGCACGCCGAAAATCGAGGGGCGGCACCGTTCCCAGATCAAAAATCCGTTGCTCAATGCTTGGTAATTGCTTATGGATATAGTCTGCAAGATAGACAACACCAATGGGAAAAATGGGATTGCAGGGGAGACGGACGTAGAGGACACGCGGCGACATAGGCTAGCCCAAGACAAGATCTATGGAAACGCTAAATTCTTAATAAATCTCTATAGCTGTTTAGTTTTTAACACATTTACGCCTTTCCAGCAGGGGATCACGGTAATTCAAGGAAGGGATCAACTGTCGATCCTGTAGTTGAGTTTACAACTGCATCGAATTGGCAATGTTAGGCTAACAAGGGTAAAGACATGTTCTATAACAAACCCTTACTCCCTATGCCGCAAATCTTTGATCCCGTCCCCAGCGATAGTTGCGATCGCATCCTCTGCTGTTATGTCAATGCCACTAGCAAAATTCAGGTGGTACGCATTACAAATATTGCCAACTGGTATTTCGAGCGGGTGGTTTTCCCGGGGCAACGACTGGTGTTTGAATCGCCGCGGGCAGGACAACTGGAAGTTCACAGCAGCATGATGGCAAGTGCCATTCTCTCGGATACGATCCCCTGTAGTGAGTTATTGGTGCAAGAGGGGGGAGATAATTTTTTCCCGCGTGATCCTGCCAGCCAGCAACGGCTAGAATTGCTCAATGAGACTCCTGCGCAACCGAATGAAAAAGTGATGATTCCTTGAGCCAGTCCGCCTCAATTCCTCGCCCCTACACGACTGCAATTTTGGCCAGTAGTTTAGATGGCTGCCTTGCTCACGCCGATGCCCCAGGCCAGCGCATTGCCTCGGCCTATGACTTTCAGCACCTGGAACAGCAGGTGGCACAGGTGGATGCAGTCCTCTTTGGGGCAACAACCCTGCGTTTGGGGGGAACAGCGATGCGCCTTCAGTCTCCCCATTTAATTGCTGAGCGCGAACACCAAGGGCGATCGCCCCAACCCTTGCAAATTGTCTGCTCTGCTAGGGGTGAACTAGACCTCAATCTTCCCTTCTTTCGCCAGCCGATTCCCCGTGCTCTACTGACGACCGAGAAGGGCGCCAGCCGCTGGCAAGGAGCCACTGCCTTTGATTACTGTTGGTGCGCTGGGGGAGAGGAGATTGATTGGCCCCAGGCTTTTGCCCACCTTCAAGCCTCTGGTGTGCAAACCTTGGCCGTGTTGGGGGGCGGACAGCTTTTCGCTTCCCTGTTACAAATCGCTGCCATTGATGAATTGTGGTTGACCCTCTGCCCACTCCTCCTTGGATCGGCAGCCCCTAGCCTCTATCCAAAGGAGAGCCCCTTCGCCGGCAGGTTGAAGCTTCTTAATGTCTTGCCAGTGGGCAATGAGGTTTATCTCCACTATCGTCTTAGCTACGATTGACCCTTGATTGCCCCTGGATCTCATCAGTTCTCATCACCCATTATCTTGATCTCCAAGGGTGAGGCAAGGATGCAATCACAGTAATTCAACGCTGGTGGCCTGTGCCAACCCCAGGTGACCCCAATGCTGGCCGCTGCGCCCCCCCGCTGTGCCATGAGGCCATCACTGTCGGCATCCCCAATGACGGCGGTTTGTTCGGGCCGCACCCCCAGGCGATCGCACACCCTTAGCAAGACCTGCGGATCGGGCTTTGGGGGTGGCTCATCTGCCCCCCGCCAGAGTTGGAAAAAGGGCTTCAGGTGATAGGTGTCTAAAAAAGCCGCGATCTCGGAGGTGCGATCGCTAGAGATAATGGCCAGTGCACATCCTAGCCCATGGAGCCGCTGCACAAGCTCAATAACCCCCGGTAGGGGTGGAGTTAACTCTGCTTTGGCGGTAAATTGTCGGTCTGCTTCAGCAAAAGCAGCGCTTGCCCGTTCCAAGGCGGCAATCCAAGGAACTCCCTGGCTCGCCACCAAGGCGGCGGCAGCAATCAGGTTCTCCTGCCGTGTTCCCACGGCTTGCAACCCCGTTGGATCAAGGTGATCACCAATGACCCCAAAGGCCTGAAGTAGCCACTCCTTGAGATTGGGAAAGTGTTCGCCAATTTTCACAGCACGGGCGATCGCCACCAACCTCAGGTAATGGGCAACATCGGCTAGTGTGCCATCTTTATCAAAGATCACCGCTGCTATAGGGCGAAAACAGTGCCCCTGACACCATAGCCGCACCATTCCCCCAACCCCTTGGGTAGTAGGATCAAAACACATAGGAAGATATAGCAGATGAGAGGATCCTTCTCCCTTGATTATCGTTATTGATAACTACGACAGCTTCACCTACAACCTTGTCCAATACCTAGGGGAGCTAGGGCGGGAGTTCCCAATTGCTTCAGATCTGCGGGTCTTTCGCAACGACAAGATCACCCTCGACGAGATCGCTGCCCTTGCCCCGGCGGGGGTCGTGATTTCTCCCGGCCCGGGTCGCCCTGCGGATGCGGGGATTTCCGAAGCCTTGATCCGTAGCTATGCTGGACAACTGCCCATCTTGGGGGTTTGCTTAGGACATCAGGCCATTGGTGAGGTTTTTGGGGGTACGGTAACGCTGGCCCCCACCCTGATGCACGGCAAAACGTCGGAAATTTACCACAAGGGTGTGGGGGTATTTCAAGACTTGCCTCAACCCTTTACTGCAACTCGCTACCACAGCCTTGTGATTGATCGCAACAGTTGCCCCGAGGTATTGGAAATTACCGCTTGGACAGAGGATGGCCTGATTATGGGGGTGCGCCACCGCCAATATCCGACACTAGAAGGGGTGCAATTCCATCCCGAGAGCATTCTCACCACCTGCGGCAAAGACCTGCTACGGAACTTTTTGCGACGGCTGTCCAGTCCATCGTTGTGAGCCAACCACTTTTCGGTACACTGAGCTGGAATAGGAGTGTGGGGAAAAAATGGAACGGCGGCAGTTTTTGCGTTTGGCTCAAGTTGGGGCGATCGCCAGCCTCGGCGGGCACTGGGCAGCCCATGCCCAAGGGGGTGGTCTCTCTCTCCAGTGGTTTGGCCACACCTGCTTTCTCTTTACCGGCAGTGGTCAGCGGGTCCTAGTCAATCCCTTCCGTCCCCTTGGTTGCACCAAAGGACTGCGGCCTCCGCGCGTCACCGCTGATATTGTCATGATTAGCAGTCGCCTCTTGGACGAGGGTTACATCGAAGGCTTACCCGGTCGGCCTAAACTGCTCTTTCAGCCAGGCTCCTATAAAGTCAATGGTTTGAGTATTCAGGGCATTCGTACCAGTCATGATCGCGTTGGTGGCTTCCGCTTTGGGGTCAACGTGGTTTGGCGCTGGCAGCAGGGGGGTATCAACCTCCTGCACATGGGCGGCATGGCGATGCCCATCACCATTGAACAACGCATTCTTATGGGCCAACCTGATGTCATGATTGTGCCAGTGGGAGGCGGTAACAAGGCCTATACAGCCACGGAGGCCAAGGCGGCCATTAAAGTGCTACAACCGCGTTTGGTCATTCCTTGCCACTATCGGACCGCGGCGACTGACCCCAATAATTGTGATCTCACGGGGTTAGAGGAGTTTTTGAAAGTCATGGAGGGAACCCCAGTTCGGCGCAGTGGGGGTGCCACCCTCAGTCTATCGGCAGCCAATTTACCGCAAAATACGACTATTCAAGTCCTCAGTATTTGACTAGCAAAAGTTGATTAGCAAAAGGCTATATTGTGTGTCAATGTTTCCCGTAGAACCAGTAGCCAGTTGAGGAAACACCATGATCCAGGTCGAACACCTGACCAAGGTTTACGGTACAAACGTAGCACTACGGGATGTCAGCTTTTCAGTCGCCAGTGGTGAAATTCTCGGTCTCCTCGGCCCCAATGGCGCCGGTAAAACCACCACAATGCGGATTTTGGCGGGGTATTTGCCGGCAACCAGTGGCACTGCAACCATTGCCGGCTATGAAGTCCACACAGATCCAATGGCGGTGCGACAACGCATTGGCTATCTGCCAGAACATCCGCCCCTCTATACAGAAATGACGGTGGTGGGCTATTTGCACTTTGTGGCTCGCATCAAGGGCGTCAGTGCGGGCGATCGCCCCCAGCGGGTGGACTATGCCCTCAAAAGCTGTGGCCTTTGGGATCGGCGACAGACCATTATTCGCAAACTCTCAAAGGGCTATCGGCAGCGGGTTGGCATTGCCCAGGCCATTGTTCACGATCCGCCAGCTATTATTCTGGATGAACCCACGGTGGGTCTCGATCCGCGTCAAATTATTGAGGTCCGCAACCTGATTAAAAACTTGGCGGGACAGCATACAGTGATTCTTTCCACCCATATTTTGGCAGAGGTAAGCATGACCTGCGATCGCGCCGTGATTATTCACAAGGGTGAAGTGGCCGGGGTAGGCAAGCTCGATGAACTGCTGCAGCGCCTCAGCGGTAGCTACACCTATGACCTTGAACTGGCGGGCGATCGCGCCCAAATTGAATCCCTCCTCCAACAGTTGCCTGCGCTGCAACAGATCACATGGGAAAATCGCCCTCGCCAGGGACGGCAGCAGCTTCAGGTCAGCAGTCTTTCAGAAATTGGCGCCGATCTCGCCAGTCTCCTTGTCCAAAAGGGGGTGCAACTCTTTGAAATGCGCCGCTCCCGTGCCAACCTAGAGGAGGTGTTCTTGAAGCTAACGACCGATGAACCCACCGCAGAACCCAGTGATACCACCGAAGAAACCCATGCTTAGCGTTTCCTTCCACGGGCTGCGTGTCCTCCTGGCCAACATTCTTGCTATCTATCGCCGGGAACTCCAGAGTTACTTTAGTGCCCCCTTCTACTATGTGATTGCCGGGGTGTTCTGGCTCCTTAGCGGCCTGTTTTTCCTCGTTGTGATGACGACAATTATTAGCCAAGTGGCTCAGCAGGATTTGCTACAACAGCAGTTTGGCGCGCCGCGCCAAGCCATTGACGTGCCCAAGCTGATTCTTGAAAGCTTTCTCGGACTCCTGGGCTCCATTTCCCAAGTCATTTTGCCGATGCTCTCGATGGGACTCTACACCGAAGAGCGTAAACTCGGCACCCTTGAACTGCTAGCCACCTCACCGATTACGAACTGGTGTGTGGCAACAGGTAAACTCCTAGCGGTGCTCACCTTTTACATCACCCTGTTGGTGCCCGTTATCGCCTATCAGTTTGTAGCCCTGCGGCAGAGTACGCCCCCCCTCTCCCCTTGGCTGATTCTGGCCGGCAATGGTGGATTGATTCTCTTGGCGGCGGCGGTTCTGTCCCTTGGCATGTTTCTCTCGTCCTTGACCGATAGCACGATCTTGGCAGCCATTTTGGGGTTTGCTGTCTTGCTGATTCTTTGGGTGCTAGACGTCTTGGCCAAAAATACTGGTGGGAACCTCAGTGATATCCTCACCTATCTCTCACCCCTAGAGCACTTTACCAACTTGACCCGGGGAATTTTCCGCACCAGTAGCCTTTTTGTTTTTGGCAGTTACGTTTTCCTAGGCATTTTCCTCACAGCACAGTCCATTGATGCTTTTCGTTACCAGCGCAATTAGGGGGTACAGGTCATGAAACGCTTTGCCCTAGGCTCACCCGAACGATGGACCACGGTATTGCTGTGGGCGGCGCCAGTTTTGATCATCGCTGGCTTGAGCGCCGGCACCGTCACCAACCGCTGGAATTGGTTGCCCCTGGGTCTTTTAACCTTGGGGGGGATCGCCCTACTCCTATGGCTGATCCAACAAAGTCGTGTCTCCAAAGGGTTTTGGGCACGGCGTTCCACCCAAACAAGTACCAATGCCATCCTTACCGTGATTGCGGTGATTGCCCTATTGGGCATCGTTAACTTTCTGGCCGATCGCTATAGTGTGGAGATTGATCTCACCGAAAACCGTGCGTTTACCTTAGCGGCGGAAACCCGTGATGTTCTGCAAAATCTAAAGCAGCCAGTGCAGGTATTGGTGTTTGATGCCAATGCCGCCAGTCGCGATCGCCTGCTGTTGGACCAATACCGCCGTCAGGCCAGCAACCAGTTTTCCTTTGAGTTCATTGACCCCCAAGCCCAACCGGCCCTCGCCAAAAAGTACAACGTCACCCGAGAGGGTCAAGTGATTGTCGTTGCCGGCGAGAAAACCCAGCGCATTGATGAAGAGCTTTCCGAAAGCAACCTCACCCCTGCCCTAGTTCGCGTCACCAGCGATCGCCCCATCCATGCCTATTTCACCACAGGACACAATGAACTACCACTCACCGGTGGAGCGGCCAGCCTCAGTGAAGTGGCCAAACTCCTCGAACAGCGGGATGTGAGACTCCTGCCCCTGAATTTACTGGAGGAGGGGAAAATTCCCCAGGATGCCAATGTCATTGTTGTCGCTGGACCTCGGCAGCCCTTTTTGCGCCTTGAGCAGGATCTTCTCAAGGAGTACCTCAATCGTGGTGGTAGCCTTTTGCTGATGCTTGATGTGGATGTCAACGCCGGTCTTGATAATTTACTGAAAAACTGGGGACTCACCCTCGATAATCGCTGGATCATTGATGGCTCTGGCGTGGGCCAGCAGGTGGGACTGGGGCCCGACACGATTATTGTCAGTACCTATGGCAATCACCCGATTACCCAGCGCTTTGCCCAAGGCCCCAGTGTCTTTCCCCAAGCGCAAGCCATTCGCGTTAATCCTGTCAAGGGTGATGATATTGTTGAAATTGCTCTCTCCGGTCCGCAAACTTGGGCAGAAACCGACTGGCAGTCCGGTAACCTTGAGTTCACTGAAGGCGTTGACACCAAAGGCCCCCTTCCCATTGGCGTGGCTATTACCCGTCAGTTGAGTAACAATCCATCGAAGGAAGCCCGTTTGGTTGTCTTTGGTGACTCAAAGTTTGCCACCGATGGCGTGATTGCCTATCAAGGGATTAATAGCGATCTCTTTGTCAATTCTGTACTCTGGTTGGGCGATCGCGACCAAAAGGCACTCTCGGTTCGTCCTCGCCAAACCACGAATCGCCGCCTTCAACTCAATGTCACCACCAGTCGTTGGTTAGAGATTAGCAGCGTGTTTTTCTTGCCCCTTATCGGGTTTGGTTCTGCCGTCTTTGTCTGGTGGCGGCGACGCTGACGCTTCTGCTATGGCAAGAGCCTCCTGCCCCTATCCCCGTTTGCTCCTGTATGCCCTCATCATTGGTCTTCTCGGCGGCTGTGTGGCCACGGCTTTTTATCTGGGTCTCAAGCTCGGGTTTGCGCTGTTGTGGGGGACTGATCCTAGCCAAGTGAGCATTGGCACTTGGGCACACCTTTATCCTTACATTCCGCTGGTTACGGCCTTTGGCGGCTTGCTGGTGGGTTTATCGGTCAAATTCTGTGGGGCAAAGGGGGGACTCGCGGAGGCGATCGCCGAGTTACACCATGGCGGTCGGTTAAGTTATCGCTTTCTACCCGGTATGGCGTTGGCTTCTGGCCTATCCTTGCTATTTGGCAGTAGTGCTGGCCCTGAAAGTCCAATGATTGACATCAATGGTGGCTTAGGCACTTGGTTGGCAGCTCGTTTGAATCTATCCCCAGATAGCACCCGCATTCTCACCCTCTGTGGGATGGCAGCGGGCATGAGCGTGTTTTTTGAGTCGCCCCTTGGCGCAACACTATTTGTTTTGGAACTCCCCCATCGCCGCAGTCTTGAGTTTTATGAGGCAATCCTGCCAGCCTTGATTTCTGCTGTTGCTGGGTTTACCCTTTTTCGGGTGATTACAGGCACAACCATTGGCGGCATTTACCGCTTCCCTACCTACGACAGCCTGCGGCCGGAGGATATTGGCTTTGCAGTGCTGATCGGCATCATTGGCGCAGCCGTGGGAACGCTCTTTGTCTTTTTAGATCGGCAGATTGAACGCTGGCTGACCCCCTATCGGCAATATCCTCTCGTCTTAATTGTGGCGGTGGGGTTTCTGATTGGCTTAATTGCTTTGATTCACCCGATCACGCTGTTCTACGGTGAGCGCCAAATTGAACAAGTCATCCAAGTGGTCAACCGCTACAGCATTAGCATTTTGCTGAGCGTCGCCTTCTTTAAGCTCCTTGCCCTGAGTCTCTGTCTGCAGGGGGGGTTCCGTGGGGGGGTAGTCTTTCCGCTATTTTTTGTAGGGGCTTGTGTGGGCATGGCTGTGCACCAAGCACTCCCGAATACGCCCTTGAGTGTGGCCTTGGCTGGCATGATGGCGGCAATCACGGTGGTGGTTACCAAAACGCCTTTGGGCCTGGCGGTAATTCTGACGGTGATTTCCCATACGGCAGTGCTCCCCCTGATTACGATCGCGACCCTAAGCAGTTATCTATTGACCCTGCCCATTGCTTGGATCCCCAGCCAGCGATCGCGCCAGGACCCCCCTGATCCCTGAGGAATTGTTAACAAAATATAAATTTCAGACACAACCCTTTACATTTTCCTGAGAGATTGATTAACATAGGGTTACATTCCGTTGCACAGCCAGCGAGTGCTCCTGAAATCTCTCAGGCATTCGCTTTGGGATTGTGAACGGTTTGTAACATTCATTCATTTTGTTCAACAGGACTTATCACTATGACGACTGTTTTACAACGTCGCGAGCAACTGAACCTGTGGGAGCAATTTTGTAGCTGGGTTACTAGCACCAACAACCGCCTCTATGTGGGCTGGTTTGGCGTGTTGATGATCCCCACGCTGCTCGCCGCAACCATCTGCTTTGTGATTGCTTTCATCGCTGCTCCCCCTGTGGACATCGATGGCATCCGTGAGCCTGTCGCCGGCTCTTTGCTCTATGGCAACAACATCATTACGGGTGCGGTTGTCCCCTCTAGCAACGCCATTGGCTTGCACTTCTACCCCATTTGGGAAGCAGCTTCCCTCGATGAGTGGCTCTACAACGGTGGCCCTTACCAGCTGATCATCTTCCACTTCTTGATCGGTGTCTTCTGCTACATGGGTCGGGAGTGGGAACTCAGCTACCGCCTCGGGATGCGGCCTTGGATCTGCGTCGCCTACTCCGCTCCTGTGGCTGCGGCTACCGCTGTGTTCTTGATTTACCCCATTGGTCAAGGCAGCTTCTCTGATGGGATGCCCCTCGGTATCTCCGGTACCTTCAACTTCATGCTTGTGTTCCAAGCCGAGCACAACATCCTCATGCACCCCTTCCACCAACTGGGTGTGGCCGGTGTCTTTGGTGGCGCTTTGTTCTCCGCCATGCACGGTTCTCTGGTGACCTCCAGCTTGATCCGGGAAACCACCGAAACCGAGTCTCAAAACTACGGTTACAAATTCGGTCAAGAGGAAGAAACCTACAACATCGTGGCTGCCCACGGTTACTTTGGCCGGTTGATCTTCCAATACGCCAGCTTCAACAACAGCCGTGCGCTGCACTTCTTCTTGGCCGCTTGGCCGGTCATCGGTATCTGGTTCACGGCACTGGGTATCAGCACGATGGCCTTCAACCTCAACGGTTTCAACTTCAACCACTCCGTTGTGGATGCCCAAGGCAACGTGATCAACACCTGGGCGGACATCATCAACCGTGCCAACCTGGGGATGGAAGTGATGCACGAGCGCAATGCTCACAACTTCCCCCTCGACTTGGCCAGCGCGGAGTCTGCCCCTGTGGCCATGATTGCTCCTAGCATCAACGGCTAATTCCTAGGGTAACTCACTAGTTTTTAGTTGAAGAAACCGCCTCTTCATTGGGGCGGTCTTTTTTTATGATCGTCAAAGGGTAGAGACTCTGTTAATGAATGGTTGGACATCCCTTTTGGCAGTCGCAGTGCCCCTTGTGGTTCAAGCAGCAACACCAGCCCCGGCGATTATCACGCGGGCGATCGCGATCGCTGCCGAGCAGTTTGGTGAGAAACCAGAGGAAATTAGCGTGGTTCAAGTTCACCCCAAAATTTGGTCCGATGGCTGTTTGGGCTTGGGGGGATTGCGGGCTGATTGTGCTGAGCGCTTGACCCCCGGTTGGGAAATTACCCTGACGAATCCCAATGCTCCTTATCCTCAACGGTGGGTCTATCGCACCAATCAAAGTGGTTCCCTGATTCTTTGGGATGCCGCTGGCAGTCAGATGATTGGTACCCTCATTCAGCGACCTCAACGCCTGAGCCCAGAAGAGTTGCCGCCCCCCCTTCCTGAGGGCGTGAGTTTTCGCGTTATTCGGCAAAGGGATGCCTCTGGCAATCGTCCACCTTCAACCACAACGACGCTGCTCTATAACGATGGTCGGATTGTGCAGGAAACCACCGGCACTCGCGGGCAAACCCGCAGCCGCACCCTGCGCACAGTTACACCTGCTCAAGTTAGTCAATTTAATCAATTGTTGGGCGATCGCCGGTTTGACCGCTTCAATGGCTTTGATTTTGTACCCACGCCCCTAGAGCAAGCGGTCCCTATTAATTTTGTTTCTACCCCCACCGCAACGGTGCGCTTCGCTGAGGCCAATGAATACCGTCTTGCCTCTGATTTAGTTGCCGTTTTGCGGGCATGGGAGCTACTAGTTGCCAAAGGTCAACTTCCTGAACCTTCATCAAGATGAATTGCCCAGCCTATAGTGTATCCTCGTTTTCGAGCGGGTTGGCAGGCAGTTCTCTGGTACCACTGCAAGTTGAGTGTTGCGTTTGAGGGGGCTCATCCTATTCCCCTAGGCTTGTCACAGCAGCTGCACCACGCCCACCAAGAACTCACCTGTGCCGCCGCGAGTTGGGGGGGTGTCCTGCCCCCTGGTAATGTGCCTGTGACATAGGCCAAGGGGGTTGCTTCCCTAAAGTCTTGGCTGCAGTAGTATCATGAAAGCAAGTTCAAGCCCCCTGGTGTCACCAAACCAAGTTAGGAGCATCAATCAATGGATGGCTTTTGGGAAAATGTCCTGCGCTACCAACGGTATTTTGTTACGGTTCTATTGGGCGTAGTGTGGAATTTTGTTGAGCCATTGGTGCCCCTTTTTAAGCGTCCCCTGAGCGCGATCGCCCTTATTGGCCTCATGGCGGGACTCCTCACGTTTGTGGCACTGACGTTACGAGCAATGTTGGGTTTAACCGCCCCATAAGGTGGCACGATGGTCCCTTCCTTGCCCATCAAGGCACAAATTGACTTGATTTTGCTGAGTCTGGAGGCCTTGGCTCATGTGGGTTCAGCAGATGTCCTGGCGTTGGCAGAAGCTATGGGGTTTGAGGCCTACTTGCCTGATCGTGTGGGGTTATGGCGACTGCGGCAATCGAGTCCGCTACGGCGGGGTCGCAATGGCCGACGCAAACTAGATGTGGACGAAGCCCGTGCCTTGGCCTTGATCTGCACCCGCTTAGCCCAGCAGTACCAACAAGACATCCGCACCGCCATTGAATGCTGGCAACAGCAGACAAGTGAAGGTCGCCCCCCCCACTTAGATCCAGTTCTTGGGGATTATATTGACCGCTTCACTAGTTTGTATCAAGACCGAATGGCTGACGACAGCAACGATGGTACTGAATTAGCACAACTGGCCTTAGACTTACTTGTGGATTTGCTCTTTTACAGTACCCCCCAAGGGGCACACCGCCTTTGGATCACCCTACTAGAACGCACTACTCCTGCGCCCCCTTCGCTGTTGTTGGTGGCACCTGAACCAGTACCTGCACCAGCTCCTGAAGTGCCTACCCTGTTTCCCCATGCCGATGTCTAATGAGTACTACCCTCAGCTATTCTCAACCCACCTGCCAACTGGATGTTGCTGCTGAATTTTTTCCTTTTAGTCAGAAGCGACGCCGTGTGCCCGTGCGATCGCTCCACTTTACGCTGTCTCTCGGCGAAAAACTCACCTTTGAGGGCAACGATCGCCAGCTCTATCCACTGAAAACCCTGGTCAACGAGTATATTGAGGCTTTCCTGAGGCATCACCAAACACCAACCGAAGTGACCGCCGAGGGCTTTGTCCTGCGATCGCGATCGCCTCTTGAACATGAACTCCATCTACCCGATGGGCGGGTGATTCTGCTGCAACTGACAGAACTATACGACTTGGTGACCGTTCTTGATAACTGGTCTGCCGTCATGGAACCGTTGCCAGAACTGGTGGAACACGTCCAATCAACCTTTGCGCAAATCCCAGTCTGGGCCAAAAGTGCAGCGGTGGCCGTGGCCGTGGTTGCTGCCTTTACCCTTGTCAGCCAACGCTGGCGAATACCTTCAGCTCCGATGGTTGTCAGTTCCCCTGAGGCGAGCCGCGGGGAAGCCAACCTGCCTCGCCTAGCGATGCCATCGCCTTTGCCAGAACCTGCGGAAACCCCACAACTGGCTCCCTTACCTAGCCCGCCGCCAGCTCCCCCTGAAACTTCTGTGCTGGTGCCGCTGCCTTCACCCCCAGAAATGCCGCCCCCAGCGATCGCGCCTGCGCCACCCCCGCCTCCTGTTGCCCAAAAGGCACCTCCCCCTCAGCCCCCTGCTCAAAATCCTGATCAAAATAACCCTGATCAAAATAACGTAGTGGTGCAAGCACCCACTGGGCGCGCCCCTGCTGGCATTGAACCTGCGCCAATGATCACCCCCCCAGCTGAAACAACCCCCATCCCTGCAACTACCCTGCGTGAGGTGAAAACGTATTTTCAAGACCGTTGGCGCCCGCCGGCCAGCCTAGACACGAGTCTGGAGTACCGCATTGTCCTCAATCCCGATGGCACCCTTGCCCAAGCACTGCCCCTGAATGGTGCGGCGGTTCGCTTTATTGATCGCACGCCAATACCTCTACAGCAAAGTCCTTTGGCCAGTCCCTTTGGGGGCGATCGCCCGATTTTACTGCGGTTGGTCTTGATGCCCTCTGGAGGCGTGCAAGTGCTGGGTGAAAATTGATGTTCTATGAAGCCCCTGAAGAGACTGTGGGGGTAATAGTTGCAATTTCCTGCAAGCGTTTCTTGACTTCGCCAGCATTCGGATAGCGTTCGCGAGGATCGGGGTGGGTCAAGCAGTTAATCAAATCCACCATCCGCGGATCTAAATGGGGAATGTCCTCGGCATAGAGGCGATACTCACGGGTCCCCCAGCGGAAATAGGTCTCCGGTTCATAGCCCGTGAGTAAATACACCATCGTTGCCCCCAAGGCAAATAGATCTGAAGCGGGCTCGGGTTTTCCCTCCTGCTGTTCTGGTGCCGAATAGCCCACAGTACCAATAAATGTTCCAGATTCAGAGGTTAAGACGGCTGCTTTACCCCAGCCCACGAGCACGAGTTCTGTTGTTTGCCGTTTGACGTAGGGATGAATGAGATTGGAGGGACGAATGTGTAAATGCAACACAGGGGGGTCTTGCTGGTGCAGCACTTCAAGCAACTCACACACAGGAATGAGCCAACGACTGACCTCAATCACGTTCATTGACCCCTGTTCCTGAACCCGCTGCTTGAGGGATTGGCCATAGACCATTTCCGAAACCAAATAGGAATCGCTGCCGCACTCAAAGGCTTCCCAAAATTGGGGCAAGACTGGATGTTGGATTTTGCACAATTGCTGCGCTTGGCGCTGAAAGGCACGGATTTCGTCCCGTGAGGCAGCAAGACTATGTCCCTTAATCACTGCCGTTAAGCCACTGCGCCACCCCAAATAAACGTTGCTTTGACCAAGGGCACGAATAATCTGGTAGTTACCGAGGGTTTTCCAGACCCGCAGAGGCAGACCGCAATCAATGCAAAAAATATCGTTCTCTTGGGCATGATTGTGTTGGCAAGCGGGGGGAGCACGCCACTCGCTGAGTAAATGAACCGGCAGTTGACCTGTCACTGCAAACTCAGCCTCTTCCTCCTCTTGGGCGGTGAGACTGCTACTACTGGAGGTGGGGGTGCTGTCTTCGGCATGGGATGACGGTTCAGCCGCTGTACCAATGGCTTCTTCTTCCCCTGAATAGGTGCCCTTCTCAACATCTACCAAGCGACCTTCAGGCACCGTTTCCATGCGGGCACTGGGAGTGGCAGGACGTTGATCGGAACCGAGGCGAATTTGAATATTGGGGCCAGAGCGGGCCAAGCGCAGGATGCCACCATCCGTCAAGGTTGCCTGCTGAATGCGTTTACCATCCAAATACGTGCCGTTGGTGCCCAGGTTGACCACTTCCCATTGCAAGCCCTTACGACGGAGCTCCACATGGTGGCGCGACACCACTGCGCTATAGAGCACGACATGATTATCAACTGCTCGGCCAATGCGGATGAGATTTTCATTCTCAAAGGTCCAGCTTTGGACTGGGGTGGCTTGAACGGGATGGAGCAATGTCAATGTAATCACGTTGTCTAACCGCCTCTTCGTATCCTGAATACAGTCTAAAGAACTAGGAGATGCGCTCGTAGATAAAAGTGACTAAATCCCCCTTGCCCAAGGCAATGCGATCGCCCGATTGCAGGCGGTGACGATTGCCCGGATGGAGGGGAGTATTGTTAATGTAAGTTCCATTGGCACTTCCCACATCTTCAATATAGTGAGCATCGCCCTCAATTCGTAGATCGGCATGAATGCGGGACACAATCTCTGAGTTGGGAAAGCCAGCGACATCAATATCAGGGGGAATGCGATCGTTAGGCTTGCCAATATGAATCACTGGTCGGCCCGTCGGGATTTTCAGTTCGGTCCGGGTTTGCACATGGATAAGTTTGGCTTCAATCGTGGCAGTGATTGCCGCGAAGACATGGGGAGGTGGCGGGGGTGGGGGCGATAGGGTTTTCAGGCGACTTTGGGCGGCCCCACTTTCTAATGGGGGGGCAGCACTTACTTTAGTTGTTAGCATCTCTGGGAGCGGAGCTGGACTGACAGCAATGGGGTGGAGATTGAAACCACACTGGCCACAAAAATTTGCATCTCTCTGAGTGGGCGCACCGCAGTTTGGACAAGAGTTCATAGTTCACATTCGTAGAGAACAAATGGCCTTGGGATAAAAAGTTTAGAGTACAAACCATAGAAGTGATTCCCACTTCCCCTGCCGATCCCATTAGCTTAGGATTGAGACCCCATGGCTGCCCTTAAGAGGGCTGAGTTAACCCAGGATTAACTGTCTCTAGCCTAAGTTAGCTTTCACACTCCAATTTTATACGGGTTCATCACCAAACCACCGCCGAAGTCAACAAATAGCGCCATAACTGCTAGCATGCTCAACATTCTTCAGCAGCAGGGCGGGTAGGGGCAATCATTGGTTCTGAAAATGTTGCACCAGCACTGCCGCTTGATCGCTCAAAGCCATGCAGAATCACATAAAAACAGGGAATGAGAAAGAGGGTGAGCAGTGTTGCCACAGCCAAGCCAGAAAACACAACAATGCCAAGGGGCTGCAAAAATTCTGAGCCTTCGCCTAGCCCCAATGCCAAGGGGAACATGCCCACCACCGTTGTAATCGTGGTCATCATAATCGGGCGCAGACGGGCAGGGGCAGCTTTACGAATGGCTTGGCTACGGCTACAGCCCTCCTGCTGGTAAATTTCGTTGGCCAGTTCCACCATGATGATGGCATTGTTGACAACAATTCCCACCAGTAAGATGGCACCGACAATCACCGTGGCGCCAATGGCCGTCCGTGTTAGGTACAAGCCCCCAATTCCACCGGCCAGAGCCAAGGGAATGGTAAACATAATCACTAGGGGGTCAAGCAGCGAGTTGTACTGTACCGCCATGACCACAAACACGAGAAAGGCCGCCAAACTGCCCAAGACCCCTAAGGCTTGCTGCAATTGCTGATTGGCTTGAGCTGCTGTACTGGGCATCAGGGACACCCCCGGCGGGAACTCAAGCTCCCTCAGAATGGTGTTGATCTCAGCAATCGCGGCACTGAGACTGGCGCCTTCGACCAGATTACCCGCCAGCATAAAGACTTGCTGCCGATTGATCCGCCGAATTTCCGCCGGTGCTTGACTGGGTTCGATGCGAGCGACATCCCCAAGGCGGAGGGGACGGTTGTTGGCGGTAAACAGGGGAATCGTGGCCAGGTCGGCAGGGTTTTGGATGCTCTCACTGTTTAGTTGGACGCGAATATCGACTAGGCGATCGCCCCGTTGCAGCTGCGTTGGCACAAACCCCGTCAAGGCTGTTTGAATCGTCTGGCCAAGATTGAGGGTATTCAGCCCTAGTTCGCTGACCCGCTCCCAATCCGGCAGAATTTGAATTTCGGGTTGGCGAGGATCGGCATCGGGACGAAAGCGCACTAATGTGGCCTTTTCATCAAGGACTCGCAGCACTTGGCGACCAAAGCGGCTCAGGGTGTCTTCATCGTTACCCTGTAGGATGACGTCCACATCTGCACCGCGCAGGGGTGAGTTGGTGAGAATAATGCCACGCACCTGGCCAGGGCTCAGACGCAACCGCACCCCCACCAGGTTGAGCTGATCAAGGGCTTTCGTGGCGGTGGTGATATAGCGATCCACGTTAACACCCCGCCGCAGAATAATGTTGCTATTTGCCCGCAACGGATTGGCAATCGTATTGGTGCCAAAGAGGGCACCACCCGTTGTGGTAAAGACGGCCTCTGTACCCGGTTGGGCCATCAGCACCGCATCCACGGCCTCCATCATGCGGCGACTCTGGGGCAAGGGGGTGCCGGGCGCAAAAATGGCGTTCAGGTTGACTTGACCAGTATTAATCCGCGGTAGCAACTCTTGGGGAATTTGCTGGCCTAGGAACCAACTGCTACCCCCCAACAGGGCGATCGCCAGCCCAACCGCTAGCCAGCGTGCCCGTAGCACGTGCCCCAAGGCCCATTCATAGCGTCCCCTCAGCCAGAGGAACTTTTCATTAAAAAGGCGAATAAGGGCCACTTGCCGTAGGCGATTTTGCACCCGTACCCCCAAAAGGCGGGAGGCCAAGGCCGGCACCACCGTGAGTGCCACCAGCAGCGATGCGGCAACGGCAAAACTAATCGTTAGAATCAACTCATTAAAGAGCAGTGCAATCAAGCCCCCCAACAACAAAAAAGGCAAAATGGCAACCAAGTTAGTGAGGGTAGATGCCACAAGCGCTGATTCAATACCTTGGCTACGCCGTTTTAACTCCTCAAGGTACTGTTCTTGGCTCATGTGCTGAGGGTCAATATCCGCCAAAGTTTCTAACATCACAATGGCGTTATCCACGACGATGCCAACCCCGAGCGCGAGGCCACCCAAGCTAAAAACATTGAGGGAGAAATTAAATAGCCCCATCAGCAGCAGTGCCGCCATCGTGGATAGGGGAATGGCCAGCAAAATAATCAAGGTTTGCCGCACCGAACCCAGAAACAGCAGCACAGCGATCGCCGCCAAGAGGGTTCCCGTCAGGCCTGCGGTGATCACATTGTTTAAGGAGTTGCGGATATAAACCGACTCATCAAGGACAGGAATAATCTGCGCATCGCGGGGCACGAGATTGGCTGCCTGTAGCTCCGTTAAACGTCGCTTGATCCCATCGGCCACTTCCACTGTATTGGCTGCCGGTTGCTTGAGAATGCTGATTTTAACGGCGGGTTGGCCATTGAGCGTCACAAATACCCGTTGTTCGGCACTACCATCAACAACTTGTGCCACATCCCGCAGATAGACCCGCTGACCATTGGTGCCTGTGAGCACCACATCCTCAATGTCACTAGGATTGCGAAAGCGTCCCACTGTTCGGGTTAAAGGTTCTGCGCTTTGGCCGCGAATGCGCCCGCCGGAGACATCTTGGTTGCGATCGCTCAGCGCCGTTAAAATTTGGTTCAACCCCACCCCTGTGGCCTGCAATCGATCCAGATCCACAAGAATTCGTACTTCTTCGGTCGTTCCCCCAGAGACATCCACCCCTGCCACACCAGGGACGATACTGAGTTCGCGCTCCAAATCCTCATCGGCAAAGACTCGTAACTCGCGGCCACTGAGGGTTTCTGAGGTCAGTGCAAACTCATAAACTGGCAATTGCGATGGATCAAACTTAAAGAGTCGCGGCGACTCAATAATATCGGGCAAAGCACTGCGGGCACGGTTAAAGGCAGCGGTGACCTCATTGAGGGCCTGATCAACATCGCCACCGGGTTCAAAGAATAGGTCAATACTGACTTGCCCTTCACGGGTTTGGGAATAGACCTGCACCACTCCCTCCGTGCGACTGAGGGCTTCCTCAAGGGGCTTGGTCACCTCCTCAACGGCAACACTAGGTACCACCCCCGGCATATCCAGGCGTACCCCAATGCGGGGGTACGTAATCGAGGGCAACAAATCCACTTGCAGCCGCATGAGGATAAAGACCGCCAAAACAACGACGGTGAGGGTCAGCATCAGGGTGCCGATGTGGCGGGTCACCGCCCAGTCACTCAAACTAAAGCGTGGGGAGCTCATGCACCTTCAACGGCTATACAGGCCATCCTTTAGACACTGCTACCTTAACAAATCGTTTCACAGCCGTTATTGGGGAGATTGGGGAGTGGTTGCCTATGCCCACACCCAGCGATCGCGCCCCCCATGTTTCGCCTGATACAAAGCTTGATCAGCACGAGGAATTGAGTCACTGAGCACCTGTTCCCCCACTCTAAACAGAGTGACACCCAAACTAATTGTCACAGACAAAAACTGCTGATCTGCAAGTTCCACGGGCTGGCTTCTCACCACTGAGCACAGTTCCTCAGCAACTGCTCTCGCCTGGTCTGCGTAGGCAGCAAAAAACAACAGCACAAATTCTTCGCCCCCCCAGCGGACCAAAATGCCGTCTTGGCAGCCCTCTAATACCTGCTTTGCCCTTGCCGCCAAGGTGCGCAGAACCACATCCCCCTGATCGTGACCATAGGTATCGTTAATGCGCTTAAAGTGATCAATGTCAAAAATCATGACCGTGAGCAGGGTGCCTCCCGTAGCGGCTTGGGACTCATAAGCCTCAACTCGACTCAACAGAAAGCGACGATTGAAAGCGCCAGTGAGGGGATCTAACCAAGCCAGAGCCAAAAGTGCTTGCTCCCGCTGACGCATATCACTGATGTCAGACAAGATCCACACGCGCCCTAGGCGACTATCGCCACGCACCGGGTGGGTATCAATGAGAAATGTTTTCTCACCCATTCGACACTCCCCCTGAGCACTGAAGTTGGCATTAGTAGCCAGCCCTTGAAAAAGGTTGACTAGCTCATCGCAGTTATCGCATCTCTGCCGCGCCTGTTTCATGTGCTCGGCAACGATCTGAACGGGATGGCTCCCCGCTGGCAGTTGCAGCCATTGAGCAGCGTAGGAATTGACCATCGCTGTAGAGCCATCCCCTTTGATTAAAACCAAGCCCAGCGGCACTGTGTCGAAAATATCCTGAAATTGTACTTCGAAGATGACGCTATCTTGATTTTGACGATGATGGATCAACAGTTGGCGGTACAGAGCCGCAATGTAGCCTTTCTGTTCTGTGAGTTGCCGCAGCGGGTCGGCGACGGGATTCACCAGTAGCAACCCCTGGCACCAATCCTCGGGCTCACCGCAGGGGATGTAAACAATTCGCTCAACCTTATTTAAAAGACAGAAAAAAATAGAGGGCAGTTTGAGAAAAGGCAGAACATCAATGACCGCCCCCTGGACCAACTCTCGCCAGGGGGCGACAATTTCCAGATTGGGAAATTTGCTAGTGCTGGTTGTGGTGATAATTTGGGCGCGATTGCCTTGCTGATCAATAGTTAGGGCGAGAACGAGCTCAGATTGCGACCAATTGGCAATTAGATGACAAAATGCTGTGATACTATCGGGCGCGGGAAGAAGCTGGCGGGGTAGATGTTCCTGCACTTTTTTTAGCATGCCCTAACCAGAGTAGATTGTATATTTTTTTTATTTATGTGCTTATGTATTTTTTCAGCAAAGAACCAACGGCTGTGGGATGGGTCATGTGGGGAAGATGGCCTTGAGCCTCGATCCAATCAAGGGTACTGTGGGGCAAGGTGGCATGTAACCACAGGGCTACCCCTGGGGGAACTACGAAGTCAGCGCGGTTAAAGATTAGGTGGACAGGCTGCTGTACCTTGCCGACAAAGGAACGGGTATCGGAGTCAAAAATCATCTGGAGAGTGCGCAGGGCAATCCTTGGCTGCAATCGAAAGAGGGTCTTAGAAAAGTCGGCCAGCCGGTGCTCCTCCTTCACCCCAAACATGAGTGGGGCAAAACCCGCCGCCCATGCTTGATAGTTCGTGACCATTGCCTCATAAGTGGCCTGTAGGTCGTCGGGGGTGAGGGTACCCGGATAGTTCTCATCCTTGAGATAGCAGGGGGAGGGCCCAATCCAGATATGTCGTCGAAATAAATCAGGTCTGGCGATCGCGGCAATGGCACCGATCATGCAACTGACCGAGTGGCCCACATAGATGCAAGATTGCACGCCAAGGGTATCCAGCAATTCAATCAGATCATCGGCATAGCCATACAGATGGCTGTGTCTTTGGACATCATAGCGGCGTTGCGTATCCTCTTCGGAGCCACAGCCTGCCAGATCATAGCGGATATAGGTGAAGCCCTCAGGGAAGAAAGGGGTTAAATAGTCCCAAGCGCTTTTATCAGTACCAAAGCCATGCCCAAGCACAACAGGAACTTCGCCCCAGCCATCAATCTGGACGTAGGACTTTAGAGACTCGGGAACACAAGAAACTTGACTCGTAATTGGCATAGAAGTTTCCTACTGATAAAAGCTTGAGTTAGTTTTTTTAGCTTTTAGTGAATGAATTGAGCTGGAAACCCCAAGAAAAATTCTACAAAAAGCATAACATCTCGAAGAGTGGCGCCAAATGATTTAGCAAAAGTTTATTACTACATTTCAGGGAGTCAGCAGTCTTGAACAGCTGATTGACCGGCCAACCACTGCCCCAGGGCAGCCCCTGTACCACAAGCTGCTGCTAGGACAGCACTGATTAACCTTCCTAAGTCAAGTTCTGTAAATAGCGGACGGTGTTCCCCTTGCACTAGCCTAGAAAAGGCAGAGATTCAGAAGAGACAAAGATGCAAGACGGGCGTGTAATTGCTGATTCCATTTCGCCAGTAGGGGTGCGCTTGGTGACACTTCAACTCACGTATCCGCGCTTTATCCATAGTGAACTCCTCACCCACCGCGTGTTTTCTCGCAATTCCGCCAGTTCGCGAGCCGTTCCTGTGGCTAAAATGATCGAACAAGTGGAACAGAACCCAGTCGTCCCCTACCATTGGGGAAAAAACGAGCGGGGGATGCAGGCCCGCGAAGAAAGTGAACAAAAGGAGGCGGCAAAGGAAATCTGGCTGAAAACTCGCCTCGCAGTTCTTGAGGGGGCACGCCAGCTCCATGAGCTGGGAATTCACAAGCAAGTGGTCAACCGCATGCTTGAACCGTGGATGTGGATGCAAACGGTTGTCAGCAGTACCGAGTGGGATAACTTTCTGCGCCTGCGCAATCACCCCGATGCCCAGCCAGAAATGCAGGCCTTGGCCAAGCTGATTCAGCATTTGCTGCAGACCCATGAACCCACTCCTGTGGCTGTGGGGGATTGGCACCTCCCCTACATCGATCCGACTGAGCGCCAGCAATATAGTCTTGAGGAGTGCAAGTATATGTCTGTGGCCCGTTGTGCGCGGGTGTCCTACTATCTGCGGGATGGCCAACGCAGTGACCCTGCCTCTGATCTTGCCCTCTATGAGCGCTTGGCGGGAGCAGAACCAAAGCACCTCTCTCCCCTAGAACACGTGGCGGAATGTATGGGCGATCGCCAGTCCTACGCAAATTTTGTTGGTTGGCGACAACTCCGTTACTTTGAGGAGAGAAAATCAGCAAGTCCCCGCAAATAATCCGCGATACACTGAGTACCAGAAGAGGCTTACTTGACTATTTACTTGACTATAGCGAGGCGTGAACTATGGATGCTGTGATTAGCATAAAGCCCATTCTGCTGGCGATGACACCTATATTTATTCTGTTGTGTTTGTTTTTTGGCACCCGCAATGGCTTCTACGACACGGATCAGTACCACGGCAACGGTTCTGCTCATTAAATCTAACTAGGGAGGGTGACTGATCGCCATTCATGATCGAGTGCCTCAACTATGGGGTGGGTCACGCTGAGGAGGGGGTGTGCATTGGCTTAGGAATTGGCACCTATCGGATTTTGCTGGACTGCGGTGTGCCGTCCCTTGATGTCTTGCCCCTTGATGAGATTGAACAGCATCCCTTTGACCTAGTGCTCTGTAGCCATGCCCACGCGGATCATGCCCGCAGTCTGTTGGCACTCCATCGCCGTTTCCCCCATATCCCGATCTATGCCAGCGAAGTTACAACGCAACTGTTGCCCCTGAATTGGCCAGATGAAACCGTGCCTCCCTTTTGCCGTGCCTTGCCTTGGCGATCGCCCGTGGAGTTTGGCGATGGCCTGACCGCTGAACTCTTTCCTGCGGGGCATCTGCCGGGGGCAGCGGTTTTTGTCCTCACCTATCAAGATCCAAACACAGAGCAACCGCCCCTGAGTGTGGTTTATACGGGGGATTTTTTCCTCTCCCATACCCGCTTTACGGAAGGACTACCCCTTGCGGATCTACGGGGATTGCAACCGGATGTCCTAATCATTGAGGGCAGCTTGGGCACAGCGCGCCACCCCCACCGCCGGCAACAGGAAAATCAATTGGCGGAACGCATCCGCACAGCGATTGACCAGGGCTATAACCTATTGCTTCCCCTGCCTCCCCTCGGCACCGCCCAAGAAATTCTCATCCTCTTGCGCAGTCATCATCTCTTTACAGGACAGCCGATTCAGATTTGGGTGGGGCCGGCGATCGCCCGCGGTTGTGATACCTACCTGACAATTTTGCCCCATTTACCCACCACTATTCAAAACTTTGCCCAACACCAAGCCCTGTTTTGGGATCGGCGGGTCAAGCCCCAAGTGCAGCCCCTAAGCGATGTGACCCAAATTCAGGGGGCTGACCCCACCATTGTCCTGCTTGAGGAGGATCAAGACCTGCGCCCCTACGTGACCCAAGGGGGACGACCTTGGCTGGTGCTCTATCCACGTCTGCGCTATGGTCAACCCGTGCGGGAAGGCTATCCTGACTTCGCAGACTTACCCAATGTGGAGGTGGATACGTTTTTACTCTCCCTCCATGCCGATGGCCCTGCCACCACTCAACTGATTCACAATATCCGACCGCAGCATGTGGTACTTATCCACGGCGATCCCAACTACCTTGCAGACTTGGCTAGCCTGAATGAATTGAGTAACCGCTACCATCTGCACACCCCCACCAGTGGCTCAACGATTCAATTTCCCATTGGCCAATTGACACTTTCGACGCCCAGCTCATTGGTGCAACTGGCCTATGAAGGAGAGGTGAGTGAGTGGAACGATGAAGCCATGATTCGCCTACCGGCTTCTATTACCACCGATCCGCGCTGGCGACGGCTGGCAGATACCGGCTTTGTGTTGGCCGCTTGGCAAGGGGAGCAATTACTGATTCGCGGCATGACCCCCAAAGAAGTGCTCGGTGGTACCTCAGCCACGATCGCGCCCGACCAGCCCAGTTGTTTTAACTGCCAGTTTTATCGCGGTCAACGCTGCTGGAACGAAGCCTCTGCGCTCTATAACTTTAAAGTGGCACCGGAGGGCTATTGTCCTGCTTTTGAGCGGGCGGAAACGCAACCGGAACCCGAAAGCTAGGGGGCCTGTAACTGGCGGCGCAGGGTCACAGTGGGGCTTTCTGCGCCTGTTTTGGGGTCAATGGCGATCGCCATCAGGGCAATGGAACGCACCTTTGCTGGCACGTCAATGTGAAGGACAGTTTGCCAGTAATCCCCATAGCGATAAAAGTCAAACTCCACTAGCCAGCGGGGGCCCGCAATTAACTCTCCTGTTTCGCCATTGGTGATCCACACCTTGACGGAGCAACCCCGTTGGGTTGCAGGCAAATTCACCTTCAGGTGCAGCGGTGGTACCAGTGGCTCCGGTGACAGCAGGAGCTGGGGTGGAGTCAATAGATAGGTACCCTCAGAATTTGTGGATACTGGGGGCGTGGTCTCAAGGGGGGGCGCTAACTCAGCCAACTGTTGCAATCGCAACCAAAATCGCTTTTGGCGATCGATGGGCAAATCGCGAGGCGGTGGTACAGTAACCGCAGATAGGGGCTGGCAAAAGCTGGGTAAATCCACAACAACGGGCGCTTTCCCAGGCTTCAGTTGGGGCGGTAGGGAAAAACCGCTCACCGGCACAGGTTGGAGGGCCGTATCCCCTAAGATGGGCAACTGCGGGCCAGTGGGCGTTTTGCGCTGCGGGGGGGAAATTTGGGATGGCGCAGAGACAGCAGGCATCTCGGGTACCGGGAGCACCGTAACCATAAAGGCTTGGACTTGGCGCAGATCGCTGTGTTCCAGGGGGTTGTTGGGTAGGAGGCGGGCTTCCCCCACCATCACTGGATAATCGGCCAAGGGGGTGAGTCTACACTGAAACCCCCATTTTTCCTCGCGGGCGATCGCTGGCACTGAGTGCTCCTGTACCACCTCCCGGGTGACGGGATTGCGCAGGCGAATCACCACTGTACCGGGAACGGCAACTGTGCCCGCCAAAACCAACGTTTCATCGGCAAAGATTGTATAGGCACTTTGGGGCAGCTCAATCAGCGTCGTCGGCAACTGCGCAGGGGAGGGTTCTTGGGGCTGAGGGGGGTCGGCGGCTTTAACTGGCTGCTCTGGAACCGCAGGAAAGGTTTCTGGTGTGGGCAAGTCCCACTCTTCGCTTTGGGCAAGGACATCAAGGGCGATCGCAAACACCTCTGAATCCAGGACCCCCTCTCGCGCCACACGGCATTGAAACTGCCAACGCCCCGGCTGCAAATATGTAAAGGGCAGAATACCCATGAGTCCCGTGGAACTGCTGCGGTGGGTGCGGCGTTGATAGCGTTGCTTGGACACCCCCTGATCAGCGTAAAGATGGGTAATTTGCACTTCCACAGAGGTTTCGGGAACAGGACAGCGCGCCATCAAGCGATAACTGCCCTCCAAAACTTCCGCCGAGGGTGGCTCTAGGGGCAACCAAGCCCGATCGCCCTCCTTTTGCAGTAAAAACTCCCATCCGCCCATAGCTCACCTTCACTCCGCTACTGCTTAGGATATTGCACAGAAGACGCCGCATTATGCAATCTGGAGCCCCAAGTTAGGGGTGGGGGAACGCCACTTGCACCAGTGAAACATCATCGCTGCCAAAGGCCGCGGGCGCTGCATGCCTTTGCACCTGGGAAATCAACTGGGACAATGGGGGCACAGGATTTTGGGTGTGGGCAGCAATGAGTAACTCCCTAAAGGCTTCGAGACCCCAAACCCGATTGGCGGTTGTTTCAAACTCATAGATGCCGTCACTAAAGAGATAGAGAACTGCTGAAGGGGAGACTTCAATCGTGGCTTGGGTAAAGACCATGTCAGCAAACATACCAATGGGAATACCCGGTGTCTTGAGGAGGGTAGCTCGCCATTGATCAGCCTCAGGGGTAAGCAGGAGTGCCGGCGGGTGTCCACCACTGGCATAGGTCAACTGCTGCGTTTGGCGATCGTACACGCCGTACCAAATCGTGAAATACTTCTCGTGCTGGGCCGTCATTTGGAAGCCATTGTTGAGGGCTTCAAGAACTTGGGCAGGTTGGCGGTAATCAAACGTGCCGCCGGTTTGCTCCCGCGTTGTGCTCCGCAACAGATTCAAAACGGAGACCGAAGGCAGAGCCGCCCCCAAGCCATGGCCTGAAACATCGAGAATGTAGAGCACTAAATAGCGATCGCCCACCCAGCAAAAGTCAAAGCAATCACCCCCCAACTGACTGGAAGGCAAGAAGTAGTAGTTAATTTTGCAGGGAGCTTCTTGGGGAGCCGGCAGGAGCGACCGCACATAATCAGCCGCCTCGTGAAGCTCAGCCTCAAGGAGTTGTTTTTGCTTAAGCAAGTCCTGACTCAGTTGATAGAGGCGCAGACCCGCCTGAATGCGTGCTCGCAGTTCGTTGGGGTCAATGGGTTTTGACAAGAATTCATCGGCACCAGCATCTAAGCCTTGAATGCGATCCTCCAGTTCCCCTTTGGCCGTAAGTAGAATAAAAAAACTGCGGGAGAGCTCCTGATCCTGCTTGATTTGACGGCACACCTCTAGACCGTCCAGTTCCGGCATCATCCAGTCGCAGATAATCAAGGCGGGTTTCTCGGCGGTGGCGATCGCAATCCCCTCGCGGCCATGACTGGCAACCGATACCTGATAGCCCAAACCCCTGAGGATTTTCCGCAACAGGAGTCGGGTGGTGGGATCATCATCAATAACCAGAATTTGATAGGGCTGGCGATCGCCACTCATAGCCTCATTCTGAGAATCTCCCCCTAGTGTATCCCAAGGGCTTTGGCTATTTTTGTATCCCCTTGGGATCAAGGGCATCCCGCAGGCCGTCGCCAATGATGTTGAAGCACAGGACGGTGATGACAATGAGTGTGGCTGGTGCCCAGACCAACCAGGGCTGTAAGACCAGGATTGAGGCATTGGTGGCCAAGGAAAGCATATTCCCCCAGGAGGGATCCGGCTGTTGGATCCCCAAGCCAATGAGACTGAGCACCGATTCCGCCACAATAAAGCTGGGAATCGAGAGCGTTGCCGCAATAATCACGTAGGTCGCTGTTTGGGGAATAATGTGCCGCCCAATAATGTAGAGCGATCGCCCCCCCATCACCTGGGCTGCCTGGACAAAGGCCATTTCCCTAATGCCTAGAACCTGACCACGAATGACCCGCGCCAGCCCCGCCCAGCTCACAAAGGAGGTGATAACTGTAATCAGCAGGAATCGCTCACCACTACTGAGTCCCACGGGCAGTACTGCCGCCAAGGCCACCAACAGATAGATGGTCGGCAGCGTCATCAGCACCTCAACCCCCCGCATTAAAACGACATCGAGCCAACCGCCAAAGTAGCCGGAAATGGCACCCACCAAAATGCCAATCGGGAAGGCGATCGCCACCCCCACAAGCCCAATACTGAGGCTAATGCGGGCGCCAAAGAGCAGCCGACTCAGCTGATCGCGTCCTTGGTCATCGGTTCCCAACAGGTTCAGATAGCCCTTGCCCACCGTGCCAAACAGGTGGCGATCGCTGGCAAAGCCGGCGAAAAGGGTGTGCGGTTTAATTTGTGGATCGGTTAAACTCCAACGCGTCGGTAGGGGCAGGGTAATTTCCAGGAAGCGATAGGGGCTACCCTTGACAAATAGGCGAATCGGCGACGGTTCCTGCCAATCCACAATCAGAGGTCGTTCCCCCGTTTCCAAGTCCACAGGCCCTAGGCGCGTGGGATACACATGGGGCCCGAGCCACTGACCATCGGGGGTGCGCCAGTAAATACGGGTGGGGGGCAGCAGGGCACCATCCACTTGAAAGGTATAGGGACTATAGGGGGCCACAAAATCGGCAGCGATCGCCAGCAGGTACAAAGTCAGCAACACCCCCAAACTGACCATCACTAAGGGGTTGCGCCGCAACGTTTGCCAAGGAGTCATTCGTCACTTGTTCGCGAGGGTACAGCCACTATACAGCTTCTTTGCCTCCTCGGGCTGCTGTAGCAGACTGAATGCCTACACCTATTCCGCACTTTTTAGAAAGGCACTGTGCTGTAGGTAAATTTTAGGCAAAAAATCAATAGGTGATCAATAAAACTTAACAAAATAATCCTCAGTTTCTTGTTCGGTAGCTTTGGTATTATTAACATATTTGATATTATTATATAACTATACTCATTGACTCGAATTAACATATTGTTAAAAAGAATGAAAAGAATACTTTTTGTTTCAAATAAAATGGTAGCTTTATTAAAGCTAATGATTATTTAGTCAGATTATTCTTGCAGACACCCTTTTTCTCTCGTGTGGGCACCTGTTGACTAAAAAATAATTTAGTTGCTTTATTCATTTGAATATCGTTCTGATAGAGGAAATACAGAGCGAATGAAAAAACCAAAGCCCCTAACTGGTAAAGCACTCCTGCAGCGATTAAGTGAACTGGGTTCTGCATCCCGTAAAGAAGCAGCAAAGCTCTGTGGCTACTACCGCGTCACAAAATCCGGTCAGGTGCGTGTCAACTTAGGGAAATTTTACGAAGCGGTACTCGCTGCCGGCGGACTCGAAGTACAGTCATCGGAAAAAGAAGTCAATGGTCAATCGGGGCGGGGGCGATCCCCCTCCTATCGGGTGAAAGTGCACCAAAATGGCCAGATTGTGATTGGTGCTGCCTATACCAAAGCGATGAACCTCAAGCCGGGGGATACCTTCAAGATTAAGCAGGGGTATAAACATATTCATCTGTATCTCATCGATCCCGAAGAAGTGGATGACGCCCCCGCAGAGTAATCAATGGTTTGCCCTGATTATTGGCAATACTCGGCAGCACTGGGCACTCTTTAGGGGTGAACACCTCAGCCGCACTTGGCACCTGACCCCTGCGGAATTTGCCTTCAACCCTGCCCAAGACTACCCCAATCTCCCCTGCTGGGGGGCCAGTGTTGGTTCTGTGCCCCTGCACCAAGTCTATCCGAGGGCGATCGCCCTCACCCTCGCAGATATTCCCATTCCCCAGATGTACCCCACCCTAGGAATTGACCGTGCCCTTGCCCTCTGGGGAGCACTGCAGGTCTATGGGGCACCGGTGTGTGTTGTGGATGCCGGCACCGCCCTAACGCTGACCCTAGCTAACGATCGCCGGGAATTTGCTGGTGGTGTGATTCTTGCCGGTGTTGGATTAATGGCGCGAGCCCTAGCGGACTACACGGCAGCTTTACCCTATGTGACGCTGCCCACAGCCCCCCCCCGTCGTTGGGGCACTAGCACCACCACCGCTATTGAAAGCGGCCTCTACTATGGCACTGCCGCCATTTTGCAAGCCTATCTGGGCCCCTTTTTTCAGGAGTTTCCCCAAGGCAAAGTGATTGTGACCGGCGGCGATCGCCCTTTTGTCAGTGACCTGCTGCGGACATTTTTAGCTTCCGATCGCTGGTGTGAGGATGATCATCTCGTTTTTTGGGGCATCCGCGCCCTCCGCAATCCAGCCGCTAAGATAGAAATGCACCCCATGGAAAGGATTGACGAATTCCGCTAATGGAGCGACGGGATGACTTTACGGATTTAGCCTTAGGACTGGTCTCAGCCCAGAGCTTTCCGGCGATCGTTGGCATTGCCGATCACATGCTCAAATCCTCCGATGTCCTCCTTGTTGGCTACGAAAAAATCGGCGGCGGCCACTGTAGCGCGATTGTGCGCGGGCGAATTGCCGATGTGCGCCTGGCAGTGGCAGAGGGTGCCGAGCGGGCGCAGCAATTTGGTCAAGAACTGAGTACGTTAGTGATTCCCCGGCCTGATCCCAACCTAGAGAAAATTCTCCCCATCGGCAGTCTCCTGGCGCAGATTGCTTCTAAAACTCGCGGCCATCGCCTCAGTAGCCATGCCGTGGGTCTTCTGGAAACGCGGGGATTTCCAGCCATGGTGGGGGCAGCCGATGCCATGCTCAAGGCAGCCGATGTGATGCTGACGGCCTACGAAACCATTGGCGCCGGTCTGTGTACGGCCATTATTCGCGGTACGGCCTCCAATACTGCGATCGCCCTCGAGGCCGGAATGGCAGAAGCCGATCGCATTGGCGAACTCCATGCGGTGATGTTGGTGCCCCGTCCCCTTGAGGATTTAGATCAATCCTTGCCCTTGGCCCCTGCCCTCCAACGGGAACTGCAACCCCTGCGTCTGCCCCTTACCCTCAAGCAAAAAGAAACCGAACCCCTGGCCCTCCAAGGGGCGGCTCAAGAGAGTGTGGCTGTGGAAGCCGCCGCCGAAAGAGTGTCCGTCGACCTCCCTGCCAATCCCTGACCGGCAATCCAGCCTGTTGTCCACGCACTTTGCAGGTTAAAGCCCCCCGTCACACCATCTATATCGAGAATTTCGCCGGCGAGGAATAGCCCCTCACAGCAGCGGCTAGCCATTGTCTTGAAGTCCACTTCCTTGAGAGCCACCCCACCGCAGGTCACAAACTCCTCCTTGAAGCTGCCTTTGCCAGCGATCGCGAATGTGCCTCGGTGTAAGACCGCCGCCAGTGCCAGCAGTTGCTTTTTACGCAAATGTGCCCAAGTTTGCTCAGGGGGAATACCGAGGGTGGTTGTCCAGTAGCTCCAGAGGGGACGGGGCAGCGGAAAGGGACAATGGTTCGCGATCGCCCGCTTCGGGGTATGGCTGCGACAGACTGCCAACTCCCTTTGAATCTGCGGCAGCGATAGGTGGGGGAGCCAGTTGATCACTAAGATGCCGCGATAGTCGTGAGCCGCCAAGGCACGCGCTCCCCATGCCGAGAGTTTTAAGACCACGGGGCCACTGAACCCCCAATGGGTAACGAGAATTGCGCCTGTTTGCGTCAAGAGGGGCTGCTGCGGCAGTTTGAGGGTAGCTTGCACAGCTGGGACACTGAGGCCGGAGCGCTCCTGCAAGAGGGGGTCATTAATTTGAAACGTAAACAGCGAAGGGACCGGCGGCATAATCGTGTGTCCCAATTGCGCCGCCAACCGATAGCCATGGGGACTACTGCCTGTGGTCAAAAGGACGCGATCGCCCACAAGGGGTTGAGTCTGCTGAGCAATCGTGACGTGAAACTGGTTGCCCACTTTGGCAATGTCCTTGACCGCTGCACGGGTACAAATGCGAATGCCCAGGGCCATTGCTTCCTGCACAAGGCAGTCAATAATCGTTTCTGAATCATCGGTGACAGGAAAGATCCGCCCATCGGCCTCAGTTTTCAGCTTCACTCCCCGCGCCTCAAACCAAGCGATCGTATCTTGGGGTTGGAAGCGACTAAAGGCACCCCGTAGGGCCTTGCCACCCCGGGGATAGTGTTGCACCAACCGCGCCGGATCAAAACAGTGGTGGGTGACATTGCAGCGACCCCCACCAGAGATGCGGACCTTGCTAAGCACCGCTGCCCCCGCTTCTAAAATAGTGACGCGATCGCGAGGATTAGCCGTGGCACAGGCGATCGCCCCAAAAAATCCAGCGGCACCACCGCCGATAACCAAAATGCGCCGAGCCATGATCAGGATTCCAAGGGGAAAGGATAGGTATTTTCGGCGTTGTCGTTTCTGCCGTTGCGATCGCGCGCCAAATGAAGCTGTTGATGTAGCCGACCTACGGCAATTCCCTCTGCAGCCATGAGGTTGAGGAGACGCCGGCGAAACTCTCGCCCTACTGGCCACTGCTGACCTGGTTGTGTCTTAATCCAAATGCGCACGAGTAAGCCACTGGCAGTAATCTGATCAATTCCTAAGACCTCTGGCCGCTCTAGCATCTTGAGTTGCCACTCCGGTTCTTCGTAAAAGTGGATACTTAGGTCATTGAGCAACGACAGCAGGCGATCGGGATTGGTTTCAATATCCACCCACAGTTCTAGGTTGACCCGTGACCAAGTCCGAGTCAGGTTGGCCACCTTCGTAATCATACTATTGGGAATAGTGATGAGATGCCCCTCGGCATTGCGCAGTTGCGTGATTCGTAAGTTGAGATTTTCTACCATTCCTGAATAGGGTTCAATTTCCACCACATCGCCAATGCCGTATTGGTCCTCCCAGACAATTAACAGGCCATTGATCACATCCTTAACCAAATTTTGGGAACCAAGGGAAATAGCCAAGGCGAGAAACCCCCCCACAGCCAGAATGGATGAGACAGGCATGCCCAGCGAACTTAGAATCACAACCAGCCGCGTTAAATAAATAACTGCCGTCTTCAAACTCCGCATCACTTCAATGGTGGTGCTAATCCGCAATGTTTGGCGCTGGGTATCAGCAAACTTGAGCAGATTATTTTGCTCCCAGAAGACACGAATGCGATCAAAGGCCAAATCGGCAAATTGATTCAGCAGCCCAGTGCCAAACCAGACCACCATCCAGAGAATCGGCAGGCCATAGACTTGAGAACTCAGCCCGCGAGTCATGGGGAAGAGCCGCAGAATTGCTGCTAGGCCGAGCAGCCAGAGAGCCACTTGTACCCACAACAGCAGATAGCGAACAAGACTAATGAGTTTAATGCGCTGCTTGAGAAAAAAGTGATGTCGCAGGTGGGGTAGAAGCGGCAAAACCCATTCGGGTTCAGCAGTTGGAGTGGTCGCTGTCTCCAATTGCCCTTGCAGATGCTTGCGTTGGCGGATTAAGAATCGCTGTACAATTAAAATGACAAAACTGCCTGCTCCCACCTTGAAAAAAATCAAGACAGCCTGCTCAATTTGCCTGATCAGGGCAGCATGGGTGCGTTCTTGAATCGCTTGGTTCATCTGCTCCTGCAAAATGTCTCGCCACTGCTGGGCAAGGGTTTCGGGGGGCAGTTGATGGTAGTCGCTGTCGGCCTCTGTTACCGTCAGGAGGCGAGTGGTGCGTTCCGCTTGGCCAATGCGAGCACTAATCACCAAAGCATTATGGAGGCGGGCAACACCAATATCTACTCTCGCGGGCGATCGCCGATCGCCCTCAAGGGCACTATGGAGTACCCGTCGGAGATTGGACTGGATGAGCTCGGCCCGGAGTTCAACGGGCATGACATCACCGAGTTTACTGCGATCGCGAATTGTCGGCGCAGCAATTGTAAAGAGCGTGTTGCCATCAAAACGCACATCGGTAATTTCTAGTTCACCAATGCGAGTGACGCCAGGGGGCAACGGAGTTGCAGGGGTTTGATTGATGGCCGGTAGGGGGAGTTGAGCCAGGCCCGGCCACGGAGAGAGAAGGGCTAAAAAGAAGGTCAAAAAGGCGATCGCTCCCCACCGCCACCATCGTTGATGCAAGTTAATCATCGACTGCCAATAGCTTGCTTGAAGGCAAACAGTGCTACAAGCATCCTCTCATTTTTTGAGGGTTTGATCCGGTTCCAGGTTCCCTAGGGGCGATCGCTAAAGCTGCGGGGAGTGCAGTCGCTAACCACATCGCGGATTAGGGAAAGACGCGAGGAAATGTAGCGTTCCAGATGATGGCGTTGGTGGTGCTCCAGGGGATAAACATCGCTAAACTGCGTCACTAGCCACCCCTGTAGGGAGTGATCATCCATACTCAACAATCGTCCCACCTGTGCTTGCTCAACAAAGTGCCAGAACTGACGGAGGAGAGAGGGGGTCATACTTGCCCTCCTTTTAAGGTTTTCTTTAGATTTTGCCTATCTACTACCATACGTTGCCCCTTGGATGTTGGGGAGGAATCTGCTGAAGCTGCAACTAAAGTTAGGGAATCCACATGAAGTTATGTAAACTTCTATTGCGATTTCTAAAGCACACTCCTCACTGGAACCTGTGATTCCTTGGATATGCCCCGCTAACGGTAGGACAGTGAACCGCTAAAATAGTAAGGCTTTGCTTTACCAACATACTCAGAAATCATTGGGGTCTATGCGCACACACTACTGTGGCGATGTTCGGCTAAGGGATGTCGGAACAACGGTCACCCTCTACGGTTGGGTGGATCGGCGCCGCGATCATGGCGGTGTAATCTTTATTGATTTGCGCGATCGCTCCGGCATTGTCCAAATTGTCAGTGATCCCCAGCGCACTCCCGACTCCTACCCTCAAGCCGATCGCCTGCGCAGTGAGTATGTGGTGAAAATTGTTGGCCGTGTTCGCAAGCGCCCTGCGGATTCGGTGAACCCGAAACTGGCCACCGGCGACATCGAGATCTACGCCGATCACATTGAGGTGCTCAATCCGGTGCGCCAACAACTCCCCTTTGCCATCTCCAGCACCGAGAATGAGCAAGTGCGCGAAGAAGTGCGGCTGCGCTACCGCTACCTTGACCTGCGGCGGGAACGGATGGCACGGAACTTACAATTACGCCATCGGGTTGTCCAGGCCATGCGGCGGTTTCTAGAGGATGAGGCAGGCTTTATCGAAGTGGAGACCCCCATTCTCACCCGTTCGACCCCGGAGGGGGCCCGGGATTACCTTGTTCCCAGTCGCGTTAACCCCGGTGAATGGTTTGCCCTGCCCCAATCCCCCCAGTTGTTCAAGCAGTTGCTGATGGTGGCTGGGTGCGATCGCTACTACCAAATTGCCCGCTGCTTTCGCGATGAGGACTTGCGGGCCGATCGCCAGCCGGAATTTACCCAACTGGACATGGAAATGAGCTTCATGGATCAAGAGGAAATCCTTGATCTCAACGAAGCACTGATTTGCCACATTTTCAAAACCGTCAAGGGCATTGACCTACGGCGCCCCTTTCCCCGCCTCAGTTACCAAGAGGCCATGGACCGTTACGGTACCGACAAGCCCGACACCCGCTACGGGCTTGAACTGGTGGATGTCTCCGATATTCTCAAGGACTCTGGTTTCAAAGTCTTTAGTGGGGCGATCGCCCAAGGGGGTGTCGTGAAAATTTTGCCGATTCCCAATGGCAATGATCGCATCTCCAATGTGCGCATTAAACCCGGCGGCGATCTCTTCCAAGAGGCCACCACTGCCGGCGCCAAGGGCCTAGCCTACATTCGCGTGCGCGACAACGGCGAGATTGATACCATTGGTGCGATTAAGGATAACCTCTCTCCAGAGCAAAAAGCCACGCTCCTAGAGCGCACAGGCGCTGCGCCGGGGCATCTTCTTCTCTTTGGGGCAGGGGACGCTGCCACGGTGAATAAGACCCTGGATCGACTGCGGCAGAGCATTGCCCGTGAATTTAATCTCATTGATCCAAGGGCAACCCATCTTCTGTGGGTGGTGGATTTTCCCATGTTTGAGTGGAATGCCGAGGAAAAACGCCTTGAGGCCCTGCACCATCCCTTTACGGCGCCTCACCCTGACGACCTTGGGGATCTGAAAACCGCCCGCGCCCAAGCCTACGATCTCATCTTCAATGGCTATGAAGTCGGTGGTGGCAGTTTGCGTATCTATCAGCCGGAATTGCAGCGGCAGGTGTTTGAAATCATCGGCATTGATGAAGCCACTGCCCAAGAAAAATTTGGCTTCCTTTTGGAGGCCTTTGAATTTGGTACGCCGCCCCACGGCGGCATTGCCTATGGCTTAGATCGTTTGGTCATGCTCCTGGCCGGTGAAGATTCCATTCGCGACACCATTGCTTTCCCCAAAACCCAGCAGGCCCGCTGTCTGCTCACCGGCGCCCCCAGCAGTGTCGAACCGCAGCAACTCCAGGAACTCCATGTGACGCCCGCCAAGCCAGCAAAAACCACCGCTAACATGCGCTAACATGAAAGCCTAGGCGCGTAGATCTATAGGCCCATTCCACACCCCCTCCGGCAGCCACTCGCCATTGACCTGCCGCACTCGTTCAAGACGCATGATGTAGGCCCATGCGGTGCCCAAGGGTTGATGGGTCAAGTCATACACTGACACTTCTTGGCGCTCGTAGGCATTCACCTCAGGAGACAAGTGGGGATTGTAGCCTTCAAAGGCATCCAGCTGCGCCAAGAGGCTGGAAGGTGGATCATCAAAGAGCAGTAACTCCCCCTGCACCCAACCGTCCTCAGCCGTTAGGCCGGGGTACCCCATCGGCAGGTGATAAAGGCGGCCCCTCACCAATGCCGCTTGATGGGCACTTAGCCAAGGCCGACAGAAGAGGTCATGGGGTGGATAGCCGGGTTTGAGGGTGCCATAGACAAAAAGGCGCAGTGGCGTCATGGAGAACATGAATCCTGTGCACTCTATCACAGGCCTAGTTTAGCGACTTTCCTGCGGCCTTGCCTGTTTCAGAGGCCCATCCCTGACCCCCTAAAGAGGGTTAAGTGTTTAACACAGCAAGGATTTCTTGACTGATGGAGCGCAGTTGCTGCTGGAGGTCTTCCCTAGGCAGATTGTTACCGCTGAAAACACCAGGGCCAATACTGCTGAAGCGCCACTGTTCGCTCATGTAACTAAAACCCACAATCTCTAGGCCAATGGCACGCCGTTGGGGAGAATCTGGATCGCAATAGAGGCGGATCTGCAGGAGCAAACTGCGGGCTTGCCAGCGGCGACTCCAACCGGGCAGGTGAAAGCCAATGTCAATTGAATCGGGATCCACCAAGTTGCGGGTGTGGGGGTCATCGGCCCAAGGGTGCAGGTCTGCCCGCAGATCCGGATTGCACTGTTTGAAGAGATGGACGATCGCCCCCAATTTACTGGCCATCTGCACCGTCACTGCCTGCTCTGCTGCATTCACCGTGGTGGTCTCCGCAACACCTTTGTTCCCAAGGTTAGCGAGGGGAAACGACTTGATCAACTCTAGGGGTTGGCAGCAGTGCCAAAGAACGATCAAGGCGGGGTTGCCCCACAGAGTAACTCAGGGCATAGCTTTGCACCAAGAGCCAAAACCAAAGTTGTGGTGCCAAGGATTCTAGCCAGGGTTGACAACGGCGGATCAAGGGGGGCAGCCAGAAGCCAAAGAGGGCATGGTACAGGGCATCCAAGCTAAAACTAAGGTAGCTTTGCAGCCAGCGCAGCAGATCCCAAGGCCCCACCATTTCGTAGATCCACCAGAGGAGGTAGGGGTTTTGCCAAGCAGCTCGCAGGGCCATACGGTTAAAGGGTAGCCAGCCAGCACGGTCTTTGATAAAGCGATCGGCCAATTCCGGAGATTCCTGCCCGAGGATGCCAAAAAAGGTGTTGAGCATGGCATTGACCCGCTCGGGGGGCAGGGGGCGATCGCTGGGCACCATCATGCCCCGCGAAAAGAGCCACGTCACCGCGGTATTGCTCTGATAGGCGCGAATTTGGTTGAGGAAGGGCTGTTGCACAAGGTCATGACGCAGGGCAGTATCCAGCAGATCCGTCAAGCGTGGCAGGTTGCGCACCAGCGAGCCAAAACCGGTGAATACTAAAGGAGATTGCAGTGAGGCGGCATCGCCAATGGCCAAGACGCGATCAAAGGCCACGGCGCGATCGCTGCGGTGGTAGCTAAAGTAGCCGGGGATGTAACCAAACGTCGGCTTCACCCAAGTCAGTTGATCTAAATCGCAGCGGCGGTACTCCGGCAAGATTGTAAAGAAATCTTCGTAGAGTTCTAATAGAGAGCCGGGAAACTCGCGGCGAATATGGTGATAGTGAAACAGGTAAATGGTGCGCTCTTCCCCTGACCCCGGAAACAGCTCCCAAATGAGTTGCCGTCCTCGCGAAATATCGCCGTGGCTAAAGAGCACATCGCCATAATTCCCGTCCCACACTTCCGGGGCAATACCCTTAACAATCGCCCCCACCGTTGGACAAACGCTATCATAGGCACGACCACCGTTCAGTTGCCGGGCAATTGGCGAGGCAGTACCCATGGCATCAATGAGGACGCGAGCGATCGCCCGCCGGGGTTCTTGACTTTGACGGTGCCGTGCTTGCAGAATCACACCATTGGGATGAATTGTGGCTGTCTCAAATTCCGTCCAGTCCCAAATTTCGCCGCCCGCTTGGCGCAGTTTCTCACCACACAGATGCAGGAATTTGGCCGAGTCGAGGGCAATGTTAAGAACCGTTGGGGTGTGCAGTACTGGTGCTCGACAATGGACAGGGCTGGTGGCATCAAAGAACTTGTTAAAGCCATCGCGGTACTCGCGGGCAATCAGGCTTTCAAACTCCACGGTGGTAAATAGCCCCAGATCAATCAGGCTCTGAAATTCTAGGCGGGAGATATTCCACTCCCGATTCATGCGGCCAAAGGGTAGCCGCTCAATGACTAGAACCCGATGCCCTAACTGCGCCATCACCGCTGCATGGACAATCCCCAAGGCACCCCCCACATAAACCAGGTCATAGGTAGGGGGTTCACAGGGGGTTGTTACCCGGTGCACAACAGGGACAGGGGGGGTAGGCTGTTGGATACCTTGGCGCCAGCGTTGCTCCCACCAATAGACGCGCTCTAGATCTGCTTCCCCCTGGGGCATACGTTGAAAGTATTTCACCGTCAAGGGGTAGCGATCGGCCAAGGCCTCAAAAATGCTCTGACCAGCCGGCCAAGGGGGCGGCTCCTCGGCCTGGAGGGGGAAGGCCAAACGCAGCTCCCGCTGAAGGTGTTGGATACAGGCACGCTCTTGGGGGAAAGGCCGCTCTCCCCAGCGCATCACCTTGAGGTAGGTGGTTCGCTGTAAGCTCCACAGGAAAATGGCGAGTTCCGTTGCGGTTTCAGGAACCTGCCAACATCCCCCAGTGGGTTTTGGCGCAATGGTGCCCAGGGGGGGTGCAAAGGTGTGGTGCAGCCAGTGAATGACCGCTGCGGTATGGGGAGTGGGCACCTCAAGGTATAACAGTTGTTGCATTTTGCTTTATGAAGTCCACTAAGGAGCTTGACAACGGCACAATTTGGCGTAAACTTCACTGTACTAAACAGTTTAAGAGTTAAGAGAGTTTACGATTTCTCAGAATTGCCCTGTTGCCCTATGCATTATCCCATTCCTCGGACGCTCGAAGAAATGACAGCCCTCAGCCAGCACCCCGTCAATGGTGATCTAGTGGCATCAGCGATCGCCGGCGTGATTACGATTTGCCGTGCCCAGGGCCACACTCTGGCACAGGTTCAGGAATGGGTACTTGCAGAGGATGATCTACTGGATCAAAAAACCCGCCAATGGCTCAGTGAGGCGCTGGCGGTGGCTTGGTCAAGCGTGGATGCCCTCACAGTGACGAGCAGCAGTGAGGGCGATCGCTAGGGCATCAGCGGCATCATCGGGCTGGGGCAGGGTGCTGAGGTGGAATTCCCGTTGCACCGCCTGCTGCACCTCTATTTTGGTGGCCTTGCCATAGCCGGTGAGGGCTTGCTTCACTTGGGGGGGCGTGAGTTCTAGCAGTGGACAGTGCAGTTGGCTCAGGACTAAAAGAATCACACCCCGTGCTTGGGCAACCCCAATGGTATGGCTCATTTTGTAGAAAAAGAGCCGCTCCAAAGCCACCAAATCTGGCTGGAGGGTGGGAATTAGCGTGTGCAGATCGTTATAGAGACTTTGGAGGCGATCGCCCGTAGGCAGATCGGCAGAGGTAGTAATCACACCAAAATCCCACACTTGGCAGGTGTCCCTGTGCACCTCAATACACCCATAGCCGAGGGTGGCTAGGCCGGGGTCGAGGCCCAGAATGCGCACCGGTGCTAACTAGCGATGGTGGTCAGGAGATCCAAAAAGGGCTTGGCCATCCAGTTCAACCCCACCTTCAGTTGATGTTCGAGGGTGGGCATGCGGTAGAGGTAGGCCAGTCGCCGCGCCAGATAGGCCAGGGGGCCATCAAGGGTCAGTCCTAGGCCGGCCAAGGCAGCGCGATCGCGCCCGAGGGTGAGCATTTCGCCAAGGTGGGAGTAACGACAGGGAAGGAGCGGGCGATCGCTGCAACTGGCCCAAAGGTTCCAAGCCGCATAGTCCGCCTGCTGAAAAGCCGCCTGTGCCGTATGGGGAATGGGTTGTCCCTGTTCATCCACCGCATCCGCTGCATCCCCAAGGGCAAAAATAGCGGGGTGATCCACCACTTGCAGTGTGGGCGTCACCTGGAGCCGACCGGTGGCAGTTTTGGGCAAATCAAGGGCCGCAATCACCGGCGAAACGGCTGTGCCAACGGTCCAAAGAACAATGTCCACGGGCAACTCGTCCAGCCGGTCTTTGTGTTGCAGCGAAATGCGATCGCTAGTTATAGCAACTGGGGTGGTCTCTAGATCAATCCAAACGCCGCGATCTTCGAGGGCCCGAAGGGCCGCCTTGCGATTAAATTCTGGGGAGGACTTCAGGATCTCGGTGTTGCGATCCACCAGCCGAATGCGACCTCGGCTCCCCAGTCGCTCCGCCAGTTTACAGGCCAATTCCACCCCACTGGGACCAGCACCGACAACGACAACGCGGATGCGATCGCGCTCAGAGTGCTCGCACCGTTGCAGCGCTTCTTCAAGGCGGTAGGCGTCACTGAGGGTACGGAACGTCAAGGCGTACTCCGCCACACCGGGGATAGTGCTTTTCGGCGTTTCACCCCCTAGGGCGAGAACGAGTTTTTCATAGGTGAAGGGGTCGCCCTTACTTAGGTGCACGGTTTTTGCCTGGAGATCAATAGTGGTCACCGTTCCCTGATGAAAGACCACTGGCGTATCCCGCAGCAGCTCCACAAAGGGCGGGGCGATTTCCCAGGCCTCTAGCTCCCCCGTAATTAGTTCGTAAAGCAGGGGCGTAAATACAAAGCGATCGCTGTGATCCACAAGGGTGATCTCTGGGGGGGAAGACCACGGGAATTGCGCCAAGCGGAGGGCTGTATAAAGCCCACCGAACCCCCCACCCAGAATACAAATTTGGCTTCTCACCGCTGATTCCCTGATCATGCTGTCCCCCTCAGTATAACTTGCACCTCTGTGAGCTCAGCAATTTGGGGCACAGTTAGGGGCTCGTTGAGGGCTGGTTCTGGCAGCAAGGGGCGATCGCGCCGTAGCCAAATCGCCTGCAAACCCGCTCCTTGAGCACCGCGGACATCCTCCTCCCAACTGTCGCCAATGTGCCAGACTTGAGAGGCGCCATAGGAAGCCACTGCCCGCTCAAAGATCAACCGATCCGGTTTCGCTGCCCCCACCTCACTGGAAATCCACACCGCCTGGAAAAAAGGGGCTAACCCCAAGGCCTCAAGCACCCCATAGAGACGGCTATCAAAATTGGACACCACCATCAGGGGAATATCCTGGGCTTGCCAATCCTTCAAAGCAGGCAAGACATCCCCATAAAGGCACCAAGGTTCAGCCGTAGCGTAGTAGGCAAAGACAGGGGCAAAAAAGGCCCTAAAATCCGCAAATTGCTCGAGGACACCGGCGCGGCGAAAAGTATCTGCGGCAACCGCCTGCCACCACTGTAGTTCCGCTTCAGCTCGCTGGGGGGCAGCCAGGCCAGGAAAAGCGCAGGGAGGGGCTGCCCTAAAGGCCTGAAAAAACGAGGTATCGAGGACTGTTGGCTCAACATCAACCCCCACCTCGGCGGCAAAGCGACCATAAACGGTGCCCACGGATTCGCGTAGGCCAAAGAGGGTGCCGACGGCATCTAGGGTAATGAGCTGGGGCGGATCAAGCGGGTGCATCGGAACTGGCATCCACAGCGGGTGGCACAGAGGTCTGCTGAGCACGGCGCTTGCGTTCCTGCTCCACAAGTTCTTTCATCAGGCTGCGAGCCTGATTGATTTTGTCGAGGTTACTGCGGTAGAGTTCGAGATCGCGCTTGACTTTTTCGATGGGCAGCTGGATCACAGGAGCCAGTTGATCTAGTGTTTCGTTGAGGTTGATTGTCAGTTCTCCTGCCAGCTCCTGCAGGAAGGCATAGAGTCCCACGGCATGAAGGCGGCTATATTTGCCCCCGTGGTTGAGGCTGTTGAGGGGGGCACTGGGTTGGCCACTGTTGAGTTCACCAAGGATTTGACTCAAGGGGCGGCCTTGATACTGTTGCCAACTGGCGGCATCCTCCCTCAGCTGTTGCGGGTTCATTTCCTCAGCCACACAGAGGGCATGAAAAATACGGTCGCGATCGCCCTCGGGCTGATAACCCTCCATAAACTGGTCAAAGGCAGTAACGACCCCAAGAGCAAAGAGAGGAGAGTAGCGAAAATCTACATTGACGCGCAACAGGTGGATTTCGACAAGCAGTTCTTCAATAAAGCGACGGTAGATCGAGTGAATCGGTCGCGTGTGAGCCGCATAAAAGGCGCGTTTGGTATCAGAGACAGTTCGAGGATTTTGCACAAGCTCTGCCGATATTCGTTAAAAAATGTCATGATTCTTTACTATTATCGCCCATTGCGCTTTCCCAATCAACGATGCGTTCGGAGCTTGCCCTAGCCATTGCCCAATTTAATAGCGGCGAATTCTATGCCTGCCATGACACCCTCGAAGCCCTCTGGTTAGAGGCCAGTGAACCTGAGCGCACGTTTTACCAAGGCCTGCTGCAAATTGCTGTTGCCTGCTATCACCTGAGTCGAGGCAACCAGCGGGGGGCAACTTTACTCTTGGCGGCAGGACGGCGTTGCCTTGAACAGTGTGATCCTGACTATCAGGGTTTAGACTTAGCAGCCTTCCTAGCAGGAGTGGCCGAGTTACAAGCGCAGCTTCACCTTGCAAAAACCCCCCTTGACTCAGCGCCAAAAATTCAGTTGCATCTTGGTGTTGCTGAATCCTAAGATCAAACTATGACTATGGCGCAATCCGCCAGCTCTCGCAGGTAGAGAGCGGTCAGGTTGGTGCGCTGCTCGTTCCATTCATTCAGACGCGCTAGCTTCACGCGCAGAAGGGCTGCCTGCAGCGGATCGAGCCGACTGTTCCAGCCTTGCACCCCGTTAACGTATTTCACGCGCCAGCCGTAGTTGCCCAGCACGCGCGGGCGATCGGCAAGCTCAGGAGCGTTGGGCGCGATCGCGCCCCCATCACCCATGGCCCCAAGGTTCTTGCCTGGATAAAAACGCCAGGCCACCACATGCCCATGCGCGCCACAATAGGCCGCATATTCAGTAAAAATCGTGCGCGATCGCGCGGCCTCCGAAGCCTTCCTTCTGGAGGATCAGCCCTTCGTTACCTTGACCAACCATACTCACACTCAACTCGAGAGTCCAACCCCGTCTCATCGATGCACACTACTATTTCTTTGCTATGGTTCTCTGCCCATATCTGGAGCTGCTGTTAATACGTTTGTCGCTCTTCACTCACAATGTTCTTGGTCACGCATCTGTTTTTTCGGGTGATGCCCATCTGGTTGAGAGCGTAACTCATCGTGGAAATTTGTAGCCCGAATCGCTGGGCACGGTCGATTAAACGGTCATTGGGATGGGTAGCAGCATCTGCCGCTAAGGCTTCCCAATCCAGTTTCCAAGGCTGACGGGGAAGCACCGTGGGTGCTAGGTTGTCTCGCCTCAGCTAGCGATGGATGGTGATACGACTCACTTGAAAGATTTGAGTGGCTTCACTGATTTTGCCACCTTGCTTAATATAGGAGACAACCCGCTCTCGTAAATCCAAGCTATAGCTCATGTTTTTTAAGGATATTTAGGAATCTTCAAGTGTAATCTATTTCTCTTTACTTGTGTCACTCCCTTTCGAAATAGCTACACATTGATAATGATCACTTGAGCATCTCTGGCGCCATGCTTGCGAAGCCTCCCATTGTCGATGATTTGAGGCGTGATCTCAGTCTGGCTGATACTGACAAGTGAATCGCCTGAACTCCTACCACCAGATCTTGCATTTGTCCTCGATCATTGGCGGCGCCAATGTCGTCAGTACCGTGGTGGGCTTGCTGCACATGAAGGCGGCAACAGTGCTGCTGCAAAACATGCTGGGGAGGGCATCCAGCATCGCCGGTTTGGGTGTGGGCAATGTCTAGATCACTGCTGCGAACGCGCAAGGTGGGAGTCAAGCCGTTGGCACTCTGCCATGGGTGCTTCTTTGCGGCACGCTAGAGCTTGCAGTCCTTGGCACTTTTTTTTGTTTTTTGGAGGCTTCAGCGAGTGCATTGCGGTCCTCGTCTGTAACGATCTGAATCAAGTGGGCGATGTTAGTCTTGCTGCTGGTGAAAAAGTTGTCTATGCAGAGGACGTCGTGACCATCCTTGATCAGCCGCTCGCACAGATGGGAGCCTAAAAAGCCTGCACTGCCGGTAACGAGTGTGCGTTTCAGAGTGTGCGTTTCATATATTTAATTTAAATTTTCCTGTTCAATCAAGATGATCAGCGAATAGAGGATGCGTATTCGCCTGTTACAGAGCTGTGCCTGAAAATCGTCCGATCAGCATGCATGCAATCACACGGCACCCCTGCCTTTTCCATCAACATCAGCAAGGTGTTCATCATCCAATCCCCCCCGATCAAGCGCAACCAGGATCTTCTGATCAGCGTGTGATAGAAGGCAGCCACCAGTGGCTGGCTCATCAGATAGACGCAGGCGGTGTTGGTGACGGGCTTGCTGTAATATCTGAAAGCATTGTCCTGACCTGTTTGCAGCTTGTCGATCTGCAGTACTTCGAGTGCGCACCCCCCTGCCGCCAGACCCAGATTTTCTATCGACAGTTAAGTCAGCGTCTCTTTAGTAGGGCAACGAAATTCTGATACGCAAAAATCTCGCAAAAAACCGGGTCATATTTTTCAAGCTTGACTAGTCTATCTGGAAGCAACCGATAAAAATCATAGTTCGGCAGCAAATTCTAGAAATCCCTGAAAAAAACACAGCTCGCGCTATTTATTTCGTTAATCGCTGGCAGCCAACCGACAAAACGCCTGGTAGCTGTTTGACAAAAGAACCTCACGAGCCTCGCCGGAATAGCGGCTCAACAGGCTTACAAGGCTTGGCAGAAGGCGTGAGGTGTGTGCCCCCTACCTTCCCGCAGCATTTCAACAATGCCGTTGATTTCCCCGTCTCCCAGGCCAGGCAATAGCACTCGCCAGTGGCGCTTGCGTACAGAATCCGCCTTGTTCTGCTGCTCAACTGACTTTCGTGCCGAAACTTGACCCGCATGCACGCAGTAGCGCAAAACGATTCCAGGCAAATTGACGAGCTTATAACCCCTTGCCCAGGCCCGCTGCCATAGATCGTAATCCTCCACATGCCCATAGGCCGGATCATAACCCAGCTCAACGAATGCCGAACGTCGCCCCATGACAGCTGGGTGAGCAAAGGGTACGTTGAACAACAGCTGGACTTCGCAAGCTTCATGGCTCAGCAGATAGGACTACAAGGCGCGCCGGTCGCCGAAACACTCAACCTTCCCCCTTGCCCAGGGCAGACGCCAGTGCTTCCGCATCCCGCGGCGGCACAACCATCCCCGTGTCCCCCACGATGCGCGCCGAATCCCCCACATCGGTGACGACACACGGCCGCTCGCAGGCCATCGCTTCGGCGATCGCATTGGAGAACCCCTCCCCGAAAGAAGAAGAAGAAGCGATGTCGAGAGCGCTCAACACGGCAGGCATGTCAGATCGTGGGCCCGCCCAGATAACCCGATCCGCAATACCCAACGTCTGGGCGAACGTCTTCAGTTCCGCAAGGTAATCTGCGGGGCCACTTCCCACGCAGACAAAACGCAGGTTTTCTCTCCGGGCCGCGAGCAAGGCACATGCTTGGAGGAAGTTGCGATGATCCTTCATGACATCCAGGCGCGCCACAAGCCCTATTGCCGTTTGGTCAGCGCCGATTTTCCATTCGCTGCGGACGCGCTGACGCCCGAGCGAGTCGAACCTGAAGCGCGCCGTGTCGATTCCGTTTTCGATGACCACGATCCGTCCGGGCGGAAAACCCCGGCGAATACCCCATGACCTCCCGGCCTGAGAATTCGCGACAACGACATCGGCTGTCCCACTTAGCGCCGCCTCCAGCTTCGCCACCAGCCTTGCTAGCCAGTCATAGTGGCGCATTTCCATTCCCGCGGCGCGTATGCTCCACACTAGCCGAGGGCGGCCAATCAGCAGCCACAGCAAGGAAGCCAGCACATTCGGCATGTCGAGAAAGGAATAGATCGTGGTTGGCCGCAACGTGCGCAGGATTCGCGTGAGGCGCAACAAGAAGCCAGCGACATCCCAGCGTCCTTGCTTACCAACGAAATGCAAAGGCACGCCAGCGGCGGAGAGCTCGGCATCGAAGACCCCACCTTGGTAAAACAAGACGACATTAACGTCGCGCCCCCGTTCTTTGAGTCCACGGGACAATGCCACAAGTTGTCTTTCTGCGCCGCCAGGATCGAGTTTGCGCACAAGAAAAACGGTACGACTCATGCTGCCTTTCGTAAAACGAACACTCGAGTAGCCGAGCCGAGGACACGTGCTAGTGCCTGGCGTCTCCCTATGGATATGGCTGGAAACACACCGTAGCCTGTATAAAAAATTCCGCTAGGCTGATCCCAAATTAAGTCGAAGCCGTTCTCTTGAAACACCTTTAACCAGCGCCGGCGACTGAAATACCAAAGCTCTGAAATGGCGGAAGGGTATTCACCGTGAGGTCCGTCCCAAAATACCCGTTTTATGGCTGCCCAAGTGCCATGATGTGCACATCCTGGATCACGGGGCACGGCTGGTGTATTTATTACGTAATATCGTCGGCAAACCAGACCGATAAGTCGTCTAGCAATATGAACGTAATGCGAAAGACTCGTCCAGGCGCGCCGCGCAGAGGTCGGGAGGATATGTATTGCCATACCATCCGATTTCATCACTCGCCGCACTTCAGAAAGCGTTGCTCTCAAATCCTGGATGTGCTCAAGAACATTAGAGGAGAACACCACATCGAAATAGTTATCCGGGAAAGGAAGTGTCGCCCCACCATAAATTTGCACAGGGAAATAAATTTCCACTCCTGGTAGTGGCTTCGCCACATCGATGCTAACGACGGATGCCCCGGTAGACGCTATTAGACTAGCCTGATAGCCAGAGCCGCCACCAATTTCAAGAACACTCATTCCTGGCAGAAAGAATTTTTTAACATAATTGAATTCCTCGGTACGCACCTTAACTAGATTGGACATAATCCATTCTCCCGGCTAGCTTTGCTTTCGTGCGCAAAAGTAAATATTCCGGCAAATTCCATAAGTTCCAATACCACGCCACGACAAGAATTTCTTGATCAGGCCTTGTATCTTGCGCCACCACCCAACAGACTCCCACTCTATGAAAAATGTTTCATAGGCAGCCTCGACTGCAAAATGCTGTTTCAAGCTGGCCGCGAGGGTTTCAACCGTAAAACTACGATAATGACCCCAGCGGTGAAATTTGTGACCGCAATTCGGGCAAACGACAATCGAATCTTCTAGTTTTTCTCGGGCTGGCACAGTGCCAATAAATCGGCCACCTGGACGCAAGACTCTCGCTACCTCGAACAAAGTCGCTTCAAATACATCGTCCGCCAAATGCTCGAGAACCTCCGACATGATGACCACATCGAAGTAATCATCGGGAAACGGCATCGCTTGGCTGACACCCACTTGTGCTTGTTCGCCCCACCCAAGCGCAGATCTCAACGCCTCAATCGCTCGTTCGCTTGGGTCAAGGCTCCAGATATCTACACCCTTCGCAAGGGCCATTCGCTCCAAAGCACCATTCCCAATACCAATGTTTAGAACTCGTGAACCTGGAGAAAGACGTCTGACCAGAAACTCGAGACGCCCAGAGCTCCGCGCAAAGGAATCAATCCCCTCGTTTTGGAAATAATCCCAAATCTTTTGCTGATCTAATGTCATAGGTTCCATGTTCTGTTACGCGTTACCCTGCTCGGATGTTCGAATGGTTTCACACCATCCAAGAAATCTAAGCAAGTTGGCTTCCCACTCATAATCCCGCCAATACCGCTCGTATCCCGCCCTTGCGATCCGAATGCGTTCCTCGTCGTGGTCAAGGTAGTGCTCCATCAGTTCGATGGCCTCTGCGAGCGTGTCGTAATAAATGGCCTCAGTGCCCGGCGCGAATATCCGCGCATGTGCATCGGCGGCCGCCTTGTCGCAGACCATCATCATTCCATGCGCCGGGGTTTCGTACATGCGCATGTTGCCGGTCTCGTAAGGATGATCCGAGACGTGCATGTTGAAGCCGATTTTGGCGCGCCAGTAAAGCTGTGTGCGCTGCTCTCCGGTCAGGCTCGTGACCCGGTGGGGATACACCGGTTTGCCGAACAAGCCGCGTACAAAGCCAGCATATCCCTTGAACGGCCAGCGCCCATGAACGCGCAGCCGGGCCCCGAAATGACGTTTTAGCCGGATGAGCCGTTCGACCTTCGATGCGCTGGGATTGCCGACATAGACGATATCGACGTCACGGTTACGGAAGAAGGTTTCGTCCGCGTTCGCGGGCCGCTGATAGGGAAACGGAACCAACGGCCACCAAGTGGCCGGCTTATCGGTCCACCGCCGGATGGCGTCTTCGAAAAGAAGGTCGTCGATATAGCCCGGTGAAATGAAGAAGGCGCCATCGAATGCCCAAAGATAAGGAATTCCACGCAGGTAGGTAGACAAAGGATCATCGATGAAGCCGAGCACCTTGACGGGCTTCTTGAGTTCACGCACCAGCACCTCGGGGTGGATGAAGTTGTAGGTGCTCATGACGATCAGATCGAAGTCACGAAAGCGGTCGATGAAATCGCCGACCATGCGCATGTAGTGCGGGTTGCGTTCGCGGTAGAGCCGATCCACGCCAGCCGCGCCAAAGTCGAAAAGCGACCGCCGCTGATCCCAGCCGTTCAGGCCCCAGATGATCAAATCCATCAGCGACCAGCGCGCCCCCTTGGGGAAATAGGACAAGGGGTCGAAGCTTTCGATGCGATAGCCGTGGAAGTTTTCCATCGGCGGGAAGTTGAATAGGCAGACTTTTTTCATGGCGACAGTCGGCGCAGCGTGCCGCGCGTGGTAAGGTAAGTCGTGATGGTCATCAGAGCCGAGACGATGACGGCCGCCCAGGCGATGCCGGGCAGACCATGGCGCGTGGCGAGCGCATAGGCCAGCAGGGCTTGTAGCAACACACCCAGCGCGGTGTAGAGGCTGAGCAACCCATTGCGCCTGAGCGCAGCCACGGCTTTGATGCCGAGCATGGTCACCAGCGCGAAAGGGATCTGGATAAAATAAGCTAGCTGGATCGGCACTACGCGCGCCGTGGCCGATGCGTCGAAGGCGCCACGCTGGTAGAGCAGCGCGGCGATCTCGGCCGAGAACAGGCCCAGCGGCAGCGCCAGCAGCGCACCACCGGTCAACAGCGCCAGCGTGAGCTTGTTCAGGCTGTGCAGGCTGTAGGCATGTCGGCCTTGCCCGATCTGGGCTGAAAAATAAGGCAAGGCGGTGATGCCAATCGCGGTGACCAAGATACTCTGCACGGCGGCTGGGAGCTTGTAGCCGTAGGTGAGCGCAGCGTTGGAACCTTCGCCCAAGCCGGCAGCGATGGCTTGCTCGATCAGGGGCCCAAACGCCATGACAAAAGTGCCAGGCAGCAGTCCCAGGCTCGCCGAGAGGATGGGCGCGGCGGTCTTGAAGTCAGCCGTCCACGCGAGCAACCCCATCCGCGCGAGCGCGATCAGCAGCAGCCCGCTTTCGATGGCGGCCCCTGCCGTGAGCGCGACAGCCAGCACCTGCCAACCGCCGGATGCGCCCCAGGCGAAGACACCCAGCATGATCGCCAACGGCGTCGCAGCGGGCAACAGACCGTTGGCATAGTAAACCTTTTCGCATCTTGCCTCCTCGCGCATCAAATATCGCCACCATGCACCCTTCTCGAACGTGACCGGCACGTATTCCGCATAGGGAACGCCATCAACATAGCGGCGTATAGTGCCAACGACTGCGGCGTTTTCGGGTGTTAACGCCTGCACAAGATGCTCCAGGCGATCCTGATCCCACCAATCATCCGCCGCAGCCCAAATGAATCGATCATGGGTTGCTGCATCCAATACATAGCGAAAATTGCAAGCTGCACCAATGTTTTTCTCCTGCCGCACGTAACGAATCCTGGAATCTCTTGATGCGTACTCTTGGCATATTTCCGCCGTGTCGTCCGTAGACGCATTGTCCGAGATGATCAGCTCGAAATGAGGATATGTCTGGGCCAGGATCGAATCCAGCGCTTGCCGGCTGAAACCTGCTCCGTTGTAAACGGGCATTCCGATGCTGACGCTTGGCGTCGTCTGTTGCATGTCTGTCATCTGCATGATCTCCTGTAATGAATAGTAATGAATAATTGCCTTACTGCGCAGCCGGCTGCCATTTCCGCACGAAAGCAACCAGCGTTGGTCTGAGCGCGGGCGACACGAGGCAGATCGCCATTCCGCAAACAGCTGCGGTGGCGGCGATCGCTCCGATCTGCGCCAAAGGGATGAGAATTAACGGAAGCAGAAACGCCTTGACCAAGCTCAGGAGCAGGGTTGCAATCAGCAAGGGGTTGATGACCGCATGCCAGTACCACGCCGCCTTTTCTCGTGTCAGCAGGCGCCGATACATAAAATGGATCGGCAGCAGCACGTAACCCGCATTCAAAATGCACCATACCCACGCAGAGGCGATCGCACCGTATCTGGGCACTAGGATCGCGATCGCGGGCAGCAGAAGTGCAACCGCGACCAGGTTGGTTTTGACCGCCAGGCTCGTCCAGCCGTAAGCCAATTGTGTCTGGTAGGGCACGTGCATGAAGGCATTGAACATCGTGCCGAGCGCGAGCAGCGTCAGGATGGGTGCCGCTTCAGCTGCGATGGCTGCGTTGCCTGTCCATATCGAGGGTGAGCAGCTTGCTTAGCAAAAGCTTGTCCACCTGGGTGAGCAGCAGCGCAAGGAGGGTGATCATCGCCATACCGCCGCTGATATGACGAATGGACCAGAGCAAGCGGAAATCAGCGTGTGGCTTCTGTTTGCCCGAGATGGCCAGTAGGCGATGTGTCTTGCGATAAAGCACTGCCACCGATAGGATCGAAATCCCTGCGTGCCACGCGAAAAACGCTTCCACCTTGGGCAAGAACGAGACTAACAGAGCGGCACCGCCCCAACGAAGCGTGGCAAGCGCTCCATCGACGACGTTTAGCCACACCTGGCGCTGCAGACCCCGCAAAGCACCGCGATAGCTTTGCTCGAGCAGACGCCCAGCCAGCAGGACGCCACTGATCTGCAGAGCAGCCAACACGTGTGCTTTTGGCAGGCCATCGTCGCCGAGCCACCATTCTGCAATCCAACCTGCGGCAACGGCCACGCCAATGCAAACCAAAAGCGCGATGCCCAGGTAGACAGTCTCGAAAGCCCGCAGAAGGCCAAGGATGGAAGCCGGGGTATGCTGCCCCCCCGTATATCTTGCCATCTCCCGGCTGATGGTTGGCGTGAGCCCCAGATCTAGCAACAGCAGCCATGCCTGCAGTGTACTCACGAAGGCCACCAACCCCCACGCGCCGATGCCAAGCTGGTGGATGTAAACAGGGATGAAGAGCACCCCCATCACGGCCGCCCAGCCTTGGCCCACGTAGTTGGCGATGAGGTTGCGTTTCAGCGCCATCGACCCGCTACCTGACGCGTTTCAAATACCCATCTGGCGCGACGGTGATGAGGAGCTTGTGCTGGATACTCTTATCGATCTCGAACTCTGGATGGCTCTTAAGGTACTCCCATACCGCCGTTTTGGGGTTGTTGCCCGGCCCCCAGGGGCGATCAGGAAAAAGCTCCTTGGGCAGGTCCTCGACGATCGTGTCGAACACCACGCAATAGCTGCCCACACTCACCAGCGGCGCATAGGCTTCCAGCTCTGCCAGCACATGGTCGTGGGTGTGATTGGAATCGAGGCAAACGAGCACCCGTTGGTAGCCACGGGCAATCTCCCTCACCTGCTCGATGGTCTCTGGCGCGATGCTGGAGGCTTCGATCATCTGGATGCGGTGTGCCATTGGGTGCGCCTCGATGGCGGCGCGGTTGTGCGGGCGAATCTCGATGTCGATGCCCAGCACTTTGCGCCTGCTTTGCCTAGGGTCAAGGGTAGTACCTGCCTCCGCCGCTTCGCACACATCCAGCAGTGCGAGCATGGATGCGTACAAAATGAGCGACCCACCATGGGCTATGCCGGTTTCGATGATGAGGTCCGGCTTGATCTGCCAGATGAGCTCCTGCATAGCCACGATATCGATCGGTATTTGTATAATTGGCCGACCTAAGATCTCAAAGTTATACATATATCGATTTTTAAATGCACTTATAAGCCAACTGTGTGACTTATCAATCCACACCAACTCATCTGGGTATTTTGCTATTCTTGCAGATTTTTCTATATCGAAGCTAGTTGCATGGGTATTGTCGCTTTGGCTCATGAATTGCTCCTTTGAATATTTTGCTTAAGTAACGCCACAATCTCTTCAAGACTCTCTATCGGGGACGATGGAGTAAAATTGAATTCACTTTTTAGCCGGCCAATATCAATCTGCGGAAACACGATTTGTGGCGAATTATCTGCCACAATGACTCTTGCGCCAGTAAGTCTAGTTATTGCCTCAACAATCTCAGCATTCGTGATTTGTCGCCCACTCGCTAAATTGTAACAACGAGCTTGCCCGGCAACAGCAATCCGCTCAATCATGCGAACCACATCACTTATGGCGATATAATCTTTCGATGAGTCCAGGCTACTATTTAGTTGAATAACCCCTCTTGTCAGCGCCTCACGGAGCAGCGTATATATAAAATTTTCTGACGAAAGATCGCCACCTACAACATTGGAAAGACGAACCACACGAACAGGGCGCTCCGCAGAATGAGCCGTGTGGCACATAGACTCTCCTAGCAACTTGGACACGTTATACAATTGGTCAGCTAGCTCTGGTTGCACTGTCAGGGCTGCCCCTTCGTTCCCTGCCTGACCGCCAAGGTAAACGCGAGTTGAGGATAGATAGGTGAACGAAGAAAACTCACCGTGGCTAAGCACGTGGCGCAGCATGCAGACATGCGCGTCCACTGTATCCCATGGCCTTCTACGAAAGTCAGAGGTCAGGCCAATACAGTACACCACATGACCACTTAGTTTTGTCACCAATTCGTTAGGCGACAATTGGCGCTCTGGGGTGTGCACATCATGGCCGCGATGTCGCAACCACTGGGTCAGGGCTTGGCCGACAAAACCTCCCGCACCAAGCACAGTAAACACTTCTTTTTTCATTTCCGCCACCCAATTACCGCGAGCGGCTGGCCAGCATTGATCGAATACGCGGCAATTTCTCCGCGCACAAGCGATCCGGCGCCAATCACACATCCACGGCGCAGAATCGCCCCATCCAGGATCACGCAGTTCGCACCGATCCAGACATCATCCTCGACGACAATGCCACCCTTGCTCGGACAAAATCCTTGCTGGCGAATGAGCAGGTCTCGTCGTTGGTATTGGTGATTAACAGGGGCAAAAGTACAGTTTGCTGCGACAAGCACACTATTTCCCATCGTTATGCCATTTCCGGTATAAAGAACACAACCAGAGTTTATGATACAGTCTTCACCGATCCGCAAATGTCCGGTGCCGCCTGCCGGCTTGATCTTCACGAAAGCATCAATGACTGAGCGGGCCCCGATGCTGATCAACGTACCACGTACCGAGTCTTCAACATCTGCAAGAGGTGAAATTGTCGCAGTCGGGTGAATTACAAGCATTTACTACTTCCGAGAAATTGAAGGGTTTGACACATAAAAATAGGCGACAGACCATTCCTTTCACTGGCGCGAGGAAGCTTTTGTGTTAGCTGATAGCGAATTCGACACCCAGGTATTTCTTGAACAGAGATTCGAAGCGCTCGATGTATTCATAACACCGCTCGCCCCAGCCATTGGCAGCGGCCTCGGTTGCATAACGGACTTCAAGTTCGGTGATCGATGGCTTGGTATAAAGGATGCGGGATTTCATACAACCTCCAGCTTCGGTACCGCCGTCACGAAACGCGCGCCCCAACTTCTAGCATAAACGAGCTGAGCCATGATCTCCTCGCGGAGATTCCAGGGTAGGATCACGATGTAGTCTGGCCGGGTTGCCTCGAGTTTTTGCTCCCCCACAATGGGAATGCGGCTGCCAGGTAGATACTTGCCTTGTTTGGCAGGGTTTCTGTCTACGACGAAAGGGAGAAGATCTGGCTTGACGCCAGCAAAGTTGAGCAGCGTGTTGCCCTTGGCGGCCGCCCCATAAGCGGCGACGCGCTTGCCCTCGCGCTTTGCCGTGAGCAAAAAGCCGAGGAAGTCGTCCTTGATGCGTTCGGCGCGCGCCTGAAAGCCGGAATAGGTCGCGCTGTCCATAAGCCCGGCGGCGCGCTCCTTTTCGAGCATGGCATCGACACGAATGCTCCTTGGGTATGTACCCGTATCGGCACGCTGGGCATAGACCCGCAGGCTGCCGCCGTGCGTGGGCAGCTCTTCCACGTCGAAGACGATCAGCCCCACACTGGAGAAAATGCGTTCGACGGCGGTGAGGGAAAGATAGGAGAAGTGTTCGTGATAGATGGTGTCGAACTGCGCTTCGACGATGAGCCGCAATAGATGCGGAAATTCAAAGGTGGCCACCCCGCGAGGCTTGAGCAGGATTGAAAAGCCCCCCACGAAGTCGTTGATATCGGGCACATGGGCGAGCACGTTGTTGGCAATCATGAGATCGGCTTGCTTGCCCTCGCTGACGAGCGTTTGGGCTAGGCGAACCCCGAAGAAATCCTGGACGATGGCAATGCCTTTGGTCCGTGCGGCGGCAGCCGTACTCGCGGTGGGCTCGATGCCAAGACAAGGGATGCCGTGTGCCTGCACGTATTGCAGGAGATAGCCATCATTGGCGGCCACCTCGACCACGTAGCTCTCAGGCCCCAGCCCGAAACGTTGGCTGGCTTCCTCGACAAAGCGTTTGCAGTGGGCAAGCCACGAGGTGGAGAAGCCGCTGAAATAGGCGTAATCGGGACTGAACAGTTCTTCGGCGCGCGTGAAATCCTCCGTTTGCACCAGCCAGCAGTGTTCGCAAACCAAGACCCGCAACGGGTACCACCGCTCCGGCGCGCGCAATGCATCCGGAGTGAGGTAGGCGTTCGAGGGAGGTTGGGCACCCAAGTCGATCAGCACGAGATCAAGCGGGGAGCCACAGTGGCGGCATTTCATAACACGAGCCCCTCGAACCGGTCATCCAGCATCGGATGGTTCCCGTCACGCGTTGAGAGCTGCGCCACCGGCAGCGGCCAATGGATAGCGAGACGCAGGTCAAGGGGATGAAGTCCTGCTTCCGCGTTGGGATGGTAGGCTGCGGTATGGAAGTAGAGCATTTCGCAATCGTCGGTGAGAGTCTGGAAGCCGTGGGCAAAGCCTTCAGGAATGACGAGGGTCTTGTGATTATCAGGTGTGAGTACCTCGGCATGCCATTTCAAGAAGGTCGGCGACCCTTTGCGCAGGTCCACCGCGACGTCGAACACTTCACCGCGCAGGCAGTGGACGAATTTCATCTCCGCGTGTGGCGGATGCTGGAAGTGCAGGCCGCGCACAGTGCCCTTTTGCGCCGTGAATGTGTGGTTGATTTGTAGGATGGTTCGGCCTGCGAGCAACGTTTTCAGCTCATCAATGCAAAAAAGCCGCTCAAGGTAGCCCCGTGCATCCATACGAGGATGGCGTTCAAGCACCATAAGCCCGGCTAGGGGAGTTGCGGTAATGGTAAAACGGCTCATTGAGGGCTCTCCCCTCCTTGGCTAATGCCTTGCTGATAATCGAGGATATCGGCAAGACACAATGCGCGCGCATCGGCTCCTTGGCTCAGGGCCTTGTACCACGATATGGTGCGCCTGATGGCAGTGGCCAGGTTCCATCGGGGTCTGACACCTAGGGTGGCACGTGCCTTAACCGTTTCCAGCGCCAGCCAATGGGCTTCGTGCGGACCCTCGGGGGCAGCGGCGAAGTCTATTTGTACCTGGCCACGGCAGCGCGGGCATACTCGATAACTGCGCGCACAGTGGCGGCCTCGGCGGGATCAGGGCCGAAATTGTATGCCCCGGCTAAGTGTGGCTGGTCCCACAACCTCTCGGCCAAAACCAGATAGCCATAGAGCGGTTCGAGAACATGCTGCCAAGGTCGGATCGCCTCTGGGCGACGCACGAAAAGCTGTTTTCCCGATTGCCACGCGCGGATCGCATCTGGAATGAGCCGATCCTCAGACCAGTCACCACCGCCGATGACGTTGCCCGCCCGTGCGGTGGCGACTGCTATCCCTTGCTCGCGTAAGAATGCCTCGCGGTAGCTGGCCACGACGAGTTCACTCGCCGCCTTGCTCGCACTGTAAGGGTCATGACCGCCCAGGGAGTCCGTTTCACGGTAGGGGTAGGGCCACTCGCGGTTTTCATAGACCTTGTCGGTGGTCACGAAAACCGCCACACGCACGGAATCCAGCCCACGAAGGGAATCCAGCACCTGAGCGGTTCCCATGATATTGGTCGCAAAGGTCAGCAGCGGATCGCGATAGCTGGCACGCACCAGCGGCTGCGCCGCCAAATGGACGACAATCTGGGGGGCAAATTTGCGGACGGTGCGCGCGAGGCTTTCCACATCACGAATGTCGATGAAGTGACTTTCCATGCCTTCCCCGACCCGCGCGAGCTCAAAGAGGCATGGTTGTGTTGCAGGTGGCAGCGAAATGCCACATAGCGTGGCTCCGAGCTCGCGTAGCCACAGGGCAAGCCACCCGCCTTTGAAACCCGTGTGGCCGGTGATTAAAACCCGCTTGCCCTGCCAAAAGAAGCTGTTCATGTCCACACTTTCCAGGGGGCCTTGCCGGAATTCCATAACCCCTCGAGGTGGTTCTTGTCGCGGAGCGTGTCCATCGGCTGCCAGAAACCGTGGTGCGCGAACGCCATCAGCTCGCCCCTGTTCGCAAGGCGAACCAGTGTATCGCTCTCGAAGCTGGTTGCATCCCCTTCGATGAAATCTATGCACTTTGGTGACAGGATAAAGAAACCCCCATTGATTTACCCGCCATCTCCACGCGGTTTTTCTGTAAAGCCTGTGACCTTACTGGCGTCCATTTGCAATGCGCCATAACGCCCGGGTGGCTGAACGGCTGCGACAGTCGCCAGCTTCCCGTGGCTTTTGTGAAAGGCGATTTCCTGGGTGATGTCTATATCCGCCAAACCGTCGCCATAGGTGAAACAAAAAGCGTTTTCTGCGCGCACATATTCGGCGACGCGTTTCAAGCGACCGCCGGTTAAGGTGTCTTCCCCCGTATCCACCAAGGTCACTCGCCATGGTTCGGCCTGCCGCCTGTGTACCTCCATCGTGTTATGCACCATGTCAAAAGTAACATCAGACATATGCAGAAAATAGTTGGCGAAATACTCTTTGATCACGTATCCCTTGTAGCCACAGCAGACGATGAAGTCGTGCACACCGTGGGCAGAGTAGATCTTCATGATGTCCCACAGGATTGGCTTACCACCAATTTCAATCATCGGCTTTGGTTTAAGATGAGTTTCCTCGGAGATGCGGCTGCCTAAGCCACCAGCAAGTATAACAGCTTTCATTGTTAGTTTGACTAATCGGTGTAGCCGCAATATGATGCTATAAGGCCACTAGTAAGGGAAGCAAAAAACGCCAATACGAGAATACCAGATTTATGGCCGGCTTATATCCGAGACTTTTCTCGGCATACTGTTGGGTTTGGTCGTATCGAACAAAGGCTGTACCAGTGGGTGCCCAAATAGACCAACCACCTGCTGCACCTCGAAGGGTTTAACTGTGGCAATCAAGGCTGCATACGCAGCCCAAATTCAATCCCTAGTTCAAACGCAGGCGGTCAAGATATTTAAGTGGCGAAGCCCAATGGTACATTTTCTGGAGCGCTAGGAGCAGCTTTGCTGCCTACTGAAGCATCTGCATGCCAATTCTGCAATACAACTGAGAAGCGATTATACCCTAGAGTTCAAAAACATCGCCTCTTCAATCTGGCGCTTCACCTGGATGAACATACCGTAAATACGTGCAAGGGGGGCAACTGGGAGAAGGGACACCAAAAGAATGCGCTCGAAGATGCTACTCTGTGCTCCGTAACCTCTCAGGTTGGCGACAGCACGGTCAAAATCTGAATGTTCAGGGTTGCTGGCACCTAGGCTGTGAATTCTCTTATAGAGAAACACCTCTTTAGTGGACTTAATGTCGCACTTCCCTAGGATATGGTACAAGAAGTGCGTATCGGCAGCCCAGAGTCCTGAAGAAAGGATGTTTATTGCGTCGTCACCTATAATTTTTTTTGGAAAAATCCCATAAATTGGGTTGGCTTTTCCGAGAAAATTGGGTTCTAGTACGTACTTTAAGCGACGCAACGGTTTACTTCCGGAATAAGTAAAAGTGCCGTTGTTTGCAGGGTGGCTAATTAGGGTACCGACTTCATCTATTGTTCGGATACTGCCGAATGCAAGGCAAGAATTTTTAACGGCTATAGGCAAGAGTGCAGCAACCCAATCCCTATCCCATACATCGTCTGCAGCGGCCCACATGAAGTATTCGGCAACTGCTTGATCTAGAACATACTTAAAGTTGGCAGCTGCGCCCCTGTTGTGCGTTTGGCGGACATACCTTATCCGGCTGTCTTTTGCTGCGTACTCGCGGCAGATGGCCTCGGTCTCGTCCGTTGAGGCATTATCTGAGATGATCAGTTCAAAATTGGTAAAGCTTTGTCCCAATAATGAATCGAGAGCGTCACGAATAAATTTGGCACCGTTATATACTGGCATGCCAATGCTCAATCGTGGTTTGGCCCGGGTGGAAGCGATGCTTGAGATATCAAGTAAGTTTGGTTGGTTATTCATAATACCCGTAGTCACTGAATAACTTTTCATGCTGCCCTAACTAGTAGGGGGCCTAGGTGGGCTGCACCAAATGTTCAAGCCCGTCTACAACCTTAGCTGAGAGAATTTTATCCCCTTGCCGCAGTTGCCGCAGGGTTTCTTCTCCCTCCACAACATAGCCAAAGACGGCGTAGCGACCGTCCAAGAGGTTTAACCCTGCTGGGGTCAGCTCGGGTTCAAAGAGCAAAAAGAAAAATTGTGACGAGCCACCGTTGGGATCATCGTTGGGCCGTGCCAGCGCAACCGTGCCATAGGCGGAAAAGGGCAATACGGGGTGTTCTAGGTAGCGTCCTGCATCCTCAAGGGTAATGCCATAGAGGGGATACTTATCCCCTTCCACAAGAATTTCCAAGGGAATGGCGCGGTACTCATTGGTTTTAGGATCGATAAACCCCACCTCTGGTCCCGGTGGATCTCCTGCTTGCAGGACATAGGATTCTTCGGCACGGGTGAAGGGCAGGCCGTCGTAGAAGTGGCGTTGTACCAAATCCACGAAGTTACCCGCGGTCAGGGGTGCGCTGTAGCCGTCAACAACTATCGTCAGCTTGCCTTTGGTGGTTTCCATTTCTACGGTTGCCCGACCTAACAATTGCGGCAGGTGCTCATAGCCTTTGGGGGGCGTATAGCTAAAGTTTTGCACCATCATAGCCTCTAGGTCCCCGACTTTGTCGAGGGCGGCTGCTTTGGCGGGCAAGAGTTGACTGCGATCCTTAGCTTTGGCGGCCTCCTGGAGTGTATCAAGGGCAGTCTCTAACTCGGCCAATAGTGTTTTGGCAGCCTCCTGTTGCTCGGCAGGGATACTGCTGAGGAGTTCATCGGCGCGATCGCGGATAATGGTTTTCGCCTTACTGATGTTGCTGGCAATTTTTGACCACTGTTTGCCCCGCACCCAAAAAGAGATTTGTTCCAGATCCCTTTGCAGTTCTCGCACCGTTGGATTGTCAATAGGTAAGGCCCAACGGAGCAGGGCTTTGGGATCAGTAATGGCATTCCCTTGGGGCAGGGCAGCAATTAATGGAGGTTCAACAGGCAGCGCGATCGCCCGCGGCGAGGCCAGACATGTCCCCAACCACAGGAGCAGGATCACCAGAAAAGCAAGCCAGCGTGTCCGTCCTTTCACCGTTTCTTTCCATGACTGTCTCCCCTCAGTGTATCGGACGGGGCGATCGCCCTCCAAGGGGGAGCTTTTCATTTTTCCTTCATTTTCCGCGGCATCCTGTGTTAGGCTGAGAATTATGAAAGAATTATGAAAGGTTGCCCACCATGCGTGGTCTGAGGTGGTTACTGGTAGGAATTCTCTTGCTGGGTGGGTGTGGAGTCCCAGCCCCGGAGAATCGCCAAGAAACCCGCCCCACCCAAACCAATAGGGATGAACGCCCCTTAGTGCTGACCACGTTTACAGTCCTTGCCGATATGGCGCAGCAGGTGGCAGGCGATCGCCTGCGGGTAGAGTCACTGATTAAACCGGGAGCGGAAGTTCACGGCTATGAATTTACCCCCAGTGACCTGGTGCGGGGACAGGAAGCTGCCCTCATTTTAGAAAATGGCCTTGGCCTCGAGCGCTGGGGCGATCGCTTCTACAACAGCCTACCAAATGTGCCCCGTGTCACGCTCACAAAGGGAATTAGCCCCATTCCCATTCAAGAGGATACCTACCGAGGACAACCCAACCCCCACGCTTGGATGTCCCCCCAGAATGCCCTGATTTATGTTGACAATATTCGCAAGGCTCTCACAGACCTCGATCCTGCTGGCGCCGAGATCTATGCCGCCAATGCCAAAGCCTATAAAGCCCAAATTCGCGCCCTTGATCAAGAGCTACGTCAAGCCCTTGCTACCCTTCCTGCCCACAAACGCTACATCGTCACCTGTGAAGGTGCCTTCTCCTACCTCGCGCGCGACTATGACCTTACAGAAGTGTATCTCTGGCCAGTGAATGCCGATCAGGAGGGGACACCCCGCCAAATCACGCGGGTGATTGACATTGTGCGACAGCAACAGATTCCCGCGGTCTTTTGCGAAAGTACCGTCAATGCAAATCCCCAACGACAGGTGGCACGGGAGTCTGGCGCTACATTTGCTGGCATTTTCTATGTGGATTCCCTATCGCCCCCTGAGGGAAATGCCCCGACTTACCTTGACCTACTCAAGTACAACATCAACACCTTTATCCGTGGTCTCAGCGGGAGGACAGCCCCATGATTTCTAGCCCTGCCATTAATTTACAAGATGTAACGGTGGCCTATCACCGCCATCTCGCCCTCCATGGGGCAACGCTGCAACTGCCCGCCGGCACGATCTGTGGGGTTGTGGGCATGAATGGTGCCGGTAAATCCACCCTTTTCAAGGCCATCATGGGATTTGTCAAGCCCATCCGCGGTCAGGTGCGCATTCATGGCTTACCCCGCCAGCAGGTACAACGGCAGTCCCTTGTGGCCTATGTGCCCCAAAGTGAAGATGTGGATTGGCAATTTCCGCTGCGGGTCTGGGATGTGGTGATGATGGGACGCTACGGCAAGATGAACTGGCTGCGCCAACCGCGGGGGCGCGATCGCCAACGGGTACGGGAAAGCCTAGAGCAGGTGGAACTCTGGCCCTTGCGGCAGCGCCAAATTGGCGAACTCTCCGGCGGACAAAAGAAACGAATGTTTCTTGCTCGGGCCTTTGCCCAAGAAGCACAGGTGCTGCTGTTGGATGAACCCTTTGCCGGTGTGGATGTGAAAACGGAGAAACTGATGATTGATCTCCTCATGGCGGAGCGGCAGAAAGGGCACACAATTCTCATCTCTACCCACGATCTCTCCTCGATCACCACCTTCTGTGATCAGGTGGTGCTAGTGAACCGCAGCATCCTAGCCTATGGCCGCACCAGTGAGGTATTTACGCCAGAAAATCTAGCCCGCGCCTTCGAGGGATCCCTGAGGATCCCCCGGCGCTGTGACTAACGGCGAGGAATCGGCGTACCACAGGGATAGGTGGCTACAGGTGCTTCAGTGGGTAGCTCCTTCACCTTATGCTGAAGTTGGGCTTGCAGGTAGAGCTGCTGGAGGCGTTCGACCATTTCGCCGCGGCGATCGTAGAGCCGTTTCAGAGGACGGGGTTGACAGCGATTGAGGCAGTAGGCGGTGAGAATGGGGAGGGCGATCGTGCTATCGGTGTAGCAAACGACGGTATCCCGCAACCCTTGGGGATCCACTTTGCCCCAACTGACCGCTTCACTGGGCACGGCACCCGACAGGCCACCGGTATCCGGACGGGCATCGGTAATCTGAATAAAGTAATCGTGCCCCCGTTCCTCGAGCCCTAACACTTCGTGGATCTGGGGCTGGGTTTGCAGCAGGAAGTTTTTCGGACTGCCACCACCAATAATCAAGGCGGCACTTTTGCCCTTGCCCTCAGCGGCTTCACGGGCAAAGTAGGCAATGGCGGCGGTTTCATTGACATCAATGGCGGGGTCAATCATCAGTTTTGATCCTTCGAGGGCGATCGCCGCCACATTCATGCCAATGGAGCTATCCCCCGGCGAGGAGGTGTAAATGGGCACACCGCACTCATAGGCCGTGGCCAACAAACAGGAATGGGGCTGTCCCCGCTGCACCTCCAGTTCGCGCACGTAGCGCCCCAAGTGATAGTGAAACTCAGCTGTACCCATGCGGCGTTGGAACGTTTCACTGCGCAGCACCTGCCGCAAAAAGGCATCGGTTTCCAGGAGCACATCGTAGTCAAAGATAATGTCATAAATGCGGATTTTGCTTTCTTTGCGCAGTTGCACATCATCGACAAAAGGATGTGCCGCATAGAGATCCATGCCCAGGGCATAGTGGATGTCGTGGTAGAGGTTTGCCCCAGTGCTAATGATGTAATCGACAAAGCCAGCCCGCACTAAAGGCGCTAAGGCTGAGATGCCCAACCCCGTGGGGGTCATCGCCCCTGAGAGGCTCAGGCCAACCGTCACCTCTGGCTTAAACACCCGTTGACTCAGGAGTTGGCAAATTTCCCGTAGCCGTGCTGAGTTATAGGCGGTGAAGTATTTGTCAACTAATTCTGTCAAGCTGATGTTATCGGGAATAGGTGCGGGGGTAATGGGGGTAGCAAATGCAGACATCGGTCGTTCCTCGCAAGCTAATTCCACAGCCGGTCCAGCCACTCAGGCAGGAACATTCCTAACCGCAGCACTGCTGAGCCCGCTGAGGGGTGTCTAATTGGTTTAAGTTGTTAAAAACTTGAAGTGCAGTAACAGTGACGAACACGCTCAACACTTCTGATCGACCCAGTTCACAACGGTGTGAACCTCCAGTTGCAGGCCGATCAGTTCATACTCGGTCCTTCGCAATTATCCACAACCGACAGTGCAGGGATGGCTGCTCGCCGCTGGCGCAACCCCATTTCGAGATACCAAGTTGCGATGTTGGGATAGCCCATCAACGTCAATTGTTTCACTGTTGACAAGTCCCATGCCCTTACATTACGAGATCACTATAACACTTCATTACTGAATTTGCCGTGCGCCTTGCCTATTATGCTTTTGCTGCCTGTTTTAGCATCTTCCTCATTCTCTACGTGTTAAGAGGAATCGGTTGGCTGACGATGCTGCCGGGGGGAATTTTCCTAACCCTTGCCCTTGCCAGTTGGTTTACGGGGCTTTGGTCGGTTCTCACATTTTTGAAGCAGCGCTATTAACCCCTGGATGCCTTCCCTCTATGAGGCCACCGCCAGTTGAGGAGAGTCTAGGGGCAGCGATCGCAGGGGGACGGTCGTTGACACGCTTGGCAATAGGGCAGTACGAAACTGGGTTGAGTTTCCATGCCAAAACTCAGCAATAAAGGCAGCAGCGTTGTTGGTGACGACATTGACCACAGGATGCAAGCCCAAAAACATGCCGCCAAAGGTAACCGCTAAATTTGGCAGAGCAATCAGGGCTACATTTTGATAGGTTCGCTTTAGGGCATCGCGGGCAATGGCAATGCCACGGCCAAGGGCAGACCAGTCGCCGTCCAAAAGAACAACCACTTTGGCATTGGGGTCAAAGGTAGGAGGCCGCCAGCGAATCGGTAACCATGGGGGTTCAGGACAGGAGCAGGTTTCACCAAAGCTGATCCAGCCGACCCGCCGCCGCTTACCCACGAGATAGGCTTGAAGCTCAGGGAGGCGATCGCCCGTGACCTCTGTGGTCCCCTCAAGGGGCCTACCTTGATCTTGAACTTGATCTTGAAGCAGATAGATATCAAGGCCAAGCTGTCGCAATTGCTGAATCAGGATTTGGGCCTCTTGAGGCTGGGGCAGACCTGCGCGAGCATCAATCACTAAGCTCTCCAGTTGCGCCAGTTGTTCTAACGTACCGGCAGTGGGTAGATACACCCCCTGTTGTACGGCGAATACCTGGGCCGAGAGCATCACCGTCCGCAGTGACAGTTGCACACCGCTGCCAAAGTCAAATTGTAGGGGAGCGATCGCGGGTCCATAGGCACCCGTGGTCAGCCAGAGGGCACTACTGAGGGCAAGCGTTGGCAGCACCGCATGGCGGGCAAATTCTCCCTGTTGGTGGGCAAGGGCACTGTCATAGACCGGTTCAGTGTGCAGCAGATCCGTTATTAAACCAAGGCGCGTTTGCCAACCGCTGCGGATCACCCACAGTTGAACCTGTCCCGTAAGAATTTGACAGCCTGCATAGAGGGCATCGCCGGGGCGGCAGATCCACACCTGTCGGGAGGGTTCAAAGTGGGCAGGCTCCACTTCTGCCAATCCCGCCACAACGCGGCCATCCGCAGGCACAACATCCCCGGGCTGCAACCACAGCAGATCCTCTGCTTGCAACTCCTGAGTTTCAATCGTGAGGAAGTGACCCTGACGTTCCACCGTCAGGTGTTCATAGTGAGCCATCAAGACACTGGGATATCGCTGCACCTGTTGCCGTCGCTGGCGATCGCGCACATCTGCCCGTGCCCCGGCCAACGTGGTCTTCAATGCAGGCGCTAAGAACTGGCCATTGACAGTATGCAGTACCATCCAGAGGCTATCGAGCAGATCTACATTGGGGGGATGCCCCTGACTCATCTGCTGCCCCACCCGCTGAAACCAAGGCCAGGCACTGGCCAAGACCGTAGCCCCGACAACCGCGAAGGGCAATTCCAAGGGCGCACTGAGGAGCGAGACCCCTAAGGCCACCAAGGGCAGCCCCAAGCGTTCCCAATCGGTTTCAAGGCGAGCATCCGCCTCTACCTGTGCTTCGTAGTCTTCAAGGGCGATCGCATCCGCAGGAGCCGCACTCTCCGGAAAGGGCTGCGGCATGGCCACCATTGCCTGTTCAAAACACTGATTCAAACGTTCATAGACTGCCGCCTCATCGAGCAAATGGGGCTGATACTGCACCACCACTGTCGCTGCCTGCGGATTGAGACGCACCTGCTCAACAATTGCCAAAGACTCCAGCAACTGCACCAATAACTTGCCATAGGCAGGATCCCGTTGCACGCGCGGCACTCGAAAGCGCACCCGCCCTGTTGTGGCATGAACAATTTGCTGTTCCATAACAACTTGACAAAACAAAGTCATAACGACTACGCTTTAGAAAGCAACGTTCCGTAGAGGATTCCACCATGCTACCCAACCGTGAAGGCCAACGTATTCCTGAAGTTACCTTTCGCACCCGCGAAGGCGATCAATGGGTCAATGTGACCACCAATGATCTATTCAACGGCAAAACCGTTGTTGTGTTTGCTTTGCCGGGTGCCTTCACGCCCACCTGTTCTTCAACCCATCTCCCTGGCTACAACGAATTGGCACCTCTGTTTCGTGAATGTGGCGTGGATGATATCCTCTGCATTTCCGTCAATGATGCTTTTGTCATGAATGAGTGGGGCAAAACCCAACAGGCAGAGAATGTGCGTCTGATTCCCGATGGTAATGGTGAATTTACCGCCGGCATGGGAATGCTGGTGGATAAGGAAGACCTTGGTTTTGGTAAACGCTCTTGGCGTTATTCAATGCTGGTGAAGGATGGCATCATTGCGAAAATGTTCATTGAACCCGAAGAACCCGGCGACCCCTTTAAGGTCTCGGATGCGGAAACAATGCTCTGCTACCTCAACCCCAACTACAAGCGGCAATGTGTCTCCCTGTTTACGAAGCGGGGCTGTCCCTACTGCGCCAAGGCCAAAACGATGCTTGCGGCAAAGGGCATTCACTACGATGAGATTGTCATCGGTGAGGGGGCTAGCCTGCGATCGCTCCAAGCCGTTACCGGCGCAACAACAGTTCCCCAAGTCTTTATTGACGGCAAATATATTGGCGGTTCCGAGGCGCTGGCGGAATACTTGGCCACCCATTGTTAAGGATTTTGGCTAAAGCAGCGGCAGGCAAGGATTTTACCCAAAATGGAGAATGAACTGCCTGCATCCTCGCCATCTATGACAAAGCCGCGCTTTTTCCTGGGCCTGTTCTTGACTTTTTTGCTGGTGGCGGCGCAGACACACTGGCCCCTAATGGCGCAAGATGCCCAAGCCCCCCCAGCCCCGGCTGAGATTCAGGAATACCCAGTTACCCTCGATGGCGAGGTTTTGCTTGAGGTGCGCGAAGGGGTTGGCTCCTTTACCCCCGAGGAGCGGGCCGCAGCGATTCAACGCCGTATCCGACAAGTGGCAGAGGATGAAGATATCCCCGTTGACAGCATTACCATCAAAAGAGTGGGCGATCGCGACAATGTTACGGTTGTTCAAGGGAACCGCCCCCTCGTCACCATTACAAAAGCGGATGTGGGTGATCGCCCAGAAAGTCAAGCAGAAGTAGCGATCGCACTGGCCCAGCGCATTCGTGAGGCCATTACCCGTTATCGCCAAGATCGGGTTCCCCAAAACCTGCTCAAAAATACTATTTTTGCGATTTTAGCAACGACTCTGACGCTGATGCTCTGTTCGGTGGTGGTTCGCATCTCTGGTAAGATTTTCCCACCGGTGAGCCGCTGGGGTGGGGAGCGGATTCCCCCCTTGCGCCTGCAAAATTTTGAGATTATTTCTCGGGAAAAGGTTGAGCTTTGGCTATTGCGGATATTGCAGTTTAGCCGGCTGGCGCTGCTGCTATTTATTCTCTATCTGTACCTGACATTTGTTTTTAATCTCTTTCCCTGGACGCGCGCCTTTGGCAAGAATTTTCTCAATCACTTCCTGGGTTCCCTTGAATTTATTCTCACGAGTATTGGAAACTATCTCCCTAATTTGGTGGCGATCGCCACCATTGTTGCCATCACCTATTACATCTTGAAAGGGGTGCGGGCGATTTTTAGCGCGATTGAAAGTGAACGCCTCGTCATCCCCGGTTTTTATACTGATTGGGCAAAACCCACCTACAACTTGCTGCAAATTTTAATTATTGCCTTGGCGGCAGTCGTTGTCTTTCCCTACTTACCTGGCTTTGATTCCCCAGCCTTCCGAGGTATTTCTGTGTTTTTGGGGATTCTCTTTTCCTTGGGTTCCACCTCGGCGATCGCCAACGTCGTGGGTGGCGTCATTCTCATCTATACTCGCTCCTTTCAGGTGGGCGACCTCATCCAAATCGGGGATGTCAAGGGGATTGTGGTACAAAAAACACTCCTTGTCACCCGCATTTGTGCCTTCAACAATCAGGTGATTACAGTCCCCAACTCATCACTGCTCAACAACACGGTCATCAATTATGCTGTGGCCATTCGCGAAATGGACCAGCCCTTGATTGTGCAAACCACGATTACCCTTGGCTATGATGTCCCTTGGCGCGATGTTTATAAGGTCATGGTTGAGGCGGGCCGCCGCACCGCCAACATCCTTGACGATCCTCCCCCCTTTGTCCTGCAAACTGCCCTAAATGACTACCACGTCACCTATGAGCTGAATGTTTACACCCGTAACTGGCAGGAGCTGCGCTATACCCTTTCTGAATTGCATCAAAACCTCCAAGATGCCTGCAATGAAGCAGGTATTGAAATCATGTCACCGAGCTATTTAGCACTGCGGGATGGCAACACCAGCACGATTCCCAGCAACTACTTAGGGGAGGACTATCTTCCCCCCGGATTCCGCATTACGCTACCAAAATAGTACTAGGTGGCTGCTAGAGTGGGCCTAGGCAATGTTTGGAGCAGCGGCTCATGAGTCTTCTTGGCAATATCATTTGGTTGATCTTTGGCGGCTTCCTGACGGGCATTGGCTATATGCTTGGCGGTGTGACGCTGTGCCTGACGATCATTGGCATCCCCTTTGGGATTAAAGCCATTCAACTGGGTTGGAGTACCCTACTCCCCTTTGGCAAGCAAATTGTTGAGGCGCCTGATGCCAATAGCACTCTAACGATGATTTTTAATATCCTGTGGCTTTTGATCGTGGGCTGGGGCATTGCCCTGAATCACCTCTTTTGGGGGTTGCTCTTGGCAGTGACCATTATTGGCCTGCCCTTTGCGCAGCAGCACTTCAAACTAATGATTTTAGGATTACTGCCCTTTGGCCGCCAGTTGAGGTGAGTGTGAATAATGTGAATAAGCCAATAATTGGGGGCTAGGGTGCCCCCTCGATACTTAGTCTAACGTCTTAGTCTAACGTCCTACTTGAGGATGCCAAAGTAGTAGGCGGCAACCAAGAAGTTAATGGCTAACAGCAGCACAGCCCAGAAGGTGCGGAAAGCATAGGTGGGTTTTGCAGATTTTGTTGCCATAGTTGACATCCTCTTGATAGGAAACGGCAATTTTATTATAGGCCAATGGTCTGCTGTCCGCGGAAGGGGACGTGATATACTGCAAATCAAACCTAGTCGCGAGCTAGACTGCCTAGGGTCTGGAAAATTAAAAAATAATCCAAAGCCCAAGGTCAGCCTCAAGGTTGCTAGAGTATATTTTTAAGGTTGCTGATTCACTATAAGGGTTCTGTTTATGTCCAGTGCACTGTCCGTTACAGATGCTACATTTGAGCAAGAAGTATTAAATAGCGATATTCCCGTATTGGTGGACTTTTGGGCGCCTTGGTGTGGGCCGTGCCGCATGGTGGCACCCGTTGTTGATGAAATCGCCAATGAATATCAGGGCCGGGTCAAGGTCGTCAAGGTCAATACTGACGAAAACTCTAAGGTGGCGACTGACTTTGGTATTCGCAGTATCCCGACGCTGATGATTTTTAAGGGCGGCCAAAAGGTGGATATTTTGGTAGGCGCGGTGCCAAAAACCAAAATTGAGGCGACTCTTGCCCAGTTCCTGTAGGTCAAATTGACCCCTACAGCCATGGTTCCTGCTGAGCCAGCGATCGTCGTTCATGTCAATGGCACTCCTCACACCCTGAGGCGATCGCTCTCGATTCCAGAACTCTGCAATCTACTCAATATTCATCCCCGCCTGGTTGCCATCGAATACAATGGTGAGATTTTACATCGGCAGTTTTGGGAAACGACCTATGTACAGGCGGGCGATCGCTTGGAAATTGTCACAATTGTCGGTGGCGGCTGATGCGCTGGTGGCGATGGCCTCTGATTGCGCTGCTGGTTTATCTGTGCACCCTTAGCCTTGGAAGCTGTGCTGGGCTGATTACGCCCCGTGGCAACCAATTGGTGACCGCCGTCACCTCAGACCCGAAAACCTTTAACTATGCCCTGAGCCAAGAATCCCCCAATGTCTTTGGCTATCTCTACACAGGGTTAATTCAAGAAAATGGCTTCACGGGTGAACTAGAGCCTGCCCTTGCTGAATCTTGGGAAATTAAGCCTGACACCCTCGAAATTGTCTTTCGACTCAGGCCGAATCTGAAATGGTCGGATGGTGTGCCCCTCACCAGTGAGGATGTGGTTTTTACCTACAATGAAATCTACTTCAATCCTGAAATTCCCACCAGTAGCCGCGATATTCTCCGCATTGGCCAGAAGGGGCTGCTGCCGGCAGTGACGGCCCAAGGCGATCGCCAAGTCACCTTTAAGCTCCCGGAACCCTTTGCGCCTTTTTTACGCAATGCTGGATTACCGATTTTGCCCGCCCATCTGCTGCGGGAAGCGGTACGACAGCGGGATAGCCAAGGACGGTTGAAGTTCCTGTCTATGTGGGGCACAGACACCGACCCGCGGCAAATTGTCGGCAATGGCCCTTTTGTCATGGATCGCTATGTGAATGGCCAGCGGTTGATTTTTCGCCGCAATCCCTTCTATTGGCGATCGCCGCTGCCCCATCTGGAACGCTTTATTTGGCAAATTGTGGAATCCACCGACACCGCCATGCTGCAGTTTCGCTCAGGCGGCCTGGATTTATTTGCCATCACCCCTGAGATGTTTGCCCTTTTGAAACGCGAGGAAAAGCGCGGCCAGTTCACGCATCTACAATAGTGGGCCAAGTCCCAACACCCTCTTCCTTTGCTTTAATCTCAATCGCGGGCGGCGCAATGGCAAGCCGCTGGTGGATCCCGTGAAGTCCGAGTGGTTTAATGATGTGCGGTTCCGTCAGGCAGTGGCCTATGCCCTCGATCGCCAGCGGATGATTAACAACATCTACCAAGGTCTAGGGGCGCCCCAACATTCAACGATTCCCGTCCAAAGTCCCTTTTACTTCTCGCCGGCGCAGGGGCTGCCCACCTACAGTTACGATGTGGCCAAAGCCAAGGCATTACTCCAGGAGGCAGGCTTCCGCTACGACGATCAAGGTCGCCTCTTTGACGCCAAGGGGAACCGCGTCCGCTTTTCACTGATAACCAATGCTGGCAACAAAATCCGTGAGGCGATAGCAACGCAAATTCAGCAGGACTTGGGGGCGATCGGCATGCAGGTGGATCTGCAATTTTTGGCCTTTGGTACCCTTGTGGATCGCCTCTCCAATTCCCTCGAGTGGGAAGCCCATATCCTCGGCTTTACCGGGGGGGGCAATGAGCCCAATAGCGGGGCCAATATCTGGCGCGTGGATGGCCTTTTGCACACATTCAATCAGCAACCGTCACCGAATCAACCACCCATTACGGGCCGAGTCGTCGCTGACTGGGAGCAGCGCATCAGTGATCTGTATGTCCAAGGCGCCCAGGAGCTAAATCTGGAACGACGCAAGCAAATCTATGCTGAAGCCCAACGCCTGGCCCAAGAATATCTCCCCTTTATCTACCTGGTGAATCCCCTCTCCCTCACCGCTTTTCGCAATCATGTCATTGGTGCCCAGCCCACGGCCCTGGGGGGGGCCCTGTGGAATCTCGATGAACTGAAAGTGGAAATGGCGGCAGCGGACTAGGCCCCTTCAGAGTCAGGTTCTCTAGGGTTTGGCTGGTTATCTGCGGCTAGCTGTACCTTGGCCTGTTGCCAAAGGGCTTCGAGTTCTTCTAGGGTGTAGGTCTCCAGGGGGCGATCAATGGCCGCCTCAATGCACGCCAAGCGTTGAATAAAGCGTTGATAGGTCTGTTGCAGGGCATGAACAGGATCCAGTTGGCACCAGCGGGCGAGGTTAATCACACTAAAGAGGAGGTCTCCCAATTCCGCAGTCTGTTGCTCAGCATTCCCTTGCAAAAGCGCCTCCTGAAACTCCGCCAGTTCCTCGTAAAATTTCTGCCATGCACCGCTAATAGTCGGCCAGTCTAGGCCAGCGCGACTAGCTCCCTCACCAATTTTCATCCCCGCCATCAGGGGTGGGAGGGTACGGGCATAGTGTTGCAGCTTTTGACTCAGGGGGAGGGGGTCTTTGGTCCCTTTTTCAGCCGCTTTGATTTGCTCCCATTGCTCCCGCACCTCTTGAGCAGTGGTGAGTGCTACTTCACCAAAGACGTGGGGATGGCGACGGATCAGTTTCTCGGTAATTCCTTGAAGGACTTGAGCAAGGGTAAATTGACCGGCTTCTTGGGCCAGTTGACTCTGGAGAACAACTTGAAGCAACAGGTCTCCCAATTCTTCGGCGATCGCCCCCGCCTCTCCCTCCTGCAGGGCATGTACCACTTCATAGGCTTCCTCAAGAACATAGGGAATGAGACTGGTGGGGGTTTGCTGCAAATCCCAAGGACAGCCTCGCTCCGGATGGCGTAGTTCCCTTACCACATCAATCAGGCGTTGAAATTGCGTCAAGGCCTCTGGCAAGGGGGGCGGCACATAGAGCTGTAAAGGACAGTTGGCGTCGGTGAGCTCCGCCAATTCCCCAAGGGTCAGGGGGATACTCTGGTGTTGCGCATCAATCAGCGTTAAGGGCGTCTCTAAGGGCCAATGGCGGCGCAACTGCTGTGCCAAACGGTGGGCGATCGCCAGCGTCGGAATCTCGGTAATCAAGCCGCCCTGAGGCAATTGGATCGCTTCTGTCAAAACGGTTGTGGCAGGCAAGACAGTGAGGGGCATGGCCATAGGCGGAATGACTGGACGCTGAATGACTATTGCTTGCCTATCATCGCCAATTTTCCAGCCCCAGTGCTAGGGGTCTCCCCAGTCTTAACCACTGGCTGGCTGGACTGGATCGATCACCAAAGGCAGGATTGAAGGTTTTTTGCCCCATTTTGCTCTGGTCAGTGGTGGGAGTATGTCACACTAAATGTAACAAAACATTTCGTAGGTTGAACATGGCCGATTTTCTGTTGCGAGCAACTGCTGCGGCCGAAGGCATCCGTGCCGTAGGTGTCATTACCACTCAACTCACTGATGAAGCCCGCAAACGTCACCAACTGTCCTACGTGGCCACAGCGGCGTTGGGGCGAACCATGGCCGCCGGCTTAATTCTTGCCGCTAGTTTCAAACAGCCCCAAGCACGGGTGAATGTGCGCATTCAGGGCAACGGTCCCTTAGGAACCATTTTTGCCGATGCCGGTGCCGATGGCACCGTTCGTGGGTATGTGCAGTACCCTAGTGTTGAACTGCCCCCCAATGCCAAGGGCAAACTGGATGTGGGTGCGGCGGTGGGCCATCAGGGATATCTCTACGTCATCCACGACCTTGGCTACGGCTACCCCTATTCCAGCACCGTGGAGCTAGTCTCCGGCGAAATTGCTGAAGATATCACCTACTACCTCGCTACCTCAGAGCAAACCCCCTCCGCCCTGATGTTGGGGGTTTTTGTCGAAGAGGCCGGGGTGACTGCTGCCGGTGGGTTGATGTTACAGGTGCTACCCAAAGCTGCCAATGATGAACACCTGATCGCGACCCTTGAACAACGGGTGGCCAATCTTCAGGGCTTTACACCACTGCTACAGGCAGGGCGGACACTGCCAGATATCTTTCAGGAACTCTTAGGGGATCTGGATCTGCAAATCTTGCCCCAACGGCAAATGGTGCGCTTCCACTGTGGCTGTTCCCACGAACGGATGTTAGGGGCACTCAAGCTGTTAGGGGAGGCAGAATTAAAAGATATTCTAGCCACAGAGGCGAAGGCAGAAGCCACCTGTCAGTTCTGTAATGCCGTCTATTGGGCGGATCAGCCGATGTTGGAGCAGTTGATTGCGGAGTTGGCCACTGCCTCAGTCTAAACCCTTGTCCGTGAGGAGTCTGCATCATGTCCAGTGTGGTTGCCACTGCCCAACCTCCGTTGCATTTTCTGCCCCAGCGGTTTAGCTACCCCGTCTGGTGGACAGTAGCGCGGCTCCTGCCCTTTTACATCCGCTATGGCCTTGGTCTCAAGCGGGTTGAAGGGGTGAATGTGGAGACCCTTGCCCGTTATTACCAGCAGTTTCAGCAGGGACAGCTGCGGCTCCTCATTGCCTTTCGCCATCCCTGTACGGATGATCCGTTGGTCATGGGCTATTTGATGTGGCATCTACTGCCGCAAACAGCACGGCGGCTGGGCATTTCCTTGCGGCCCCCCACAAACGGGTATTTTCTCTACGATCGCGGGATTCCCCTCTGGGCAGGGGAGCAGATTGGTTGGCTCTTTTCGCGGTTGGGGGGGATTTCAATCATGCGCGGCAAGCTCGATAGCCAAGCCCTGCGAGCGGCGCGGGAGTTGCTTCTAGAGGGACGATTTCCCCTAGCGGCGGCACCGGAGGGAGCAACGAATGAACACAACGAATTGGTGGCACCCTTGGAACCGGGGGTGGCCCAGTTGGGATTTTGGTGTCTGGAAGATTTGGCCAAGGCGGGGCGATCGCTCCCTGTGGTCATCCTTCCCATTGGCATTCAGTACAGGCTTAGTCAGCCCTCTTGGGAGCGTATGGCAGTGCTCATAGCCCAGCTGGAGAACCGCCTTGGGTGCCCCACCGATTCCGGCAGTACCGAGCCGGAAGACCTCTACCGCCGCCTGCTGAATTTAGCAATGCACCTTTTGGAGCGCCTAGAGGCCTTCTATGCCACCTCCTATCGTCAAAATTTTCCTGAACTGCCCCCCTTTGACTCCCCCAATGCTGAATTGGCGGCCCGAATTCAACGACTCCTCAATAGTGCCCTTGTGGTGGCGGAGTCCTACTTTGGTCTTAAGCCCAGCGAAGACTTTGTGAGCCGCTGCCGCCGGATTGAGCAGGCTGCTTGGGAGCGGATGTTTCGCAGTGATTTGGCACAGCTTTCTGCCGTAGAGCGCTGTTTAGCCGATTGGTTGGCTGAGGAAGCCAATGTGCGATTACGTCACATGCGTCTTGCGGAGCGATTTACCTCAATGACGGGCCGCTACATCCGTGAGAAATTCACAATTGATCGCTTTGCGGATATCGTGCTGATTCTCTGGCGCACGTTTGATTGGCTGGAGGGAAAAAGACCAAATGTAAATCGCTTGGTGGGGTTGCGGCAGGTGCGCCTCAGCGTCGGCAAGCCTCTTAATTTAGAGAGCTATTGGCCTCTGTATCGGCGCGATCGCCAGGGGGCACGGCAAGCCGTCAAGGAAGTGACTGACCAGATTCGCCAACAATTTGAAGCCCTGATTGTTGCCACCGAGGCTTAAAGAGCCGGTAATCTATGTCAAACCCCGGCGCCCCCCCGAATCGGCTGAAGCGCCCTAGAAAGAGCAGGGGCGATCGCTCTCCACTAGCGGGGGACTGTTGCTAAATGACCAAGCCCTAGTTGTTGGCAATACTGAGAATCCAAGTGCCAACGTAGCGCATCAGGGGAATATCCCCAGGGGAACCAATGCGGGCATTGAAATAGTACATGCCGCCATTGTTGGGGTTGCGGACATTGTTGAGGATTACCTGTACAGGGGTTCCAGCCGGAATCACTTCCGCAGGCACAATGTCAATGACGCGATTATCGCGGTCAACCGACACTTCAGCAAGTGGGATTTTCTGACCCAGGTCACGGCGAAACTGGAAGAAGCTGTTGCCGCGATTACCCCCGATGCGCACTTCAATGCCCTTGGGATCAATGATGCCAGTGTAATAGTCAGGATAGGTAATATTAATGCGGTTGATGGCCACTTTTTGCTGCCCCAGACGCAGCCAATAGCGATCGCCCATGAAGCCGGGGGTGCCGTTATCTAAGTGGTATTGCAACTGCTGTCGTCCAGTCGGCCCGTCACCAAATGTAAACGTAAAGCCCTGATTGGCTTGGGCGCGCACAAGGGCGGGGGTCACAGGACCAAGACTACACCCCAACAGAATCAGAACCGGCAGGAAACGCTTCACCATAGACAACCCTATTACAAAACACCACAGATACCTGACTTTCAGACGGGGAGGACTTGCTTGACGTTCCCCTACGGATCAGTCTGCTTAGTATCCTAACGGCAAAGAATCACCCTTGCGCCGAAAAACCAAACTTGATTGAGAACCTTATTTCTTAGTTGCTGGTTTGCTGCACCAATTGAGCAAAGAATCCCCCACGACTGGTGACACCGGCGGGAGCATCCTTATCAGCCATTTGCACGGCCACAATTTCTGAGGTGAGCACCGTTAACTTCTTGCCTACTTGGCGATCGCACGTCAGTTCGAGGATAGAGGGCGTGCCACTGGCCATGGCCTGCTGAATTTGCTGATAGGCTGCCAGGGCTGCCGCACTCTCTTTGCGTTCAATGCTGACGGGCATGGGGACATGACGCAGAACTAAATCAATCGTGTACATTTATGTTCCTTCATTCTCAGACTAAGGGGGTAATATTCAATGTAAAACGCTGTGGCCAGAAAATTAGCGCTGACTCACCGTGCTTGTCCACTGCTGGTGCAGCGATCGCAATAGGGGCACATCTACATAGGTTGTCCAACCCACCTCACCGCGCAGAACTTGAAAGGGATAGTCCGGTTCCCCTAGGCAATCCAAAACAAGTGCGGCATCACGAAAATCATGATCCTTGGTGTAGTCAGTAATCGTGATAATGGTCGCTAGGCCACTGGCGGTGGCGGCCTGAATCCCATTGGCCGAATCCTCAAAGGCCAGGCACTCTTGGGGGGAGAGGCGCATCTTTTCAAGGGTGTAGAAGTAAATATCGGGGGCTGGTTTCTTGGCCGGAACCACGTCCCCGGCGGCAATAACCTCAAACCAACTGACGCCATCGGTAGCAAGGGCATTTGCCAAGAGGGCAGTCACATTTTCTGGGGTTGTGGTGGTGGCGATCGCCAGCCGTAATCCCGCTTCACGGGCTTCTGTAAGGAGCCGCTTGACCCCCGGCCGCAGGGGAATTGCTCCTGCGGCTAAGAGCTCCGTATAATAGCGGGTCTTGGCCTGGTGCAAATCGGCAATCAGAGCATCCAAATTTTGGGGGCGTGGCCAATCGGGACGAAAGCAATCAAGGTAATACTTCATCCGCTCCTTACCCCCAGCCACCGCCAGCAGCTGACCATAGAGGGAAACATCCCATTCCCAATCTAGACCGGCCGCAGCAAAGGCCCTGTTGAAGGCCAGACGATGGCCATCCCGCTCCGTATCTGCTAAGGTGCCATCCACATCAAAAATGAGGGCTTTGAGGTGAGCCATAGAGAATTTTTCTGAACCCTTTTAGGCAAAAAATTAACGGAATGACTGTAATTTTACTAGTCGGGCCCGCACTGCTTGATGATTGCCCACAGGTTCACGGAAGTGCCAGGTTTCCTCGGGGCCAAGGCCATAGACCTGTACCGAAACGGCACCGACTTGCTGCCCCGCCTTATCCAGGAGTTCAAAATCCGCCTGAATCATGCGCAAGTGCTCTTGAGTGTAGTTTTTCAGAACGCCCACGATAAACAGGGCATCGCCCTCGAGGTGCCACTTAAAATCGGTCATGGTGACGCCCTCTTGCCCCAGGGTACTGCCAATCAACGGCTGCATTCGTTGCTGTTGCTGCCACTGACCGAGATGATAACTAAAGATCACCAGTAAACTCACCACCCCAGCGGCGATCGCCACCACCCACGGGGCAGAGGAAGCATACACAGGGGCAGCTAAAGCGGGGTTGGGGGGACGCAGATCAATAACCTCTTCCCAATCGGGTTTAGGCGAACCTTGTATGCGGCCAATAATTTTAATGCGGGCAATATCGTCGAGGTGAAACTGTCCCAAGCGAGACTTGAGGAGATCCACCAGGGCACAGTAGTGGGCAACGGTGCCGGGGCGCTTGTTCAAAACAATGTTTAATTGGTTGCGAAACTGATTGACTTGAACAACAACGGCATGTTCTGAAAGTATATCCTGCAGGGTTTCACGAATTTGCTCAACTTGTAGTAGCCCCATGGCCGCAACCCTTACTTGGTAGCAACAGAATCACTGCTGACAAAACTTTTCCCCAACTTTTCCCCGGTAACAGCAAACCGACTGCTCTATGTGCCAGTGTACACAAAGTCACCGTTGAAAAAATCTCTAAAATCTCTAAGTTTACGGTATTTTACAGGGATGACTGGGGGCGTAACAGCGATCGCAATGGCCACAATGCCATCCCCTTGCCTCAGTGGCAAAACCAAAGGCTTGGAGGAGAAACTGCCAGCGGCAGCCCCGGTGATAGACAAATGCTTGCATCAACTGTTCTTGCGTGTCTTTGGGCGGGGAGGGCACCTGGGCCAAGGGGTGACGGCAATAGTGAAAGGGGTCTTGCCAGCGGAGGCTCCCCTGTTGATGCAGTAACGCCAGCGTCAGTTCCACCTCAGGAAAGTGTTGCCGCAGTTGCTGCAGATTGCCCCTGAGGGGCAGCTGCGTCTGAAGTGCCATGGCGCGATTGTAGGTGTCTTGACTTTGGCGCTGAAAAAAATACCAACGCTGTTGATCTTCGCGATCCAAACCCCAGCGATCGCTCACCAAAAGCAGGGCCTGTGCCGGTTGACCATCTCGCCCAGCGCGCCCCACCTCCTGGAGATATTCACTGAGTTGCAGGGGCGGCTGATAGTGGCAAATCCAACGCACATTGGGTTTATTGACTCCTAGACCAAAGGCATTAGTACAGACCACAAAAGGCAGTTTGCCCTGTAACCAATCGCTCTCAATTTGGCGTCGCTGTGCTGCCGGTAGCCCACCATGGTAAGCGGTGGTGCAGTGCCCCTGCCCCTGCAGCCAAGTGGCAATCGTTTCGCAGTCATGGCGGGTGCGGGCATAGATCAATCCTGAGGTCCTCCCCTGCTGTTTGAGAAATTGCCGAAGACAATGGCGGCGATACCCCCGACTCCACACAGAACGTACGGCCAAATGGAGATTGGCACGATAGGGGCTGTGAATGATCTGCACAGGCTGTTCTAGACCCAAAACCTCAATGAGAGTGCGTTGGGCATGGGGAGCGGCAGTGGCGGTAAAGGCCGCGATCGGGAAAGGGGGGTGCTGGGGTTGGCATTGACGCAGGGCCGGTCGCACCGTTCCCAAGCGACGATAAGCGGGTCGAAAGCGATCGCCCCACTGCACAAGGCAATGGGCTTCATCCACAATCAAGCCATTGAGTTGCACCGGCCCTGAACAGAGGGATTGCCAAAGCGGGCTAGAAAATAGCGACTCCGGCGAAAGATACAGCAAACGGTAGTCCCGCAGATGCGACAGAATCTGGCGGCGTTGGCTGCTGGGCAGTTCACTGTGATAGGCGGCGGCCGCAAGACCCCGTTGCCGCAATTCAGCGATCTGATTTTCCATGAGGGCAAGGAGTGGTGAGATCACCAACGTCAAGCCCCCTTGAAGCACGGCTGGCAACTGAAAACAAAGACTTTTGCCCGCGCCCGTCGGCAGGACAACTAAGGCGTCCCGTCGTTGCAAGAGTGCGGTCATCACCGCTGCTTGGGGCGATCGCAACTCAGAATAGCCCCAGTAATGTCGTAGGGCGGCCTGTATCGGCTTTAAATCGGCGTCTGGCATTACACTGGCCTAAACCCTGAGATCATTTTAAGAATTGTCAGCGCTGCAGAAAGCGGCACAGTCTTCTGGAGGCAGCAAGAGAAGTCAATTTAGAATAAATTTAGAATAATTTTAAGCAAAAAATCCTAGGATGCCTAACACCCCTTAGACCTATCACTGTTGCCGAAGTGTAAAACGCTTATGGAGATGAACCTATGGGCATGAAATTGGTGCCACTGGTATGCGTGGCAATGGTGGCAGCGGTGGTCGCTCCGGCAACTGCCCAAAGCCGCCGCCAAACTGTTGATCTCAATCAGCTTCCTATTAGCCAACCCACCCTACCAGAGGCTATTGATCGCATCAGTGGCACGCAGGGATACTGGCGGGATGACTCGATCGCTGGCGATGCCGCCTTTACCTTTGGTGCACCCACCTATCGGGATAATGACATCAGCAACCGAGCACAGCAAATTAACTATTTTTCTACGGATGCATGGTATCAGCAAAGCAATCACCCCCCCATTCGCACCCGTGATCTCGATAGTCCCTTCTGTACCTCGATGTACGGTACGCCTTTTCCCTGTAATTTGATGGTGGAGTCGTCGCTGCCACCCTCGCAACCGCCCCTCTTTGCCCCCCCACCCCGCCCAGCAGCGATGCCGGCTCCACCAGTACGTGCCCGGTATTGAAAATTTGTGGGAAAACGTTAACGATTGGGGGCACTGCCCCCTTTTTGGCCTTTTAAGGGGCGATCGCCAAGGAAAAAACTGTAGCATCTCCTATGGAGTTCCATTAAAATAGATTGCAGTGATTAAAAAAGCATTAATAAATGTTTTCTCTTTCTTAAAAGTGTTCCCACTGAACTAATAGCCAACTTTTATTTGTCTGATTACTAGCAATCGCAGAACTGTTCGTATGTTTTTACCCTGTTACCTGTTGATGGGCGGGCTCCTCTTCTTTTGAATCCTGTTAAGCGCTCTCCTAAGGAAATCTATAAAACCCATCCCCTATTCAAGCTTCTGTCAACTGTTCTCCTATTACCCATACATTACTGATCCATAGGTTCCCCCTAATTATGCTTCCCTTTCAAGAACGGCTCTCAATTTTTATCGATGGCAATAATATGTTCTATGCCCAGCAGAAAAACGGCTGGTTTTTCGATCCCCGTCGCGTTCTCGAATTCTTCACCCGCGATCCCAACATTGTATTGGTGAATGCTTTTTGGTACACCGGCCTCAAGGATATGCAAGATCAGCGTTCGTTTCGCGATGCACTCATTAACCTTGGCTATACCGTGCGCACAAAGCTGTTGAAAGAATACTACGACGAAACCCTTGGCAGGTACTACCAAAAAGCCAATTTAGACATTGAAATTGTGATTGATATGTTCAATACCGTTGGTCAGTACGATCGCGTGGTTCTCTTTAGCGGCGATGGTGATTTTGAGCGAGCGATCGAGCTGCTGCGTTCCAAAAACACCCATATCACAGTTGTTTCCACCGAAGGGATGATTGCGCGGGAACTGCGCAACGCCACTGATCGTTACATCGATCTCAATGAAATTCGCCCGTTTATTGAAAAAATTGACCCGCAACATTCAAATTAAAAAGCGCACCCAGCATTGCTAGATGCGCAAGTCATGGCGTATTTTCTAGGTGCTTAGAACAGGCCAAGAGTGAGGGACTTATCTAAGGGGAAAGCTGCACCAATACCCAGCCACAGCGTCACCAGTGTGCCAAAGAGGAAGACCGTCATGGCCACAGGACGACGGAAAGGGTTTTGAAACTTATTGACACTTTCAATGAAAGGAATCAGCATCAAGCCCAAGGGAATGGAGGCATTGATGAGCACACCCAACAGCTTGTTGGGTACCACCCGGAAAATCTGGAAGGTGGGATAGAGATACCACTCTGGCAAAATTTCCAAGGGGGTGGCAAAGGGATCCGCCGGTTCACCCACCATGGCAGGATCCATCACCGCCAGCCCGATCACAAGGGCGATCGTGCCCATAATCACCACAGGGAAGATATAGAGCAGGTCATTGGGCCAAGCGGGCTCGCCATAGTAGTTGTGGCCCATGCCTTTTTTCAGCTTTGCCCGCAGTGCCGGATTGGTCAAATCAGGCTTTTTCAAAACTTTTGCCATAAATCAATCGTTCTCCTAGAGGGTCAGCAAGGGGGAGATTACTTGGAGCATAACAAGTAGAACCGCTAAAAATAGCAGGCTCTGTTACATTTCTTGATGCCTAAATTACAGGGGACCCGAAATGCCCTGCTTACGAATCATCAAGAAGTGCATCAGCATAAAGACGGCGATCGACCAAGGGAGCACAAAGGTGTGCAAGCTATAGAAGCGAGTGAGGGTGGCTTGACCAACACTTTCACCACCACGCATCAGTTCCACCAGTTGGTCACCCACCACGGGAATCGCTGCAGGGATACCGGAAACGATTTTGACCGCCCAATAGCCCACTTGGTCCCAAGGCAGGGAGTAGCCCGTGACACCAAAGCTGACGGTAATCACCGCCAAGACCACACCCGTCACCCAAGTGAGTTCGCGGGGTTTCTTGAAGCCACCGGTAAGATAGACACGAAAGACGTGCAGAATCATCATCAAGACCATCATGCTGGCGGACCACTTGTGAATGGAGCGGATCAACCAGCCAAAGTTGACCTCATTCATGATGTACTGCACAGAAGCAAAGGCTTCAGCCACCGTAGGTTTGTAGTAAAACGTCATGGCAAAGCCTGTGGCAAATTGGATGAGAAAACAGGTGAGGGTAATGCCACCAAGACAGTAAAAAATGTTTACGTGGGGCGGCACATACTTGCTGGTGATATCGTCAGCGATCGCCTGAATTTCGAGGCGTTCCTCAAACCAGTCGTAAACTTTGTTCATAAGAGTGATTAGTCCTGCGAAACCGCTGCTTTACTTTGAAAAATGTAACATAAGCCCTCTCAGACTTTCCACATTCAGCTACAGCCCTTTTCCCAGGGGTAGAACACCCTGAAAACTGTGAAAACCTAGAGGTTGGCCTCCCCTTGATGTGTCCCACTTTATAGAAATAGGGATGCACAGGCGCTTTCAGGTTGATTGGTGCCACCTGCCGTCCGATAATAAAGTCTCAACAGCTTCAGGACGCCTTGGAGCTGTACCCTCTACTACCTGCACGCATAACGACCGCTTGGGAGGCTTTGAGATGAATCTGTTGAAGAAACTGTTTGGTCCTATCTTTGGTCTATTGGGGGCGATCGCCAAACTCTTTGGCTTGGGCAAAAAGGGCGAATTTTACATTGAATTAGATGGCAATACGGCTGCCCCTGCTGCACCGCCAACCCCTACTAAAGCAACAGAACCTGCTCCGACCCCTGAACCTGCTGCGGCGCCTCAACCCGCTCAAGCCGTTGCCACCGCTCCCGCAGAACCCACACCTACCCCTGTTGTTCCCAGTGTTCCTTACACCCGTTTTGCCCGTCGGCGTCCGGGAGCCAATATGGCTGCATTCTTGAACATGGCGCGGCAAGTTCGTCCCTCGACCTAGGAAAACTCATTCACAGAGCATTAGATGCAAAGGGGCTGGTGATGTCGGAATGCCCCTTTTTTTGTCCAAGGTCTCGTCTCCGTGCATTGCAATATCTCCCTAGTTGCAGTAGGATTCTGGCAAATTGCGAGACTGTATAGCTATGGGTCAACAGCCGTCAAGCGGATGGGCAGCCGCCAAAATTTTGGCAGGGTTACTCCTTCTCTTTACCATTGGTGCCTGCGAGGCGGATACTACTACCACCACTCCCACAGCAGCAGGGCTGCGCATTGGTTCATTATTGCCCGCAACCGGTGACCTCGCCTCCGTGGGAACCCCCATTGCTGAGGTAGTGCCCCTGCTGGTGGAAACCGTCAATGCCTGTGGTGGTGTTAATGGCCAGCCCGTCACGCTCATTGCTGCCGATGATCAATCTAATCCCGCCTCTGGGGCAGAAGCAATGACGAAGCTGGTCGAGATTGACCGAGTCGCAGGGGTGGTTGGCTCCTTTGGCAGCAGTGTCTCGAACGCCGCAGCCGATATTGCCACCCGCGGTCAGGTGATGTTGATTTCGCCGGGCAGTACTAGTACACTGCTCACAGAACGGGCTAAGAAAGGGGACTTTAAGGGCTATTGGGCACGTACTGCTCCCCCTGATAACTACCAAGCCCAAGCCCTCGCCCAACTGGCCAAACAGCAAGGCTATCAAAGGGTTTCTACAGTTGTCATCAACAACGACTATGGCCGCAGCTTTGAGCAGGAATTTACCCGTGCTTTTAAAGCCCTAGGGGGCACAGTGATCAATGAAGACCGCCCGACCCGTTATGATGAGCGGGCAACCACCTTCACAACAGAGGCCGCTGCTGCCTTTGGCGGCAAACCGGATGCTGTGGTGGCCATTCTGTATCCGGAAACTGGCAGCTTGCTCCTAAAATCCGCTTTTGAGCAAGGCCTTACCCAAAACGTGGCCATTCTCCTCACCGATGGTGTGAAGTCTGAAAGTTTCCCAGAGCAAGTGGGACGCACTCCCGATGGCAAATACATTATTGCCGGCGCCAAGGGCACCGTTCCCGGTGCCGATGGTAAAGCTCTCGCTGAACTGCAAAAACTCTGGAGAACAAAAAAAGGTGGTGATCTCCCTGCCTTTGGCGCTCAGGCTTGGGATGCCGCCGCGCTCCTTGTATTGGCTGCCCAGGCCGCCGGACAAAATACCGGTGAAGGGATTCGCAGCAAGGTGCGAGAGGTGGCCAATCCACCAGGGGAAGAAGTGGATGATGTGTGCGCCGGGCTAGCTTTACTGCGGCAAGGTAAAGATATTAACTACCAAGGCGCCAGTGGCAATGTGGATATTGATGAAAATGGCGATGTTGTGGGCGTCTATGACATTTGGGAGGTCACCAATGACGGTAAATTAAAGGTAATTGGTCAGGTGAATCCCCAAAAACCCTAGGCATGGCAAGCACGTTTTCCTTTGATATTGTGAGTGATTTTGACTGGCAAGAGCTGGTCAATGCGGTGGATCAGACTGAGCGAGAGATCAAAGCCCGCTATGACCTTAAGGATACCCAGACTACCCTTGAACTGACAAAAGAGGGACTGACGATTCACACCGAGAGTGAGTTTACACTCAATTCAGTACAAACAATTCTGCAGCAGAAGGCAGCGAAGCGGCAGCTGTCTCTGAAAATCTTTGACTATGGGCCTGTGGAGGCAGCGGGGGGCCAACGGGTCAAACAGTTTATTAAATTGCGGCGCGGTATCCATTCAGAACTAGCCAAGGAAATTAGCAAGCTCATCCGCAATGAATTTAAGAAGGTGCAGGCCTCAATCCAAGGGGATGTGGTGCGAGTCAGTGCCAAGTCAAAGGATGATCTACAAGCGGTAATTCAACGCCTGAAAACGGAAGATTATCCCGTGCCATTACAATTTACCAATTATCGTTAAGGGTTGAAGGGCCATGGTGGGGTCTATATCGCTGGGAACGTTGGGGCTCATTGTCGGTTTACTGCTGACGGGGGTGGGGGTAGCGGCCTATGCGGCGGGGAATGCCACCTTGAATCTAGCTGGCTTTTTCTATGGTGTGCCCCTACTGTTGGGCGGATTGGCCTTAAAGGCGGCAGAACTGAAGCCGGTGCCCTATCGTGAAGCCCCGACCCCAGCGGCGATCGCCGGCCGTGCCCAAGCCACAGCCACCCAAACCCAAATCCGCAGGGATGTGACCCGCTATCGTTATGGTCAAGAAGCCCACCTCGATAGCACATTGGCTAGTTTAGGCCTGAGTCCTTCGAATGTCGAGCGTCCTGTCTTGGTGGCGATCGCCGAGACGCTAACCGATGGCGCCTATACATTAATTTTGGAATTTGACTCCCCGGCGGTTCCCCTTGAGGTGTGGCAAGCAAAGCAAGCCAAGATGCAGACGTTCTTTGGCCCGAACATTCGGGTAACCATTACCGCTCAGGGCAATGACCGTGTAGCAGTGGCGCTGATTCGCGACTAGGCCTGTGGTCAACCCTGTGCCAGTTGACTAAGATTATTCCTAGATACTTTTGCCCTGAGTTCAGGTGTTAGGATAGCATCATCATTGCGGCATTCTAACCTAAAGAGTTAAGACTTTTTGCAAGAAGTCTTCTTTGCAAGGAGTCTCCTCTTAACAGCGCGTTTTTGGAAGCGGCGATTACGGCTATGGGTAAGGTCATTGGTATTGACTTGGGAACGACTAATAGTTGTGTGGCGGTCCTAGAAGGGGGAAATCCCGTCGTGATCCCCAGTGCAGAGGGCGGGCGGACCACCCCGAGTATTGTCGCCTTTGGCAAATCGGGCGAACGGCTGGTGGGTCAACTGGCTAAGCGACAAGCTGTCACCAATGCTGAAAACACCATTTTTAGTATCAAGCGGTTTATTGGTCGCCGTTGGGAAGAGACCGCTGAAGAGCGTGCCCGCGTCCCCTACACCTGTGTGCCAGGTCGCGATGGCATGGTGGATGTGCAGATTCGCGATCGCCCCTACACCCCCCAAGAAATTTCGGCCATGATCCTGCAAAAGTTGAAGCAGGATGCGGAGGCCTATCTAGGGGAACCCGTGACCCAAGCCGTAATTACGGTGCCGGCCTATTTTAGTGATGCGCAGCGCCAAGCGACCAAAGATGCGGGGGCGATCGCCGGCCTAGAGGTGCTGCGGATTATCAATGAACCCACCGCCGCCGCCTTGGCCTACGGCATTGACAAGCAGGATCAAGATCAAACCATTCTGGTTTTTGACTTGGGCGGTGGCACCTTTGATGTCTCGATTCTGCAACTGGGGGATGGGGTCTTTGAGGTGCGCTCCACAGCTGGCAACAATCACCTAGGGGGCGACAACTTTGACGAATGTATTCTTGATTGGCTCTTGGCCTGCTTCAAGGAGCAGGAGGGAATCGATCTCTCCAAGGACAAAATGGCCCTGCAGCGCCTCCGCGAAGCTGCCGAAAAGGCAAAAGTGGAGTTATCGGGCACCCTGAGTACTTCCATTAACCTGCCCTTCATTACCGCTGATGAAACGGGGCCTAAGCACCTTGAAATGGAACTTACCCGCAGTAAATTTGAGGAACTCTGCGCCCACTTGGTGCAGGCCACCCTCGAACCGATGCAGCAGGCGATCGCCGATGCCGGCCTTACCGTTGAAGACATTGACCGCGTATTACTCGTCGGTGGTTCTACCCGTATTCCCGCTATTCAGGAGTTGGTGAAGCGATTCTGTGGCAAAAATCCCGATCGCTCTGTTAATCCCGATGAAGCAGTTGCCATAGGTGCCGCCATTCAAGGGGGGATTCTGGGCAAGGAAACCACCGTCAAAGATCTCCTGCTGCTGGATGTCACGCCCCTCTCGTTGGGGCTGGAAACCCTGGGCGGTGTATTTACAAAAATTATTGAACGCAACACTACCCTGCCCACCAGTAAAACTCAGACTTTTTCCACCGCTAGCGATGGCCAAACGGTGGTGGAAATTGCCGTCTATCAAGGGGAGCGCCCCATTGCTAAGGACAATAAACAACTGGCCTGCTTTGAACTCACGGGGATTGCCCCCGCCCCGCGGGGGGTGCCGCAAATTGATGTTACGTTTGATATTGATGCCAACGGTATCCTGAGTGTGTCTGCCGTCGATCGCGCCACGGGCCGCCAACAAAGTGTGCGCATCACCAATCGCGGTGGCCTCAGCAGCATGGAAATCGAGCGCATGCGTCAAGAAGCGCAAATTTATGCCCAAGCAGACCAAATCAAGAAAGAGATTGCCGAACTGCGCAACCAAGCGGATGCTCTGCTCTACAGCTATGAATCAACAATCAAAAACCATGGCATTACCCTGACCCCAGATCTGCGGGCACGCATTGAGCCAGTGGTTCAGAGTATGCAGGCCGCGATGGTGGATGACAACATTACCCCCGATGAAATTCGCAAGCGCATGGAAGCCCTGCAGCAGGCCTTAGTCACCTTGGGGAGCCTGGTGTATCAACAGACGGCAGGCGGTTCAATGATGACCTCAACCCCGACAATAGGGGGAGCTACGATGAGTTCCCAAGCAACTCAAGTTTTAGATAGTGAGGCCACAATAATCAGCGATAATGAAGAAACAGTTGTTTCAGATTATGAAGCGGTTGATTAATTTAGGTAACGGTGGCTATGGCTCGTGATTTCTATGAGATCCTAGGTGTCTCACGGTCTGCAGATGCTGAAGAATTAAAACGGGCCTATCGGCGCTTGGCTCGCAAGTATCACCCCGATGTCAACAAAGAACCGGGCGCTGAAGAAAAGTTCAAGGAAATCAACCGCGCCTACGAGGTGCTCTCGGATCCCCAAGCGCGAGCCAACTACGATCGCTTTGGCGAAGCCGGCGTGAGTGGTGTCGGAGCTGCTGGCTTTAGTGACTTTGGTATTGGCGATATGGGTGGCTTCGCCGATATTTTTGAAACCTTCTTTGGGGGCTTTGCCACTGGCAGTCGGCGGCAGCAAAGACCGACTCGAGGTGATGATCTACGCTATGACCTGAAACTGGAATTTCGCGAAGCCGTTTTTGGCGGTGAAAAGGAAATTCGCATTAACCATTTGGAAACCTGTAAGACCTGTCAAGGCACAGGGGCAAAGCCCGGCACACGACCAGTGACCTGTAGTACCTGTGGTGGTATTGGTCAGGTGCGGCGATCGGCACGAACCCCCTTTGGCAGTTTTACCCAGCTAACCACCTGTCCAACCTGTGGCGGTTCCGGCGTGGTGATTGAAGATCGCTGTGAGTCCTGTGGCGGCCAAGGCCATATCCAAGTCAGCAAAAAGCTAAAAATTACCATTCCCGCTGGGGTGGACAACGGCACGCGGCTGCGGGTCTCAGGGGAAGGGGATGCCGGTTTGCAGGGAGGGCCTCCTGGCGATCTCTACGTCTATCTTTTTGTTCAACCTGATCCTGAGTTTCAGCGCGAAGGCAACAACATCCTGTCGCGGATTAAAATTAGCTACCTGCAAGCGATTCTGGGCTGTCGGATTCCCGTCAGCACGGTGGATGGGGAGGCAGAACTGAAAATTCCCGCAGGGACCCAACCCGGGACCGTGTTAGTCCTAGAAGGTCGCGGTGTTCCCCGGGTAGGCAATCCCGTGGCGCGGGGCGATCACCTCATTACCGTTGATGTCGAAATTCCCACCCATATCACCCATGAGGAGCGAGAGCTGCTGGAGAAATTGGCGAAAATTCGCGGTGAGCGCCTGGGCAAAGGCGGTTTAGAGGGCTTCCTCGGCAGTCTATTTGGTGGCTAGGGAGTATTGCCTAAAATAGAAAAAATGTTGGGGGCGCTGGCGATGCTGACTGAGGTTTTGACAGCCTTGGATCAAGGAAATTTTCAGCAGGCAGAGCAATTGCTGGCTACTTTGCCTCCGGGGGATGCCCGTGTACTTCTATGCCGAGGCCAACTCTATCTCAAGACAAACCGGCTAGAGGCGGCTGAGTCAGACTTTCGCCAATTACTGCGGCTAAACTGTGGCCCCAAGCTGATGCAAATGGCACGGCGCGGCCTTGAAAAAATTGAGCAAATTCGCCAACAGCAGCGGCAGCAGGCCATTTTAGAAACCCATACTGTCTTGGGGGTAGAGCAGCAGGGCGTTCTGATCCTCGAAGGGGTGACCGCCTCGGAGCAGCGGCTGCTTCTTGCCCGCCTTTTGGCCACCATGTTTAAGATTGATCCCTACACGGCGCGCCTTTTGATCCCGTCGCAGGGCTGGCGTTTGATCCGCACGGGCAACTTTGCGGAACTCACCGTTTATTGCCAAGAACTAAAGCAGCAGGGGTTTGCCCTCTTTTGTGTCCCCCTTGAGGCGCTGACGGCCACACCCGTCCTGCAGGTGCGTTATTTTGCAGCCTTAGAGCCACAGCCGCGTGTGGTGTGTACCACTTCCCTATCCTCAGAGCCAGTGGAGTTTACGTTTACTTGGTCACAGGTCAGCCAGCGAGTGGAGGGGTTGCTGCCGATTTTTGAGCAGGTGTTCGACCGCGATCGCCAAGGGAAAGTCACCCGCAAAGAACAAATTCAGGATCATGCCCAGTGCTGTGATCTCCACCTGTTGCAGCAAAATCAAATCCTGCGCTTTTATCGCGGTGGTTACCAGTTTCACCAAGGGATTCCCCTGAGTAAAGTGGCAGAGGTAATCCAGAGTGAGTTGCATTTGGATCAAAATACCTCATGGGCGAAGTGGCGGCAGTTATCGAGTCTTTGGCAGCAGCACTGTGGCGATCGCCCCGTCTGGCAAGACTTTACCAGCTTTGCAGAAACCGCCTTGGACTTTACAGAACTCTTGAGTAAAATCCCCCCGCATATTCACCTCTTTCGCCGTGAGGACAGTCCTTGGGATGCCGCCTTCATGCTCTACAGCAGTTTGGCCTTTCACCGTGCCCGCAGTGGCAGCAACCGCTAAGCTAGAAAAAGACTGCTATTGCCCTCCCTGAAGGATGAACCTATGACCACCGCTCGCCGCGTTGCTCGGGAACTTGCGTTGCTCAGTGCCGCTCAACTGTTACGCCAACCGAAACTGCTGGATGAAAGCGACTGCCGCAGTTTGATCCTGATGGCTGTACGTACACTGGCGAGTGATGTGCGCGATACCCTCGAACAGGCCGGCACCGAACTTAGTGAAAGTCAACGCCTGCTCCGGCACAGTGAATTCCAGTTGCCCCACCTGGAAAAGGCACAGATGGTGCTGCAGGATGCCCTGCAGCGGGCGGAAAAGGGCTTGAACAAAATAGGCGCTGCTCTGGATTTACCTGAGATCCTCTACTTTGCCCATCAGGAGGAGGTTCAGGCCTACGCGATCGCCCTCCTTCGCTGTTTACAGCGATACCAAACGGAGATTGAAGAACTGGTAAATCGCTCAATGGTGGATTGGCAATTGGAGCGGCTGACGCAGCTAGATCGTGCCATTATTGAAATTGCTGTAGTCGAAATGCGTTACCTTGAGGTCGCTAAGCAGGTGGCAATTAACGAGGCTATTGAACTGGCCAAACGCTATAGCGATGAGGGCAGCCACCGCTTTATCAATGGCGTGCTGCGACGGATTAGCGAAGTCCTTAACACGGCTCAGGCAGCCACTGGTAACTGAAAGGACTGCCACAATTGCTGCCGCCCCAACTCCACGTCCTCAGGCCGGCATTGCCAGTGGGGATGGGCACTCATCACTAAACTTTCGAGGGTTTCGCGATCAAAAAGATGCCAAACGGGCGCACCAGCAACAGGGTGGGCGATCGCCAGCAGATTTTCAGCAACACAGTGAATTTCTAAGCAGGTAGCCGCCCGCTGAATTTGCAATTGCTGCCCCGGTAGGAGCGATCGCACCGCCGCCATGATCTCCCGTAGCTCGGAGATGCTCTGGACGCAGACTCCCGGAATGGCCACCCGCTGCTGGGGATCTCCATTGACTTGCAGCCAATAGTGACGACTGGGATCAATTCCCAAAAGCCAAGGATCAACATCATCTAAGCGATAACGGGGAGCCAAGGAGAGTCCGTGCATCATTTACCCATTTCCTAAATCACAGCATTGATATCGGGCGATCGCTAGGGATCACGCTTCCCTTATGTAGTGTGATAAGTCTGCTTTATTTAATCAATCGAAGTTAATAATGCTTAATTTTTTGCTAATATTTGTTAACAAAACCCCGTTTTACCCCTAGGGAGATCAGAGTTTTGTTACAGCAGCTACAGTGACGCCAGGGAAAATTGATTAAAATAAGGTTAAAAATAGGTTAACGCCTGCCGGCAAAGGATAGATAAGCAATGGATAAATACGAGTTTTTATATCCCCAGAGCCGTTACCATGGTAAGTTTACACCTGAAAACTTTTTATTTGACGCCAACTTGCAGGAATTTGCGACCCGCGTGAGCTACATTGCCAGCCTCGAAAACAGCGGCAAACTCTCCCCGCAGGAAGCCTATAGGCAAATTAAAAATCTCTGGAAAGAATTAAAAGCCAGCAAAAAATGTTTGCTAGATACCCCACCCTCTAGCTAGGCCTGCAGGCGATGGAGTGTCTCTCGAATCAGTTCTGCCGGTACCTGATCAAAAATTTCCCCATGACCAATGGCGGTGGGGAGAATAAACCGTACATTTTGCGCCTGAACCTTCTTGTCGTGCTGCAGGAGTGCCAGCAGTCCCTCCACATCAAAGTGGGCGGGGATCGTTGTTGGCAGCTTTGCTTTGAGAATCAGTGCCCGTTGGGCAGCGGCGGCTGCCGCTGACCAATATCCCAAGGCCACAGCCAGTTCCGCAGCGGCAATCATACCAATGGCCACCGCCTCGCCGTGGTTCAAGAGCCGGTAATTGCCCATACTTTCAAGGGCATGGCCAATCGTATGCCCATAATTCAAAATGGCACGCAGCCCCGCCTCCCGCTCATCCTTGCTAACTACATCCACCTTCGCTTGGCAGGAACGCTGCAGGACTTGGATCAACTGCTCAGAGGGCAAAGCACCCATGCGATCCAAGCGCGGCAGCTGACTTAACAAATCAAATAGCTCAGCATCCCAAATAACGCCGTACTTAATTACCTCGGCCATGCCAGCACGAAATTCTCGCGGGGGCAGGGTTGCCAAAACATCGGGATCAATGACCACCAGACGGGGTTGATGAAAGGCACCAATGAGATTTTTGCCTTGGGGATGGTTTACCCCTGTTTTCCCGCCAATGGCCGCATCCACCATCGCCAACAGACTGGTGGGAATCTGAACCACCGCAATTCCCCGCAGCCATGTCGCTGCCGCAAAGCCAGTCATGTCGCCAATGACACCACCGCCAAGGGCAAAGAGGGTGGAACCCCGTTCTAAACGCTGACTTAGGGCAGCATCATAAATTTTTTCAACAGTTCTGAGGGTTTTGTAGCGTTCCCCCGCCGGTAGGATGCAGGGAACAACCCGCCAGCCCCCTTGTGTTAATGCCTCTTGCACATCCGTGCCGTAGTGCCGCCAAATTTGTGGATTAGACACAATGAGGGCGGGGGCTTGCGGGGTCAAGGGCGTATATTCGGCCAAAAGGGCAGGCAACTGCCGCCGGCTGTTGGCACCAATGGCAATCCAGTAGGAGTGCTCACCAAGGGGAACGGGAATCAGCGTTGTCATTGTCGGATTTGCTGGGGACATCGACACTCGGTATTTTGTATTTTCAATGTATTTTCAATCATCACTGCCGGGGCGGGGAAAGGCTGGCCTTGCTTGCCAAGGCGCAAAAAACGGCAAAAGCAGCAGCGCTGGTAAGGCAGCGCCAATTGTAAAGAGAAAAAAGAGTGGCCACCCCATCATTTCTGCCGCTTTACCCGCAGGGGCCGCCAGGATATCCCGACTAAAAGCAAAGAGACTAGAAAGCAGCGCATACTGTGTGGCACTAAATTGGGGGTTGCAAAGACTCATTAAAAGAGCCGTCAAAGCAGCGATCGCCAGCCCACCGCAGAAGTTATCAATGCCAATGGCAGCCACCATCACTGTTGGATTGGCACCGGCATTGGCCAAAGCAAAGTAGGAGATATTGCTAGAAGCTTGCAATCCCCCCATAATCCACAGGGCACGGTGAATACCAATTTGACTGATCACCGCTCCCCCGACAAGGGCGCCAAAGAGGGTGGCAATCAGCCCCACCCCCCCCTGTACGGCGCCAATTTGGGTTTGGCTAAAGCCCTGCTGCAACAGGAAAGGAGTCATCATGTTGCCCGTGAGGGCATCCCCCAAGCGATAGAGGCAGATAAAGAGCAAGATAATTAACCCCGTTCCCCAGCCGTAGCGCTGGAAAAAATCAAGGAAGGGTCGAATGACTGCCTGTGCCAATGACGGAGGAGCCGGGGGATGCACCTCTGGTTCTGGTGCCCAAAGGGTAGTGACCATGCCCACCACCATAAGCAGCGCCATCAGGGCGTAAACCACTGGCCAGGGCAGTTGATCCGCAAGGATCAAGGCGAGGGAACCGGTGACCAAAAGCGCAATGCGATAGCCAAGGACATAAATACCCGCACCTGCTCCCATTTCAAGGGGTTCGAGGACATCGGCACGGTAGGCATCCACAGCAATATCTTGACTGGCGCTCAAGAAGGCAATAGCGAAGGCATTGATCGCCAACAGCTGCAGGCTCCTACTGGGATCCTGCACCGCCATCAGGGCGATCGCCCCCAACAGCAGCACCTGAATCAGCAGCAACCAGCCCCGCCGCCGTCCCAAAAAGGGAATCCTATAGCGATCCAGCAAGGGTGACCAGAGAAACTTCAGGGAGTAGGGCAACGCCACCAGGCTAAAGAGGCCAATGGCCGTCAAGTCAATGCCCTCAACGGTCATCCAGGCTTGCAGTGTTCGGCTGGTGAGAAACAGGGGCAACCCTGACGAAAAACCTAACAAGAGCAGTGCCGCCATTTTGCGACTTTGAAAAACCCGTAGGGCTGCGCCGATTCCCGCCATTCATTTCGTTCCACTGCTTGAGACTTGCCCTAGTGTAGAGCAAAAGCGGCAGTCACCTAAAGACCACTGACCTAACTGATGCGGCTAGGGCGAAAAGCAGGCCGACACGTGTCCAAGGAAACAGGAACAGGTTCAACGCGCCAGATGTCCTTGCAGTACTCGGCAATCGTGCGATCGCTGGAGAATTTGCCCATGCGCGCCACATTGAGAATAGACATCTGTGTCCAGTGGGTTTTGTCGCGAAAGGCCTGAGCTGCTCGTTGTTGACAGTCCACGTAGGATTGGTAGTCCGCCAAGAGCATATATGGATCCTCATTGAGCAGGGAACTGACAATAGGCTCAAACAGCCCTGGTTCGCGGGGATTAAAGTAATTGGAAATGAGGCTATCAATCACTTTCTTGAGCATTGGGTTGCTGTTGTAGTACTCGCGGGGATTGTAGCCCTCTGCTTTTAGGCTTATCACCTCTTGAGCTGTCAAACCAAAGAGGAAGAAGTTCTCTGCCCCCACTTCTTGGCGGATTTCCACATTTGCGCCATCTAGCGTGCCAATGGTCAGCGCTCCGTTGAGGGCAAACTTCATATTCCCAGTGCCAGAGGCCTCCTTGCCGGCGGTAGAAATCTGCTCCGACAGATCTGCGGCAGGATAAACCATTTCCCCAAGGGAGACAGAGTAGTTGCTGAGGAACACCACTTTGAGGCGACCATTCACATCGCTGTCGTGGTTGACCATATCGGCCACCGAATTGATCAGCTTGATGATCATCTTGGCCATAAAGTAGCCGGGAGCTGCCTTGCCGCCAAAAATAAATGTGCGCGGTTGAATGTCAATGTGCGGGTTGGCTTTGATCTGCTCGTAGAGCGTAATGATGTGGAGGACAGCCAAATGTTGACGTTTGTACTCGTGGATGCGCTTAATTTGAATGTCAAAGAGGGAGTAGGGATCCACCTCGATTTGGTTGTTGCGCCAGATGTACTCCGCTAAGCGCTCTTTGTTGGCTTGTTTGATTTGTTGCCACTTCGCCTGAAAAGCGGGATCACTCGCGTAGGGTTCTAGGCCGCGCAGGTCCTCAAGGTGGGTAATCCAGCGATCGCTCTGCAGCGTTTCGGTAATCAGACTGGCCAAGCGGGGATTACTCATCAGGAGCCAACGGCGGGGAGTAATGCCATTGGTTTTGTTCTGGAACTTGTTTGGGTACATCTCATAGAAGTCCCGCATCAGCTCCTGTTTGATCAGCTCTGTGTGCAGTTCTGCCACGCCATTGACCGTATGACTGCCAACACAGGCCAGATGCGCCATGCGCACCTGCTTGGGATAACCTTCCTCAATCAGGGACATCCGTGCCAACCGCGCGGTATTGCCAGGGTAGCGGAGGCGAACTTCATTCAGAAAACGATAGTTAATCTCGTAAATGATTTCCAAGTGGCGTGGTAGCAGTTGACCAAAGAGATCCACCGACCAGCGTTCAAGGGCTTCCGCCAGCAGCGTGTGGTTGGTATAGGCAAAAGTGCGCTGGGTGATGTCCCACGCTTTTTCCCACGTCAGTTGGTACTCATCCACCAGCAATCGCATCAGTTCAGCCACAGCAATAGCGGGGTGGGTATCGTTGAGCTGAATGGCCACCTTGTCGGGGAAGGCATCAAAGCTGGTGTGCCGACGCAAGTAGAGGCGGATAATGTCTTGCAATGAACAGGAGACAAAGAAATACTGTTGCCGCAGCCGCAATTCTTTCCCCTGGGGGGTGTTGTCGTTGGGGTAGAGGACCTTCGAGATGTTCTCACTAAAGGTTTTTTCAGAGACTGCTTGGGTGTAGTCCCCCGCGTTAAACACCTGAAGGTTGAAGTCTTGGGCTGCACGGGCACTCCACAGACGGAGCGTGTTCACCGTATTTTTGCCATAGCCGGGAATGGGCGTGTCGTAGGGCGTGCCAAAAACGGTAGTGCTGGGGAGCCAACGGACGCGGTAGTGCCCTTGGGCATCGGTGTAGGCTTCGGTATAACCGCCAAACTTAACTTCAACGTTATAATCAGGACGGGCAATCTCCCAGGGGTTGCCAAAGCGCAACCAGTTGTCGGGGACTTCGTGCTGCCAGCCATTGGTGATAATTTGCTCAAAAATGCCAAACTCGTAGCGAATGCCGTAGCCAACAGCGGGAATTTCAAGGGTCGCGAGAGAGTCGAGGAAACAAGCCGCCAAGCGTCCTAAACCGCCATTGCCTAGCCCCGGTTCCGGTTCACGCTCCATCAGTTCATTCAGGTCAAGGCCAAAATCGGCCATGGCCTGTTTGGTTTGCTCGTAGAGGCCGACGTTAATTAGGTTGTTCAGGAGCAAGCGACCAATGAGAAACTCTGCCGACAGGTAATAGACCACCTTGGCATCCTGCTCAAAATAGGTTTGGGCGGTTTTAATCCGCCGATGCAGCAGGCGATCGCGCACCGTGTAGGCCAGGGCCATGAAGTAGTCGTAGGGTGTGGCAAACATGGCATCCTTGCCCTGGATGTAGTGGAGATTATCAACAAAGGCGCGCTTCAGGGTTTGCACTGTCATCCCTGTGCGATCGCTCTCGATATACAAATCGCAGTGTTCGTCGTTGGCAGCAGGGTTGGTGTGGGAGACTGAATTAACAGGGTAACCGTTAGGTGTGGCGGGATTATTCATGAAAACTGTGGCTCTGCAGGAATCGGCAATAACTTAAGGCTAATACAGATTTGTGAAATGTACATTAGATTACCGCTGCGGGAATTTTAATAATTGATTTATCTGCCTTTACATTTTTTTAATCTTCTCAAAGAGTCTCCGAAGGGCTCGGACGATCCCTAGTCAAACCACCCCATTTCCGCATCCCCAAGGGGAGAGGTGTTGGGATTAGGGGTAGGAATTTCATTGACGAGGGGCTTAAATCCCACATCCTCGAAACGGTAAGGCTGCGGGACAGTGAGTTGGCGAATGACTGCCTTGGCCTCTTCAAATTCGGCTTCTAGCGCTTGATGACGGGTTTGCAGTTCCTGAAGGTCTGTTTCTAGGGCTTGGGCGCGATCGCGCCACCTTTGTAATTCCTGTTGCAGTTGCTCTATCTGGGCGCTCTGAGCGGTTTTCTCAGCTTCTACGGCTGCTAAGGCTGCTTTGAGGGTGGCCAGTTCTTGCTCTAGTTCTGCCTTAGTGGGCTGGTGGCGACTCCGCTTGCGGGGCGCTTGACCCTGTTTAGCTAGCTCTTGCCGCAGGAAATCGCTGAGATTTTGAGGTTCCATCAAAGGATTAAATTACTTGCACAACAACCGTCTTTTTTCTGTTGATCTTTGCATAAAATCCGCACTGATAGGATATAATCGCTTGGAATTCTTTTGGCTGTGAGAGTGAAATATGCTAGCCTCGACCACAACGCCGCTGACCACAGAGCAGGCACACCTCAAGATTCAGGGGGGCTATCGGTTATCGGGTGAGGTGAGGATTAGCGGAGCCAAGAATTCAGCATTGGTCTTGATGGCGGGGGCACTCCTCGCAGCGGATACAACGATTCTCCGTGCCGTGCCTGATCTAGCAGATATTCGCCGCCTGGGAAAAATTTTACAGGCCTTGGGGGTCAAGGTACAACGCCTTGGGAGTGAGGTGATCGCCATTGATGCCACAGCATTAAATACCAACGATCCCCCCTATACCCTCGTTAGCCAACTGCGGGCAAGTTTTTTTGTCATTGGCCCTTTGGTGGCACGGTTGGGTGTTGCCCGCGTCCCCTTGCCGGGGGGGTGCGCCATTGGCGCCCGTCCGGTGGAACTGCATGTGCGTGGTCTGCAAGCCATGGGTGCCGAAGTCACCATTGATCACGGTGTTGTCACCGCCAGTGCGACCAAACTTAAAGGAACGCGGATTTACTTGGACTATCCCAGCGTCGGTGCCACCGAAACATTAATGATGGCTGCCACCCTTGCCGAGGGGGAAACCACGATTGAAAATGCTGCCCAAGAACCCGAAGTGGTGGATTTGGCCAACTTCTGTATCACGATGGGAGCCAAAATCTATGGCGCCGGCACCAATTCGATCACGATTGTTGGGGTGGATCGCCTCCACGGCACTGAATACGAAATCATCCCCGATCGCATCGAAGCGGGTACATTTCTCTTGGCCGCTGCTGTCACCCGCTCGGCAATTACTCTTGCGCCTGTGATTCCCAGTCACCTGACGCCTGTGGTTGCCAAGCTCGAAGAGATGGGAGCGAAGATCGAATTTCCCGATCCCACCCGCGTCTGCTTCACCCCTGCCCAGCGCTATCGTGCCACCGACATTGAAACGCTCCCCTACCCCGGCTTTCCCACGGATATGCAGGCGCTGATGATGACGTTGCTGGCCATTAGTGAGGGGAATAGTTTAGTCAGTGAAACCGTGTTTGAAAATCGCTTTGGCCATGTGCCTGAACTGAATCGCATGGGTGCCGATATTCGCGTCAAGGGGAATCACGCTGCCATTCGCGGGGTGCGCTATCTTTCCGGTGCACCGGTAACAGGTACAGATTTGCGCGCCACAGCGGCTTTAGTCGTTGCTGGACTCGCTGCCCGCGGGGAAACCCACGTCTATGGTTTGCAGCACTTAGATCGGGGCTACTGGCAAATCGAAGCCAAATTGCGGGGTTTGGGCGCACAGCTAGAGCGCTATGTTCCCAGTCCAGTTTCTTCGCCAGTTTTGTAGTCTGGCCTGGGGGGCAATCCCAATCTCGTTTCCCATCCCCCCTGTCCATTGCGCCATCACCTTCCTGAGCACTTCAGCCACGGTGGGCGTCCAATACTCCCAAGCACCTAGGGGTAGGGCCAATGCCCCCCAATAGGCACCAAAAAGACAGCTTAAGCGCAAAGCGGCACTGGGTTGGTGTTTGCTGACAATTTGATGGGCCAGTTCTAAGTCCCAAGGGGCGATCGCCAAGGCATAGCGGAGCATGTCCCCTCTCTCGGGGGGGACAGGCAAAGGCTCAGGCGCCCAAGCTGCTTCTAGGTACTCATGGAGCAGGGCTTGAATCTCCTGCAGCCCTTCGGGGACTGGAACCAAAGGTTGATCCCATGATGCCAACAACTGTGGCAGCTGAACTAGCCACTCCCCTTGGTTGCGAGTTAACCATTGGTGGGGCAGTGTCTGCGCTAGATTACCATGCTCTTTAGCGATCCCCCAGAGGAGTCCAAGGAGGGCACCACGAAACTGCTCATAGACTCCCCCTTGAACCATTAGGCCGCCTGTTTTTGACCAACAACTGCATAGAAGGGATCGGTAAGTCCCAACCAAGACCAAGGGCGAGGCAGATGCGTTTCGATCACCTTGAGGGAAGGAATGCTGTTGATATAGGTTTGCACCAACTGCAGGCGATCGCCCTCGCTACCCTCACGCCACGCCTGAATCGCTTTTTCAAAAAACATGCGATTTGAGAAGCTGACAATAACTACCCCCTGGGGCTTAAGGATGCGGGCAATTTCCGTAAAAGTTGCCTCAGGATATTGGAGGTACTGCACCGACACCGCCATCAACACGGCATCAAAACTGGCATCCTCTAGGGGCAAGGCCAACTCTTTATTGAGATTCTGAACAAAATAACGATCCAGCCGGGGGTTGCGGGCTAGCTCCGTGGCGTTCATCCCGTGCCCCACCACTTCTTGAAAGGACAGCTCTGGCGGTAAGTGCGACACCCAACTACTCATTAGGTCTAAGACTCGCATCTGTGGCCGCAAGTATTGGCGATAGAGCTCCGTGAGGCGAGCCAAAAAGAACCCGTCCACATGGGTGACAAAGCGCGCTGTCGCGTAAAAGAGATCATCCCTACGGCTATCTAGTTTTGTGCGCTGTTGGGGGGTGAGAATCATGTGCTGAGCTGCTGAGCAATTTCCCTTTGAAGATAACCCACAACTTCGGCTAGCGGGAGGCTGGACTTGGCACCGGTGGCCCGAATCACCAGTTCCACTTCCCCATGGGCGATCGCGCGTCCCGTCACTAGCCGATAGGGAATGCCAATCAAATCCGCATCTTTGAATTTCACCCCTGCCCGCTCATCGCGATCGTCGAGGAGCACCTCAATCCCTGCCGCCTGAAGCTGCTCGTAAAGATCAGTGGCCGTCTGCCTTTGCTGTTGGTCCTCAATGTTGGGCACCACAATAATCACTTGATAGGGGGCGATCGCCAGCGGCCAAATAATGCCGTTGTGATCGTGGTGCTGTTCTACTGCGGCCTGAGCCAAGCGAGAAACACCAATGCCATAGCAGCCCATGACCAAGGGCACCTCTTCCCCCTGTTCATTGGTGTAGGTGGCCTTCATTGCCTCAGAGTACTTGGTTCCCAACTGGAAGATATGGCCAATCTCAATGCCACGGGCGGTTTCTAGGTGCTGGGTTGGATCGTGACAGGCGCGATCGCCCGCCTGGGCTTTGCGCACATCCGCCACAATGGCCGGCAAGGGACAGGATTTCCCCCAATTGACCCCGACACGATGCTGTTGATCCCGATTTGCCCCCGTAATAAATCGCTTCAACTCAGTGACAGTGGGATCGGCAATGCGAATCCACTGGGGAATAATTTGGGAATCGGCTTTAATAACAGCATCTTCTAAATCAGGGCCAATGTAACCAAAGGGAATGGGGGTGGCTGCCCACTCTTGGGCTGTATTGGCATCTGCCAGCCGCAGATCCAGCAGTTTTGTTGCCCCGTAATTGGGCGCAAGGGAAGTGAGGGTGTTGTGCAGCTTGACGCTGTTCACCTCTTGATCGCCGCGAATACTCACCAGCACAAGACCCACTCGCCCATTATCGAAGACTGCTCGATAGAGCACATTTTTCACAATTTGCGTAGGATGGCACTGCAACTGCTCAACCAGGGCATCAATCGTCGCTGCATTGGGGGTATCCAGCGTCGCCACCTTTTTGTAGGTTGTCGGCACCGCGTCAGGGGGGAGCGAAACGGCCTTTTCCCCATTGGCAGCGTATCGGCCATCAGGAGTATAGAGCACCTCATCTTCACCGGCGGCAGCCAACACCATAAACTCATGGGAACCCGATCCGCCGATCGCACCCGAATCGGCCTCCACGGCTCGAAACGTCAGGCCACAGCGCCGGAGAATCCGGCTGTAGGTGTCATACATCTGCTGATAGGTTTCCTTGAGACTGGCCATATCGGCGTGGAAGGAATAGCCGTCCTTCATGATGAATTCCCGTCCCCGCATTAGGCCAAAGCGGGGGCGAATCTCGTCGCGGAATTTCGTTTGAATTTGGTAGAGGTGCACCGGTAACTGCCGATAGGAGCGAATCAAGTCCTTGGCCAGGGCAGTGATCACCTCCTCATGGGTGGGCCCCAGTCCCAGCTGGCGATCGCTGCGATCCGTCAGGGAAAACATGATTCCTTCGGCTTTAGTGTAGGTATCCCAGCGTCCCGATTCTTGCCACAGCTCAGCGGGCTGCAGTTGCGGCAGTAAACATTCCAAGGCGCCACTGCGGTTCATTTCCTCGCGAACAATTGCACTCACTTTTTGCAACACTCGCCACATCAAAGGCAGATAGCTATAGATGCCACTGGCGATCCGTCGAATATATCCCGCCCGCAGGAGTAATTTGTGGCTGGGAATTTCCGCTTCTGCGGGATCATCGCGAAGCGTCACAAAGAGCATTTGCGATAGGCGCATGACTGGGCAACTGATACTGCACAAAGCTTTTATTTTACGACGACTCGTATCCCTAGGGGGTGGGGGATGGCTCAGGTTGGTCCGCCGGGGGCGGCGCAGGCGCTGGCTCAGGAGTGGCCTCTGGGGTAGGGGTCGCCCTGGCAGGATCAGGGGCAGCCGTGGCTTCGGGGGTAGGGGTAGGAGCAACCTCAGGCGGTGGCGAGGGTGTGACTGCCGCCGCTGGGGGGGCGGCTGGGGCAGGGGGCTCTGGCGAGGGGGTAGGCTCAGTGGGGCTTGGGCTTTCCCACCAGGGGGTTGTGGAAACTGCTGGTGGGCGCTGGCGCTGCGCCAGTTCATAATCCCACTGCCAAATTCTGTTGAGAGCTTCACGGTAAAGGGCACGACCCGGTGCGATTCGCTCTGCAGTGCCGATGGCCTCTTCCAACTTCCCCGCCTGTGCTAAGCGCATCGCCCGATCCAGAATTGGCCGATCCTCGATCGCCTCCAGTGTTTCCTGCCACTGATCGTGGTACTTGGCCACTAGGGGGGCAAGGACTGCCTTGTTGGGGAAGTGTTTGAGAACTTCAAGGGCAGTTCGATACTGCTGCTGCTCTGCAAAGGCAATCGCGGCATTGAGCAAGGGCCGTTCGTCAATTGTGGCCAGATCCCGCTGCCAAAGAGCAATTAAGGCCTGCGCTTGATCCCGCTGCGACTGACCAAGGGGGACTTGCTGCGCCTGGGCAATGGCCAACGCATAGCCCCAGCGCAAACGGGTATTGGCAAGCCACGTCGCCCACTGCAGCTGCTGCTGGTTGCGCAACTGTTGCTGCCAGGTTTTGAGGTAGGCTTGGGCCAATTCATAGAAGGGGTCAGTAGTAGGAATCTGCTGCACGCGGGCGATCGCCTCCCAGTAACCGAGAACCGTTCCCTTCGCCGCAAGGGCTTTGGCCTGACCGAGGATGACGATTGGGCGATCGTGGTAGGAAACATCGAGAGCCGGGGCAATTTTTTCAACAAGGGCTAAGGCCCCCTCGCGATCGCCGGCCGCTAAGCGTTCCTCAGCATACGCAAACACTTCAGGAAGCCAACGGCGAATATCCGCCTGGGCCTGGGGATAGACAACCGCCTCTGGGGAAATTTTCAGAGCCAGCATAACTGCCTCCGCCAGTTCATTGGCCGTCAACCAAGCCGCCAAATCCCGAGCCTGCACCAGTTGTACCCACGCATCCTGTTCTTGGGAGATGCGCACCGAGAGCTTTTGTGCCTGTTCGCGCCAGTAGTCAGTACCCAGCTGGTTCATGAGTTTCACTTGCAGCAAAGCCAATCCCCAATCCTGCTGGCGCAGGGCCGCCTCAGCTGTCGCCAATAAGGTTCCACCTTCTCCCCCATGCGTTGCGGTTAGTAGCTCTTGGGCTTGGGAGTAGCTCGCTGCGGTGGTGGGGATTTTTTTCAGGAGCAGCCTTGCCAGTTTGATATTGCCTTGGCTCAACTGTTGGCGGGCGACGACCAAGAGGGCAGCCGACCATTCATCAACCCGCCGCTGGGCCTGGGGAAAGAGGGGGTGATTTTGGGACCAACCACTGACCGTTTGCAGTGCCTGAGCCAGGGAAGCTAGGTTGCCGTGGCGGGCTGCTTGATCGGCGCAGTAGAGGCGATCGCCATCGCTCATGATCAAGACGGGCTGACGGCAATCGGGCAAGGGGGGTAACAGCAATAGCCAAGCACTGGCCGCCATGAGCGTTGCCCCGGAGATAAAAAAGGGGATAAGCCAAGGCCACCCCTCATAGGCCATGAGTCGTTGACGATAGACTTGCCAGCGGGAGGGCATCGATTCAGTGACTGTTGTCTCCACGGGGGCGATCGCTAGCGCCGCTGACTTAGGAACCCGCCGGAACCACCGTTGCCAAACCTCTAGTGCTTTCATCTCCTGCTGCGGCTCCTCACCCACTGCCTGAAATTTCCCTAGGATGCCAGGGAGGTCATTAGAACTCGTTATAGCAAATCAAGTTGACAATTCCCTCCTGAAGTTGCCGTTGCCCACGGCAGGATTATAATTTAAGGATACGAATTGCAATAATCCTTAACATTCTCCTGGCTTGGCAACGCCCGTGACCGCACTCTGGCAACGCTTAATTTTAATCTCCCCCTTTTTCTTTTGGGGAACGGCCATGGTGGCCATGAAGGAGGTCATGCCCCATACCTCGCCGCTGTGGGTTGCTGGTGTGCGCCTTGTGCCGGCAGGTCTGCTAGTTTTAGTGGTGGCGATCGCCCGCGGTAAGCCCCAGCCCACTGGCCTGCGCGCCTGGGGATGGATTGCGCTTTTTGCCCTTGTGGATGGCTTTTTATTTCAAGGGCTTCTGGCCACTGGCCTCTCCAAAACGGGCGCCGGTCTTGGCTCTGTGATGATTGACTCCCAACCCCTAGCGGTGGCACTGTTGTCTCGCTGGCTCTATGGAGAGCGGGTTGGCGGTTGGGGCTGGCTGGGACTATTCCTTGGCTTGGTGGGCATTAGCAGCATTGGTCTAGGGGACGATCTGTTAACCCTGCTCCAGCAACCCACAGCATGGCAAGGAATGCCCTGGGGACAGTGGTGGCAGCGCGGTGAGCTGTGGATGCTGTTGGCGGCGCTTTCAATGGCAGTGGGCACCATTTTAATGCGCCCCTTGGCAAACCATGCCGATCCCGTGGTCGCTACCGGCTGGCACATGGTCTTGGGCGGGTTGCCGCTGTTGATCTGGCCGAGCTTAAATACCCCAGCGCCTTGGGCAGCCCTCCAGGGGTCGGATCTCCTCCACCTTGGCTATGCGACTCTCTTTGGTAGTGCGCTGTCCTACGGTGTCTTTTTCTATTTCGCTGCCAAGGGGAATCTCACCAGTCTCAGTGCCCTGACGTTTCTCACCCCAGTATTTGCTCTCACCTTTGGGCATTGGTTCTTGGGGGAAACCCTGAGTCAGGTTCAGTTACTAGGAGTGGGTCTGACACTCGTTAGCATTTACCTCATTAATCAGCGCCAAGTGCTTGGGCAGTGGTGGCAACAACTCCCCTTATCCACGCGCTTGCGGGAGTCAGCAACGTCTGTCAGCGTTAAGGTGGTTGATCAGATGAAGTAGCCTGAGCATTCGGGCTACAGCGTTCCCAGACCTCAACGAGCTTATGAATGAACCCCTTTACCTGATCCAGTTATCCGATCTGCATTTATTTGCCACCGATGAAGGCAGACTCCTTGGCCTGCCTACGGCTCAATCCCTGGCCGCTGTTTTAGAGGCAGTTCGCCGCCACAGTCCCAATGCCCTACTGCTGACGGGAGACTTGGCCCAAGAACCGGTTCCTGCAACCTACGAGCGTTTGGCCACCGCCTTTGGGGACTTTACCTGTCCCGTATACTGGATTCCCGGCAACCATGATGAGCCAAGGGCAATGGTGCCGGCGCTAGAGCGTCCGCCGCTACGGGGCGATCGCCACGTCAATCTTGGGACTTGGCAAGGCCTGCTCCTCAGTTCCCAAGCGGATGGCAAAGTTCATGGTGAATTGAGTCCTGAGACCCTCAGTTGGCTAGATGCAACCTTGAGTCACACGGGCGATCGGCCCACGTTCATTGCCCTGCACCATCCCCCCTTTGAGACCGGTACCCCTTGGCTCGATAGTAGCCGCCTACAAAACCCTGAGCACCTTTTTGCCGTATTAGATTCGCCATCGGCAGGTGAAGCTCGTCCTCTTCGGCCACATCCATCAAGAATTTAGCAGCTGAGCGGCAAGGGGTGACGTATCTCGGCTGTCCCTCCACCTGTATCCAGTTTTTGCCCCGCGCCCCTGAATTTTCCCTTGAACCCGTGGGTCCCGGTTTTCGTCATCTATCGCTATACCCCGATGGCACATTTAAAACCCACATTGAGCGGGTAGAGATTCCCCTCACACTGGACTTTAGTGCCAAAGGGTACTAAAACCTAGGCGATAGCCGCATTTGTAGGCTATACCTGTTGAAAAGTGCGTGTAGGTAGGAGTGGTGGGCGATGAACCTCAGTCGGAGCACCGATGAGATAAAACTGGTTCCTGAGATGACCAGTGGTCGAGTCCCCTATACCCCCCGTAACCATCGCCGCATCCTCTGCATTTTTCCCCGCTACAGCCGCTCCTTTGGCACGTTTCACCACGCCTACCCCCTCATGGGTACGGTACGCGCCTTTATGCCACCCCAAGGGATTTTGCTAGTGGCCGCCTATCTTCCAGAATCGTGGGAGGTGCGCCTGATTGATGAAAATGTACGCCCAGCAACCGATGCTGACTATGCTTGGGCTGATATTGTCATTACCAGTGGCATGCACATTCAGCGGCCACAAATTTTAGAAATCAACGAAATTGCCCATCGTCATGGTAAGCTCACTGCCCTTGGCGGGCCCTCGGTCTCCAGTTGTCCCGAATACTATCCCGATGTGGATATTCTCCATGTAGGGGAACTGGGGGATGCTACCGACAAGATGATTGCCTACTTTGATGAATACGGTAGCCAGCGTCCACCCCAGCAACTCATTTTTGAAACCACTGCTCGCTTGCCCCTCAGTGAATTTCCTGTGCCGGCCTACCAGCATGTGCGCATGGAAAACTATTTTCTCGGCAGTGTTCAGTTTTCCAGTGGCTGTCCCTTTCGCTGTGAGTTTTGCGACATCCCTGAACTCTATGGCCGCAATCCGCGTTTGAAAACGCCACAGCAGATCCTCAAGGAATTGGACACCATGCTGGCCTCAGGGAATCCGGGGGCGGTCTATTTTGTGGATGATAACTTCATTGGCAATCGCCGCGCTGTCATGGAACTGCTGCCCCATCTTATTGACTGGCAAAAGGCCAATGGCTACCCGCTGCAATTTGCCTGCGAAGCAACACTGAATATTGCTCAAAGCCCCAGACTGCTAGAAATGATGCGGGAAGCCTATTTCTGTACGATTTTCTGTGGCATTGAAACCCCAGAACCTGAAGCTCTCCACGCTATCCACAAGGATCAAAACCTGAGTATGCCAATTTTGGAGGCTGTGCAAACTTTAAATCGCTATGGCATGGAAGTGGTCTCCGGCATCATTATTGGCTTTGATACGGACACGCCAGAAACGGGCGATCGCATCCTTGAGTTTATTCGCGCTTCCCACATCCCCACACTGACGATTAACCTGCTGCACGCCCTGCCTCATACTCCCCTCTGGCGTCGCTTGGAAGCGGAAGGCCGCCTCAACCACGACGAAAGCCGCGAGTCCAATGTTGAGTTCCTCATGCCCTACGAAGAAGTGGTGGAAATGTGGCGCCGCACTATCACAACAGCCTATGAGCCGGAATTTCTCTACGAGCGATTTGCCTATCAAATGGAACACACCTATCCCAACCGCATTGCAGTGCCCAATAGTCCAGCTCGCCTCAGCCGTGAAAATATCCTGCGGGGACTGCGGATTATGAAAAATCTCCTCTGGCACGTGGGACTTTGGGGGAGCTACCGCAAAACCTTCTGGAAACTGGCATGGCCTGCCCTAAAAAAAGGCCAGATTGAACAAGTGATCCACGTGGGTGTGGTGGGGCATCATCTGATTCACTTTGCCCAAGAATGTGCCCGCGGTGATGAAGCGGCCTCCTTCTATGCCCAACGGCTACGCCCAAAAAAGACAACATCTGACTCGCCTAAACCTGCCATCAAGTTGCCAGTAAAACTGCGTTAAGGCTTCTCGCGGGATTTCCCCTCTCTAGGGTAAAGTACTTTACTTACTGTGCAGCTATATGAAAGAATTGCTAACCTAGACTATATTAATAATATATTAATCTATGGTCCTAATGTGCGATACCTCCGATGGTTGACCTCCCTTCCCCTGAGTTGCTCACCCACGTTGCCGAGTATTTCAAAGTGCTGTCGGAACCGAGCCGCCTGCAAGTGCTCTGTGCCCTAAAACAAGGACGGCGCAATGTCTCGGAGATTATTCAAGAGACGGGGTTAGGGCAGGCCAATGTCTCAAAGCACTTGAAAACCCTTGCCCAGGCTGGTCTGGTGCGCCGACAGCCTCAAGGGGTTACCGTCTATTACGAAATTGCCGACCCGACAATTTTTCCGCTGTGTGATTTAGTCTGTCAGCGGCTGAGGCAGCGCATTGAGGAGCAATCCCAAGTCGTCAAGAAATTGGTGAATAATTTCTCCTAAGCCGCAATATGCGAGAATAGGGGCGTAGGTTTTGATGAGTATGCCCTCTGGGGTTTAGTATCAGCATTCAACAATGACCAAATATGTTTTTGTGACCGGCGGTGTTGTCTCCAGCATTGGTAAAGGAATTGTTGCCGCCAGTCTAGGACGGTTGCTGAAATCGCGGCAGTATTCTGTGTCTATTCTCAAGCTGGATCCCTACATCAATGTTGATCCGGGCACGATGAGTCCCTTCCAGCATGGGGAAGTGTTTGTGACCGACGATGGGGCGGAAACGGATTTGGACTTGGGGCACTACGAGCGCTTTACCGATACGCCCATGTCCCGCCTTAATAGCGTCACGACGGGATCCATTTACCAAGCAGTTATTAACAAAGAGCGACGGGGTGACTATAGGGGCGGAACAGTGCAGGTCATCCCCCACATTACGAATGAGATTAAAGAACGTATTTTGCGCGTTGCCAAGGACAAAAACCCCGACGTGGTGATTATTGAAATTGGCGGCACCGTTGGCGATATTGAGTCGCTGCCCTTTCTGGAGGCGATTCGTCAGTTTCGCACGGAGGTGGGGCGGCACCATGTGCTGTTTATGCACGTGACTTTGGTGCCTTGGATTCCCTCGGCAGGGGAAATGAAAACAAAACCCACCCAGCACTCGGTGAAGGAGTTGCGCTCCATTGGTATTCAGCCGGATATTCTCATTTGCCGGTGCGATCGCCCCCTTGTCCCCGGCATCAAGGAAAAACTCTCCCAGTTTTGCGATGTGCCGGTGGAGTGTGTGATTCCTTCCCCGGATGCCAACAGTATCTATGAAGTGCCGCTGCTATTGGAGCGCGAAGGCCTGGCCACCCAAGTCCTCAACCTCCTGAACCTGGAACAACGGCAGCCAGATCTCAGTCAATGGCAGGCACTGGTGGAGCGACTTTACCGTTCCCGTAGCCCGCTAGAAGTGGCAATTGTCGGTAAATACGTGCGCCTGAGTGATGCCTATCTTTCGGTGGTCGAAGCCCTGCGCCATTCAGCGATTGCCCTGGACCACGAACTGCGCATCCGCTGGGTCAACTCCGAAGAAATCGTTGAAAATGGTGTGGAACATGCCCTCAGCAACGTTGCAGCCATCGTAGTGCCCGGGGGCTTTGGCATTCGGGGGGTAGAGGGGAAAATTGCTGCCATTCAATATGCCCGTGAGCAGGGAATCCCCTTTTTGGGTCTGTGCTTGGGAATGCAGTGTGCTGTCATTGAGTGGGCACGCCATATTGCGGGTTTAGAAAATGCCAACAGTGCCGAATTTGATCCCAATACCCCCCATCCTGTCATTCACCTGTTGCCAGAACAGCAGGACATTGTGGACTTGGGCGGAACGATGCGCTTGGGGCTGTATGCCTGTCGCTTAGCCCCCAATTCCTTGGCGGCAGAACTCTACGGCGAAACAGTCATCTATGAGCGACACCGCCATCGCTACGAGTTTAACAATGCCTATCGCAGCCTCTTTTTGGAAACGGGCTATCAAGTTACGGGTACCTCTCCCGATGGCCGCTTAGTAGAGATTATTGAGTATTCAGCTCACCCCTTCTTTATTGCAGTGCAGTTTCATCCTGAGTTTCGCTCCCGTCCCAATGCGCCCCATCCTCTGTTTTATGGCTTGCTGGCGGCAGCAGCCAAGAATTTCAATCGTGAGAATCCCCAGTTAGTCCCAAGTCCCTAGAGGTTGCCCGCACTGAGTACGGGCGATCGCTGCAGATAGAATCACAGGCAGTAAGAGTGACCTGGCCACCACAGGGTTGGCACTGACGGCAGTTGTTCACGGGGGGTAGGCTCTGCAAGGGAATGCTTCTGTATTGTCAAAGGGGCTGGAGGGCTGATTCATGCAGTCCCAGGGGGTGTCTTGAGTGCCAATCACTGCTTGAGTCCTTTTTGGCGATAGGTGTCCAGCTAGCAAGTGATGGGGGACTTGTGGCGATGGCGGGGTGTAGACAAGTGCTTACTGGAGCCAGTAGAGCATCGGCAGGGGTTGCTACTGTCGGACATTGGTTTTGTGCTGTACAGCCCTTTTCACAAGGAGGATGCGCACAATAGTAGTTTGGCGATGCTACAGGGTCACGTCGCATCAATACATTGACCTAAATATATTGACCTAAATAGAAAATGGCAGTAGATAGTGTTGCAGTTCCTTAGAGCTTTCTGTAATTGTGAGGAGGAGTGGGCAAGCCATGAAGGTCGCCTGCTGAGATGACTTTAGCTTTAGGATAGCCAATCCCCTCGTTTAAGACCTAATTTCCTATTGCTTAATATTGCTTAATGTAAGAGGTGGTATTGGCAATCCTATTGCATAGAAAAGTATTCTCCTTTGCCTCTAATCTAAAGAACCTACTGGCTCTATCTAGATGCTGATTCCCCTCAAAATGATGTTTCCTGTCTCACTGGTGGCGACAATCTGGCGATCGCGCCCAAACAGGACACAGCCTACTTGCAGTGACCGTCCGAGGGGAGCGGCACAATGGGCATGAATATAGGCAATGGCACGTTGATCAATGCGGTGGGCAATGTGGCTCAGAATCTCAGGCAAGACTTGGGGAGACGTTCTGGCCAAAAATTTAAGGGCGGCCTCCACCGTTGGCGCTTGCCACACCTGATGCAGAATCTCGGGATCGAGGCCTGCAAGGGCACAAAAAGCAGTGAGAATTTCTTGGCGAGCGTCCGCCAAGTGATGGTGGGTATGGAAAATACCCGCCGCCAGTTTAATTAATTTGCCGTGGTAACCCAAGAGCAGCAACTGTTGAACCTCGTGCTGCGCCGCTGCCACCAGCATTGGACCGAGCCAATTGGCAGTTTTTACGCAAAGGGAAGGGGGAATCTGGAGGTGTTGCGCCACTTGCAGGCCATTCTCACCAATGCAAAAAACAAGGGTGGACGATTGAGCGGCTTTCTCGGCTAAGTCCTCGCGATAGCGCTCCAGTTGCTCCGGGGCGGTGAGGGGTTGCGCCAAGGCAGTTGTCCCTAGGAGGGAAAGGCCCTCAACAATTCCAAAAGCAGCATTCGAGGTGCGCTCTGCCAAGTCCCGTCCTTGGGGTAGGATAATAGTGACAGCGATCGCCCGCTCTTTTGGACAGTAGAGTAACAAATTCGTAGTCAACAACAGACGGGCATAACGATAGATTGCTGCCTCGCCTGTGGCGCGATCGCGCCCAACCCCAAAGCCCCCCCCAATCTGAATTTTGGGAGAAGTGGCAGGGTCTTGCCAGCGCACCCAAGCCCAGATGGGAGTATGGCGCGTGAGATCGAGGGCATCGGCGGGTTGACTGTAGGTTATTGCTAGGGCCTGCTGGTTATCTAAGGGTGCCCCTTGGGCAATGGGTAGCGTTTCACAGCGATTAGGGCGTAGCAGGGCAAGGGTGACTTCCTGAGGACAGGTGCCTTCCGTCAGACAACGCAATGCAGCAACAGCCGCCGCCGCCGCAAAAACCGGTAGCGTATAACCCATTGGTGCTAAGGAGCTAACTGAGCCAAACTGGTGCGCGCCGCCTCGGCAACCGCTGCCGCAGAGTCAGTGGCCAGTTGTTCAAGAAGGGGGCGAGCCGCTAGAGTGCCAATCTGGCCCAGGGCGATCGCCAGCCGATGGCGGACCTGCCAGTCGGGATACGCCACAAATGGCCGCAAGTGCTCAATGCTTTCTGGTTGTCTGAGTTCCCCCAACGAACCAATCGCTGCCAATTTCACCAATTCTTGAGGATTATTGAGGGCTTCCGTGAGCAGCCCAACGGCGGCAGGGTTCCCTAGGGCACCCAAGGCAGCAATGATACTAAACTGCAACAGCCAATCCTGGGTACTGTGGTAGGCCGTTTCTAAATCTTCGAGGGCAAAGGGAACTTGCAAGGCGGCCATGGCATCTGCGGCGGCAGCACGGACATCGGTTTCGCTGTCATGGAGCAGGCGATCGCGCAACAGGTCATGGGCTTGATTGAGGTTGACGTGCCCGAGGCTGGCAAGTTGACTGACCGCAGCATAACGGACACGGGAATTTTCATCTTGGCTGAGGGGTTGAATCAGCCTAAAGGCATCATGGGGATCAAGGCTGCGCAGTTGATTGATGCCCCGCAGGCGATCGCCCACATCCGCTGAGGTAATGAGTTCGTGAATTGCCCCTGTGTCCACGCCGAGATTCTCCACCCAATTCCTTATTATCCTACTCGCTTACCCGCAGAAAAGGGCAGAGCGATCGCGGCTGCGATTCCCTGCCCTCAACTAAGGAGTTGCTACTGGGTTGTGCGTTCTAGGCTTCCTTTTCAGCCTCCGCAATTTGCAACATGGTCTTCAGGACGGAGTCAGGGTTGAGGCTAATGGAGTCAATCCCTTGCGCCACCAAGAATCGGGCGAACTCAGGATAGTCACTGGGGGCTTGACCGCAGATGCCAATTTTGCGTCCCTTGGCCTTCGCAGTTTGAATGGCTTGCGCCACCATGCGTTTGACCGCCTCATTGCGTTCATCAAACAAGTGCGCCACCAAGGCCGAATCGCGATCCAAGCCAAGGGTGAGTTGAGTGAGGTCATTTGAGCCAATGGAGAAGCCATCAAAGACCTCAGCAAAGGCATCTGCCAACACCACGTTACTGGGGAGTTCACACATCACATAGACTTGCAGACCATTTTCCCCCTGCTTCAGCCCATGCTTAGCCATCTCTGCCAGCACCCGCCGCCCTTCATCTGGGGTGCGACAGAAGGGAATCATCAGGATGACGTTCGTCAGACCCATTTCAGCGCGGACTTTCTTCATGGCGCGGCATTCCAGGGCAAAGCCTTCGGCATAGTTGGGGTCGTAGTAACGGGAAGCCCCCCGCCAACCAATCATTGGGTTTTCTTCATGGGGTTCAAACTGGCGACCCCCCAAGAGGTTGGCATACTCATTACTCTTGAAGTCGGACATGCGCACCACGACGGGCTTGGGGTAAAAGGCGGCGGCAATCGCCCCAATGCCCTGGGCTAACTTATCAACGAAGTATTCCGCCTTATCGCTGTAGTTTTGGGTTAGCTCAGCAATTTGCCGCTTTACTGCCTCATCCTGCAGTTCATCGTAGTGCAGCAGCGCCAAAGGATGGGCCTGAATGTGGTTGGCAATAATAAACTCCATGCGTGCCAGGCCAACGCCATCATTGGGAATCGCCGCCAAACTAAAGGCCTCCTCAGGATTGCCCACGTTCATCAGGATTTGGGTGCGGGTACGCGGCAGATTTTCGAGAGCCACTTCCTGCACGTGGAAGGGCAGCAATCCCTGATAGACATGCCCCTCTTCCCCTTCTGCACAGGAGACCGTCACTTCTGCACCATTGGGGATTGTTTCTGTGGCATCACCACAACCAACAATGGCAGGAATCCCCAGCTCGCGGGCAATGATTGCCGCATGGCAAGTGCGTCCCCCCTGATCGGTGACAATGGCACTGGCTTTTTTCATAATTGGCTCCCAGTCAGGATCCGTGCGGTGGGTCACCAGCACTTCCCCCGCCTGGAACTGATCGATATTCCTGACGTTCAAAATGACGCGGGCCCGACCTTGGCCAATCATTTCACCAATCGCCCGACCTGTGGCGAGGAGCGTCCCTTTTTGTTCGAGATGATAGGTGCGCAGGATGTTTCTGGCTTTTTGGGATTGGACGGTTTCGGGGCGGGCTTGGACAATAAAGAGTTCACCCGTAATGCCATCTTTTGCCCACTCAATGTCCATGGGTGTATAAGTACCCCGCAGGGCAGAGTAGTGCTCCTCAATGAGGCAGGCCCAGCGACCTAGGGTGAGGATTTCCTCATCGGTTAGGGCAAATTGTTTGCGCAATGTCTCAGGCACCGGTTCATTGCGGGTCAGCTTCGTGCCCCCAAGGTCATAGACCATGCGGATTTCTTTGCTGCCGAGGGCTTTTTTCAAGATGGGTTTATAGCCCGCCTTCAACGTTGGCTTAAAGACAAGGTATTCATCGGGGTTGACGGCCCCCTGAACAACATTTTCACCCAGGCCATAGGCGGCCGTGATTAGGGCTGTGTCCTTGAAGCCGGTTTCCGTATCAATGGAGAACATTACCCCAGAGCAGGCCAAATCGGAGCGCACCATTTTTTGCACTCCCACCGACAAGGCCACATTGAAGTGGTCAAAGCCTTTGATCTGGCGGTAGGAAATCGCCCGATCGGTAAAGAGTGACGCAAAGCAGCGATGACAAGCATCGAGCACGCCCTTGAGACCATGGACGTTGAGATAGGTTTCCTGCTGGCCGGCAAAGCTGGCATCGGGCAAATCTTCAGCAGTGGCACTGGAGCGAACCGCTACGTCCGTGTTGGGACCATAGCGATCGCACATTTTTTGGTAGGCAGCAGCAATCGCATCCGTCAATTCTGGGGGAAATGGGGTATGCAAAATCAGCGCGCGGATCGCCTGACCCACGCGGTGGAGTTCTGTGACATCCTCGACATCCAGACCTTCGAGGAGCCGCCGCAGTTGCGTCTCAAGATTTCCTGCTTGAATAAAGTAACGATAGGCATAGGCGGTTGTGGCAAAACCATCGGGGACATTAATCCCCTTGGGGGTGAGTTGTTGGAGCATTTCCCCCAAGGAAGAGTTTTTGCCCCCCACCAGTGGCAGGTCTTTGCAGCTCAAGGAATTCAGTTCTAAAACAAATGCTGTTTCCCGATTTGTTATTTCACTGGTTGGTCTAGGAATAGATTGAGTCATTGTTACGCTCCTAAAGATTAAGTTTTATTGATTTTGCCGTTTGCTGTGCCTCTGGCGATGCAACGGCAGTGCTTGAGCCATTAAAGTTTTGAGGTTTTTTGGCTCCCTTTGCTATCGTGAATCTGTCAATTACCTAACGGTACGCCATTCCCAAGTTCTAATCATCCCTTGACAAAGAGAGACTGCTCAGACACTCAGTAAAGTAGGCAATACATAGCTAACAGTGACTTGATAGACAACATTTGCAGAGGTTGTCATCTACACGGTAGTTAAATCACTATTGCCCTATACCTCTATTCTGAAACAGAAAAATTGGCTTTGTCTGTGGCTTAACAATGCCTTAAATTCGTTAGGAGTCCAAATCGCGATGGGTAAAGGGCTTGGCATTGGCGCCGCTATAGGTGGCCACAATGTGGCCATTCCCCACTAGTTGATATTTGTAGGTCACTAATCCCTCTAGCCCCACAGGTCCTCGCGGCGGCAATTTGTGGGTACTGATACCGACTTCGGCACCAAAGCCGTAGCGGAAGCCATCGGCAAAGCGGGTGGAACAATTGTGAAAGACACCAGCAGCATCCACTTCTTGGAGAAAACGGGCGGCGGTGGCAGCATCCTCAGTCACAATGGCTTCGGTGTGCCCTGAGCCGTAGGTGGCAATGTGATCCAGGGCGGCATCGAGATCGGGCACGACTTTGATGGAGAGGATCAAATCGCAGTATTCTGTGGCCCAGTCGGCTTCGGTGGCAGGGGTCATGGGCACGAGGTTGCAGGCGATCGCATCCCCCCGCAATTCTACCCCTGCTTTCTCAAGGGCCGCAGCCACTTGCGGTAAAAAGGCCTCGGCAATATCGCAGTGAACAAGGAGCGTCTCAATGGCGTTACAGGCAGCAGGATACTGGGTTTTAGCATCGAGGGTAATGGCGATCGCCTTCTCAAGATCCGCTGCGCGATCCACATAGAGGTGACAGAGACCATCGGCGTGACCCAGCACGGGAATGCGCGTGTTGTTCTGGATATAGCGCACAAATTCATTGGAACCTCGCGGAATGATGAGATCAACCCATTGCTCCAGTTGCAGCAGTTCGCTGATTTCTGACCGCTGGGTAAGAAGGGCGATCGCCCCCGCGGGCACTGCCGACTTCTCTAGCCCCCTATGAATAGCCTGCATAATCGTTTGGCAAGAACGACTGGCCTCCTGTCCGCCCTTGAGAATGGCACCATTCCCCGATTTAATCGCCAAGGCAGCTATCTGCACTACTGCATCAGGACGCGCCTCAAAAATCACCCCCAACACCCCTATGGGGCAGGTGACGCGACTCAGCACTAGCCCAGTATCCAATTCCCGATGGAGTTGGCGCTGACCCAGGGGATCGCCCAGGGCGGCGACCTGACGCACGCCGGCGATCGCCGCCGCTAGTTTACTGGGACTCAGTTCCAAGCGAGCGTAGAGAGAGGAATTGAGCTGATTGGCCTTGGCCTGCTCACAATCGGCAGCATTGGCCGCCAGAATCTCCTCCCGCGCCGCCTCAAGGGCACAGGCCACCTGTTCAAGGGCATCATTGCGGGCAGCGGCATCCAGCGTGGCCAACCGGCGCGCCTGCTCATGAACTGCTTTGACCCGTTGCACCAGGGGAGAATCAGTCATAGGAGTTGTCAATTCCAAAGACACATTAGGTAGAGAGATAAGGGCGATCGTACGCCAAATTGTCCCGCACTTGTGGTAGGTTAACGGCAATTGCGTTGCCCGAGAATTGGCCAAAAAACAGGTTCAGGAGGATCATGCGAATTCTATTTGTGGCTGCTGAGGCAGCACCGCTGGCGAAAGTGGGGGGCATGGGAGATGTGGTTGGCTCTCTGCCCAAGGTGTTACGCCGCATGGGACATGATGTGCGCATTTTTATGCCCTACTATGGCTTCTTGCCCGATAAGGTGGAGATTCCCAAGGATCCCATCTGGATTGGCCATGCCATGTTCCAGACGTTCCATGTCTATGAAACCGTGTTGCCGGGGTCGGATGTGCCCGTTTACCTTTTTGGCCATCCCTGCTTTAATCCGCGCCGCATCTACTACGGTGAGGATGAGGACTGGCGGTTCACCTTCTTTGCTAATGGGGCAGCAGAATTTGCTTGGAACTACTGGAAGCCCCAGATTATCCATTGCCACGATTGGCACACGGGCATGATCCCCGTCTGGATGCATCAGGATCCCGACATTACCACGGTGTTTACGATCCATAACTTGGCCTATCAAGGACCTTGGCGGTGGCGGCTAGAGCAAATTACGTGGTGTCCGTGGTACATGCAGGGGCACAACACGATGGCAGCAGCACTGCAGTATGCCGATCGCGTCAATACCGTTTCCCCCACCTACGCCGAGCAAATTAAAACCCCCGAATATGGCGAAAAATTGGAGGGGTTGCTATCGTTTATTAGCGGCAAGCTCTCTGGTATTCTCAATGGTATTGATACTGAGCTTTTTGATCCCAGTACCGATCGCGCCCTTGCCCAAAACTACACCGCAGATACCCTAGAGCGGCGTAAGGCTAACAAAATTGCCCTCCAGGAGGAACTAGGACTAGAGGTGAACTCCGGTGCTTTCTTGGTGGGGATGGTTAGCCGGCTGGTGGAGCAAAAGGGGCTGGATCTATTGATTCAAATTTTAGATCGCTTTCTTGCCTATACCGATAGCCAGTTTGTGCTCTTAGGGACGGGCGATCGCTACTACGAAACCCAGATGTGGCAAATTGCCTCACGGTTCCCGGGGCGCTGTAGTGTGCAGTTACTCTACAGTGATGTCCTGTCGCGGCGCATCTATGGCGGTGCCGATGCCTTCATTATGCCGAGTCGCTTTGAACCCTGCGGTATTTCCCAGATGATTGCGCTGCGCTATGGCTGTGTGCCAATTGTCCGCCGCACCGGTGGCCTTGTGGATACCGTCTCCCATCACAACCCTGAGCAGCAAACCGGAACGGGCTACTGCTTTGACCGCTATGAACCCCTTGACTTTTACACCTGTCTAGTGCGGGCATGGGAAGGGTATCGCTACAAAGGGGCGTGGCACGCCCTCCAGCAGCGGGGTATGGGCGAGGACTTCAGCTGGACAAAATCGGCACTCGCCTACAATGCTCTCTATAATTCCATTTATGGATTGCCCCCGGAGACCATGCCCAATCCCAGTCCAACGCTGGTACCGGCAATGACCTAGTCATTATCAGGGTGGCTATATCGTGGCTATGTAACCTGTGGTCATTATTGCCTACGAGTACATTGACCCCCTCTGGCAGCCCCTACCCAATCCCCAAGGGTGGGGACAGGAGATTGACCACTGGGTACTGGATGTGGAGGCTGCCCGGCCGCAGTTGCGGTACTGGTTGCAGCGGCTAGTGCCTGGGTATTGGCTCTTGCAGCAATTAAGTGCCCTTGGCCAAACGGTGATGGAAGTGAGCGATCGCCTGCGGCAACTGGAGACAGCAGGGATTACCGTGATTGCCCTCGCTGAAGGCTACGTGAGCGATCGCCCCGCCAGTGGCGATCAACTCTTGTCCCTCTGGGATCAGGTTAAGCAGCAACTCCACCAGCAAACCCTCTGCCACAACCACGCTCGTAATCGTCTCAAGCACCGTCCTCCGCCGGGTCGTGCCCCCTATGGCTATCGCCGCGGCAAAGAGCACTATGTGATTGATCGAGCGGCAGCCGTTGTCGTCAAGGATTTTGTTGAGCATTTTCTCCTCTATGGCTCCCTCAGTGCAGCGGTGCGCTTTATTGCCCACACTCACCACAAGCGAATTAGCATAGCCACAGGTCGGCGCTGGCTGACCCACCCCGTCTATCGCGGCCATCTTTACTACCAAGGAAAAACCGTGATTCCCCAGACCCATACCCCCCTGATTGCGCCCGATGAAGCGGCTCAGGTGGATCGGCTGTTGCGGCGCCAACGCTCTCTACCCCGTCGCAGTGCCAGTGCTCCCCATCCTCTGGCAGGATTGGTGATTTGCCGCGAATGTCAGCAACGCTTTGGCCGAACTCAGGTGCAGCCCTATCGCCACCCCGGTCAATATGCCTATTTGCGTCCCCTCCACTGTCCGCTTGCGCCGAAGTGTCGCAGCATTCCCTACAACGCTGCCCTGGCCGCTGTAATTGCTCAAACTGCCGAACGTCTGCCGCCGGCGATCGCTCAACTTTGCCTACCGTCGTCAACCCTCACCGCCGCAATTGAAGTCGAAGTCATTGACAAGCAACTGCAACAACTCACTGAACTAGAAAGCCAAGGTCTCTTAGATGCGGAAACAGCTCAACTGCGCCGTTATAAACTGGCCGGGGAGCGGGCACGAATCGAGGCACAGCAGGCACAACTGCCCCCTAGCAATCTCTTGCAACTAGCGGTTACCCTGGGTCAGCCTCAATTTTGGTACCAACTCTCAGCCGCAGAGCAACGCTTTTATCTACGGGAGTTTTTACAGGCCATACAGGTCCGCAGTCGCCCCCGCCAGCCTTGGTCTATTCACCTACAATTTATTTGGGAATCCCCGCCTTAGCCATTGCTCAGGCCTTTTGGTGTGACAAAGGTTGGATCGCCCCCCACCGTTGTTGCCGGTGATCATTGCTGAAATGGGAAGGCTGGTTTATAGATAAATAAAAAACATCAATAAGAAATCGCAGGTGTAAGGGGTTATGACGATTGAACTCAGCGATCGCCAAAAGCAAATTCTGGGCGCTACGATTAACCATTACATTGCTACGGCCGAACCTGTCGGCTCAAAGGCGATCGCCACCGAATACAACCTCAACGTCAGCCCAGCCACCGTGCGCAATACGATGCTGCTCCTCGAGAAAAGCGGCCTGCTTTACCAGCCCCACACCTCCGCAGGGCGGGTGCCCTCCGATTCTGGCTATCGGGTCTATGTGGATGAACTAATTGAGCCCATCCCCGATGTGGCCCGTAAAGCCGAGAGCCTTTTGAGTGAGCGCTTTGTCTGGGGGCAGGAGCGTTTGGAGGTCATCCTACGCCAAGCAGCACAGTTGCTTTCGGATCTCAGTGGCTACATTACACTAATTAGCTTGCCCAACCGCTTGGAGCGGCAAATTCGCGTCATTCAACTGGTCTCATTGGAGCCGCGCCACGTCATGGTCATCCTTGTTCTAGATACCTATGAGACCCAATCCGCCCTCATTGAGTTTGATCAAGGGGAGGCCGATCCTGAACTGCAGCAGCGCACGCTACAGGTGCTCACAAATTTTCTCAATCATCAATTGCAGGGGCGATCGCTGGCGGAACTCAATGCCATTGACTGGCAAAAGCTTGACCGCGAGTTTCAAACCTACAGCCAGCAGCTGCAGATCCTACTTCAGCAATTGAGCGATCGCTACAGCCACCAAGGGGCCTCCTTTATCATCAGTGGCCTTGCCGATGTGCTGCAGCAGCCAGAGTTTTCCCAGGTGGAGCAGGTCCAAATGCTGCTGCATCTTCTTGAGGATCAACAGGATCAACTGGCTCCCCTGATCAGTGTCAATACCCAAGCCTCCTCCCAAGTGCAAATCCGCATTGGCAGCGAAAATACCCTCGCGCCGATGCAGTCCTGTACATTGGTCTATGCCTGCTATTGCTATGGCAACTCGCCCGTAGGCAGTATTGGCATTCTAGGGCCGACGCGGATGCCCTATGCCCGGATTATTCCCTTAGTGGCCACAGCGGCAGATTATTTGACAGAGCAAGTCAGTCGCTATAGGTAACTATAGGTAAGTGCTCCTGAGCCCCTCAAGGGGATGGGCTTTGGGGGATGAGATAGGCTAAAGACGCCAGCCCAGTCGCAAAAAAACAGGTAGCCCTATACTAGTTAAAGCCAAATTCCTCAACCGCGGAGGGAAGCCCGCCGCTGCCATCCCATGCCCTAAAAAGGATGGACATTCCACAAGGGCAAACCCTGTGGGGTCAACCATTGGCTTGATCGGGCACAATTAGGTTATTGGCTTTTCCTAGGGACACTTGGAGAAATTGAAATGCCTACACCCGCCTTGCTGGTTCTTGCCGATGGTTCAGTGTTTCGCGGTTTTTCCTTTGGGGCACCAGGGACAGCCATTGGGGAGGTGGTCTTTAATACAGGCATGACGGGTTATCAAGAGGTGCTCACCGACCCTAGTTATTATGGTCAAATCGTGACATTCACCTACCCTGAGTTGGGCAATACGGGAACCACTCCCGAAGATGAGGAATCCGATCGCCCCCAAGTGCGCGGTGCTGTCGCTCGCCATATCTGTGACATTCCCAGTAGCTGGCGATCGCACCAATCCTTGCCCGATTACCTCAAAGCCCATCGAATTCCGGCGATTTATGGGATTGACACCCGCGCCCTCACCCGCAAAATTCGGACCGTCGGTGCCATGAACGGCGGCATCTCCACAGAAATCCTGGACCCCGTTGAACTGCTGCAAAAAGTTCTTGCCGCTCCCAGGATGCAGGGACAAAATCTAGCCAAAGTGGTGACCACCCGCACCCCCTATGAATGGACAGAGCCAACGCCCCCCGCTTGGGAATTTCGTCCCCAAACCGCTACCGCAGAACCACCCTTGACGGTTGTGGCCATTGATTTTGGCGTGAAGCGCAATATTCTCCGCCGCTTGGCCAGTTATGGCTGCCGTGTGATTGTCGTGCCGGCGGATACGCCAGCGGAAACGATTCTCAGCTATGACCCCGATGGCATTTTCCTCTCTAATGGCCCGGGTGACCCGGCGGCGGTTCAGGAAGGCATTGAAACCACGCGCAAATTACTAGGGGCGCAGCGTCCCATGTTTGGCATTTGTCTGGGACATCAGTTGTTGGGCCTCTCCTTGGGGGCAGAAACCTTCAAGCTGAAGTTCGGTCACCGGGGGTTGAACCAGCCCGCTGGCCTGACACAGGAAGTGGAAATTACCAGCCAAAACCACGGCTTTGCGATCACCGAGGAATCCCTTGCCCAAACTCCCGTAGAGATTACTCACTTTAACCTCAATGACAAAACCGTTGCGGGTTTGAAGCACCAAACATTGCCAATTTTCTCAGTGCAGTACCACCCGGAGGCCAGCCCTGGCCCCCACGATGCCGATTATCTCTTTGGCGAGTTTGTAGCGCAAATGCGTGCCTATCGTCAACAACATCCCCGCCGCCAATGAAAGGGCAATCCCTCACCCCCTACCTCTTTCTTGCCCCTGCCTTAGGGTTGCTAACACTGACGGTTTTTTGGCCAGCCCTACAGGCCTTTTTCCTCAGCTTCACCCGCTATGAAACCGATCTCCTGAGCCCCCCTGTTTGGGTAGGGTGGGCCAACTTTGCACAGTTGTGGGGCGATGGCGTCTTCTGGAAAACCTTGGGCAATACTTTCTTGTACTTGGTGGTGGTGGTGCCAATTCTGGCGATCGCGCCCCTGCTGCTGGCGATTCTCGTCAACCAACCCCTGCGGGGCATCCACTGGTTTCGTGCTGCCTACTACAGTCCCGTGATTATCTCCATGGTGGTGGCGGGGATTGCTTGGCGCTGGCTCTATGCCCCCAATGGCCTCTTAAATCAACTGCTACAGGGTCTGCATCTGCGCGACACTCCCATTCCTTGGCTGACCAGTCCCCAACTCGCCCTCTTTAGTGTCATGGCCGTTACCATCTGGAAAGGCTTGGGCTACTACATGGTGATCTATCTGGCGGGACTTCAGGGGATTAGCGGTGAACTGTATGAAGCGGCGGCGATCGATGGCAGTGACGGCTGGCAACAGCATTGGGATATTACGTTGCCACTGATGCGCCCCTATATTCTTTTGGTAAGCATTATCTCAGCAATTTCTGCCACCAAGGTCTTTGAAGAAGTCTATATCATGACCCAAGGGGGTCCCCTCAATAGCTCCAAGACCATTGTTTACTACATCTACGAGAATGCCTTTCAGCGCTTAGAGATTAACTACGCCTGTACGATGGGACTGATTTTATTCCTGTTTATCCTGTCTTTGTCCCTCTTAAATCTCAAGTTGGGCCGCCAGGTGGAAATGCCCCTTAACTAAGCACCTGCATGCCTTGAATCAACCAGCGATCGCCACGACGGATCAAGGTGTAGAGAACGCGGTAGGGATCGTCATAGGAAATATCATTGCGCAGGGTTCCCCGTTCATAAAAGCGGGCCTCCTCATTGACTTCCGCCAACACATCCACGCGATCGCGCCTTTGGGGACGGACTTCCTTCACCTCCAACTTCTTTAGGGTATAAACCCAATGGCTGCCCTCGGACTTTAAGCTCTGCGCCCGCGATCGCCAGCGGCTCAGTTCTGGCTCCGCCAAAATCGTTGCTAGTTTGTCCATCTCAAATGCTGGCCCAAGGGCTTGGGCTTTAATTCGCTGCCAACTGTGGAGGCGATCGCGCGCCATCTCTGGCGTTAAAGGGATGGCTAAGGTCGTCGGTTGTGGCGGCGGGGTCGGCGTTGCCACAGGGGTCGGTGTTCCTGGCGGGATCGGGGCTTCAACCGTTTTGGCTGGCCAATAGACCTTTGCCAAAGCTCCTAAACCCACAAGCACAACTCCTGCACCCATCCAAAACCAAGTTTGACGTTTTTGGGAGCAACTGTTTCGACGGCTGCGCCGCTTGCGAGTGGATGGTTGGGGCGTGGCTGTCCCCGTTGCAGTTGAAGAAGTGGTAGAAGCCGATGCCGAAAAGCCCTGGCCCAGCCCAGTCTGATCCTGCAAAGGTAACGTTTCCGCGGTGCAGGAGACCGGCGGGGGCGCGGCCACCGTTGGCCTAATCACTTCAGGGAGCGCAGAGGCAGTGGTCGCCGGCGGTTCAGAGGTAATGGAGTCGTCACTGAGAGCCTCTAGGTAGGTTTGGACATTGGGATCAGCAAAGTAGGCATCCAAGGCCACGGGGGTTTCCCCTAAGTCCCGAAATGCAGGATAAATTTCTTCTCTGAGCCATTGTGTGGTGTAGTAATAAAGCCCCGGCAGTAGATCGCCAGCCTCACCGGCATGGCGGCGGATAAAGTCCAGAGTCGGTTGATCTTGGCTGTTGTCAAGAGCTGCCAATGCCTCAGTGGGCTGTCCCAAAAGCAGCAAGCAACTGGCGAGTTCAAGATAGACGTCTTGATTGGGGAGCAGCTGCTCCAATAAATCCTTGGCCCGACGAATAGCGCTCGGCTGAAGTTCATGCACTCCCCGTGCTACCAAGGCATGTACCGCAAGGTAGGTGGCCACCGCTGAGGGACGCCGCGATTCCCGTTCAAAGAGTTCCTGTTGCTCTGCCACGGTAAGATGGCTGCGCAGTTGCAAAATAAATTTCAGAAAATCCTCAACTGCAAGTCCCGAGCGATCGTCACAGCGGCCCTCAATGCCCCCGCGCTCACTCAGCATTTGCCGCAGCAATAAAATACCCCGCTGCCGATTCACACTATCGGACAAAGGCAGTGCCAGTAACTCCAGAATGAGGTAGGGACGCAGCCGATGCAGTTCCGTCTGAAACTGCTCCTGGAGTTCGGGAAACAAGTTTGCCCGCTGAAGTACCTCTAGACCGGCTTCTAGCTGAGAGGCGGCTGCTTGGTAGGACTGCCGCTGCCATTCCTCGCGTCCCAATTCCAGATAGGCCAAAGCCACAGTGAGGGTAATGTCGGCAACAACGGCAGAGGAAGCGTAGGGGCGATTGAGATCAAGAACATCCTTTTTGAGAAATGCTTTTCCCAGCTTGACAACTTGGGCATAATTTCCCAGTTCATAGAGCAGTAGGAGTGCCCCCGAGAATTGCTCATCACTAATTTCAATGTGGGGAGCGGTGGCATCGGGATTCAACTGGGCAATCAAATCATCGGGATCAACCGCACGGCAGTGGCGATCGTAGGCATGGCGCTGCTCCGGTTCTCGCAAAACTGCATAGGCCTGCTCAATCAGTTCACGACGGGTGGCAACGGTGGTGGGGGAGTGCTGATAGGTAGGCAGTTGCAACAGGCGATCCTGAAAGGCCTGCTCAATTTGTTCCGGTGTTGCCTGAATAGGCACACCCAATACTTGGTAATAGTCGAGGGGAATGCGCACCTAAACCCAAACCTCTACAGGATGAACCCGTCTATCAACAATGACAGCACACTCATGTGCACTCAACAGCAGCACAGAGACTTGGCTGGTAGTTGCTCAACGTTTAGACATGACACAGTATAGTGTTCCCCCAAAAAGGGAGCATCAAGCGTTTTAAGGTATCACAATTTAGCTATACATTAGCTATACAGTTTTTGTCCCTGAGGGCAAGTCCGCGCAGAGGTGTGGTGGCTTAACCGCGCACTTTTGCTGTAAAGCCAGAGGCCTTAAATTGCTCTAACTGCAAAGGCGCTGGTTGGTTGTAGGGCACGCTAATGCGAATTTCAAACTCGCTGATGCCGGGTGGAATCACATCAATTGCACCGACCCGGGTGCGGTTTTGCAACACTGGATTACCATTGGCGTCGTAGATGCGGCCAAAGACATCGGCATCTACCACCGTTTTGCCGGATTTATTCTCTGCTTTGCCAGTAATCAGGTAGCAATTGGCTTTCAGTGTCGTCCCCCCCGGCGTGACTGAACCTTCCCCTATTTCTGGCGGACATTCGCGGTAATTTAGGTCAAAGAGCCGCACTGGAATAGCAGCGATCGCCGGCAGCGGGGCGATACTTGACCAACACAGGACACTCAGGAGCAGGCACACCACTCCGCGACGCAGATATCCCCAAAACCGATTTGCACCCATGGTCATCGCTCAGCACCCAAATTACGTCCCCATTATCCCACAGTGGTCAAAATCCACAGATCAACAGCTCCCAATAGCAGTGTAAAGAGAGCCAAAATACCGTACATCCAAGGTTGAGCGAGGGGCTTAATCACGTCTGTGGCCAATCCCGTCTGGGCTTCAATGGCACGCATCATTTGGGCAAAACCTGCCACTCGCATCGGCAGAAGATACCCTTGACCTGTGGTAGTCACCAGATAATAGACCACGCCCCCTTGGCTGGTACTACGGGGCTGAAGCCCCTGAATATCCGACCAAATCAGTTGCCACTGCTGCCGCAGGAAGGGGGGAACCCAATGGGGATAGGTGAGGCGGATGCCCACAGCATCCAATTCTACCCGTTGACTCAGCGCCCCCCAGAGGAACACACCCCCGAGGGCGATCGCCCCCCAAAGGAGCAGGGGCGAAATGGGAGCCGCCGTCTGTACCGCCAAAAAGGGGAGGGGCAGTGTGAGTGCGCCGTAGAGGGCAAGGAGTGTTCCAGAAACCAGGGGCGAGGTTTGGAAGCGCAGGGGTTCAGTCATTGGCATTGCCTCAGGGGTTCATCATCATTCAATCATCATTCATCAATAGAATAACCAAGTGGCAAAGGCATATTTAGTGCCCTGGACCACGGGCAAGGCGGCATGGGGATGGGTGTAGTAGGCGGGAAAGACGACAATATCTCCCGTCCGTGGGGTAACCTTTACCCCTTGGCGATCGAAATAGGTTTCTCCCCCCTGAAAGTCCTCATTGAGATAGCCCACTAGACTGACATCCCGCGTCGGGATACCTTGCGCCAGTTCCATTTGCCGACTGGCCAGCAATAGGTTGTCTACATGGCGGCGATAGCCCTCGCCCACCCGATAGCGCAGGATTGAGAAATTTTCAATTTCAGGGAAGCGAATCCCATAGTGCTGGTAGAGGACGATTTGAATTGTTTGCGTGGCCTGGAGAAGAATCTGCCGCATCATCGCCTGTTGCGGGTCTTGGGGATCAAAGCGGAGCAAACTGCCGCCGCGCACGGAGCGATCGACTGTCCCCATGAGAATTTGCGCATCCTCAAACCCCACCTTTTCAGCTGTAGCAATCACCTGCTGACACTGGTGAACCGGAATCAAACGCTGGAAAAGGAGAATTTCACCCCCCAAGTCAAGAATTTGTAGTGGTGCGGTACTCATCGGGACTGATTGTTTCTATGATTCAGTCTAGGGAAGGCGCACTAGCAACGGCACTTGGCTCTGAACATTGCCGCTGACAATCACCTCTTGGCGATCGAGCCACCCTTTGGCCCGCTGGCCCTGAACTTGAATGCGGGGATTGCTCTGGCGGTAAAAGATTCCCCCTTGGGCTTCAACTTCCTGCTGGGGAATCCGCCAAATTAGTTGAGCTGTGCGTAGTTGGGCCCTGGGGCGCTGGATTTCCACCTGAGCGCTAGCTTCTAGCCGCCCTTGGGAAATCCACCAATTGAGGCGCTGGGCACGCAGTTGCACCTGTTGAGGTTGGCTACTAATTTGGACGTTCTCAAAGATGGCGCGGTTTTCAGCAATCAGGAAGACACCGCGATTGGCCTGCCCTTCAATGCCTTGGCTGGGATAGCTGACCCGCAGGGGGCGATCGCTCACCAATTGCTGTTGGGGAATTAACCAGCGCACCGTTTCTCCTTCAACGCGGAGAGCAGGGTTGGGAAGCTGCACTCGGACATCCCCCTCAAGGGTAACCCGTTGATCGCTAATTGACCAGATTGCCCTCTGGGCTTGCAGCCGCTGCCCTTGGCGATCGCCCGCCACACCGACGACTGTGACCCCCCCTTGACCGATGACCCCTGCCAACAGCTGATTGGGCTCCTGCTGCCACACTAGACTCTCCGTATTGAGCCGTACATCCTTGGCGTCCTTGGCGACCGAGGTCACCTGAACGGCATTGAGGGCACGCAGTTGTTGGCGTTGGCTATCGGCTTCGAGGTGCTTAGCCGTCACTGTCACTTGAGGATAGCGGGCCTGCAGATTTTTCTGGGCAATGAGTACCCCGCGATCGCCCTGCCAAACCAATTGATCGGCAATAATCGTCCCCTTTTGTTGGAGATCGGTGAGTGTGGTGCGACCTTCAACCCAAAGTTGACCATCCCGCTGCCGCACATTGACTGCCTTGGCCTGCACCTTGTAAGTGGTTTTACCCTCTGCCTTTAATTCCCCCGTTAGATTTTGAATCTCCAATTGCTGGCGATCGTCATCGCGGTAGCGCGCGCGCGCCGCCTGCAATACCCAGAGGAGTTCACCTTTGGCGTTGGTTTGCCGCAGGGTCAGATTTTGCAGCTTGACATCACCCGTGATTTCTGGTTCTGGGGATGGCTCCTCGCCCACCCATTGATCCACCCAGCCACAGCCTGTCAAGGCGAGGACAAGGCACAGCAGCAGCGGTCTAGGCAGAAGCATTGTTGTCTAAGTTCTCTAGGGTCTCGGATGACTCATTGCCAGCAGCTTTATCTTTCCCTGCGGCGGTATCTTGCTCCCAATGGGGGTTAACAATGGGGGGGTGCGTCAGGTTACCAGTTATAGGACGGTAGGTGTAACTTTGCCGGGGCGCCTTTTGGATTTCTTCGCGAATGCTTTCAAGATCAATGTAGCGATCGGCAACGTTAATTAGGCTATCGCTGGTCATCGATCGCAGGCTCACCACCTCGACCCTTGCCCCTCGGTAACTCACCGCATCCACGGCATAGGCCAAATCGCCATCACCGCTGACCAAGATGGCAGTGTCATAGCAACCCACCAGTGCCATCATATCCACGGCAATTTCGACGTCAAGGTTTGCCTTTTTAGAGCCGTCCGGCAGTTGGACGAGTTCCTTGGAGACGACACGATAGCCATTGCGGCGCATCCACAGCAGAAACCCCTGCTGCTTTTCATTGGTGGGGTCAACCCCCGTGTAGAAGAAGGAGCGAAAGAGACGGGAGCCTTGGGTCAAGTGGCAGAGGAGTTTTGAATAATCAATTTCGATGCCCAGTTGCAGCGCTGCATAGAATAGGTTGGAGCCATCAATAAAGATGGCAACGCGCCCACGGTTTTGTAACACCTGTTCTGGCGTGTAAATAACTGAAGACGAAGATGTAACCATGCAGAAATCATCTCAAAAAAAGTGTGTTATCGAAATATGAAGTCATACCTCTAGGGTATCGCGCATCAGGGGGAATCGGCGACAGTTGCCGGCAGCAACAGTTTTTGGAAAATTGGCTCTGGATTGGCCAGAGGTTGTGATGCAGGTAAAACACCCCACTGGGCTTGGCGATCGCCCAAAAGGTCTGGGGCAACTGATCCATTAAATTTAATACTATAGCCCAACTGCCCGTAGATGGCCTCACTCAGTTGGGGGATAATCGGGGCAAGCACATAGGCCACAAGGCGCACTGACTCCAATACACAGTACAGAATCTCCGCCACCGCTGCCGTTTCTCCTGCCCGATAGCGTTTCCACGGTGCCTCTTCATCAAGGAACTTATTCCCCGCTCGTGCGAGGATCAGGGCCTGTTGGCAAACCTCATGGAAGGCTAATTGCCGATACCCTTGGCCATAGGTTTGGCTGAGGTCCTCTGCCAGTTGCCGCAGGGGATGCTCCCGCGGAATTGCTGCTCCTTGGACATTGGGCACCTTCCCATCGGTATATTTCCAAGCCATTTTTAGCGTGCGATTGAGCAAATTCCCCAGATCATTGGCCAGATCCGCATTGAGGATATTCACAAAGCGGGTTTCACTAAAGTCACCATCACGGCCAAACTCCACTTCTTTCATGAAGTAGTAGCGCACGGCATCGGCCCCGTATTGCGCCACCAAGGCAAAGGGATCCAGGGTATTCCCCAGACTTTTGCCCATTTTTTGACCATCTTTGGTCAGGAAGCCATGGACAAAAATTTGCTCTGGTAGTGGCAAGCCCGCCGACATCAACATTGCTGGCCAAGAGATGGCATGGAAGCGGAGAATATCCTTACCAATAATGTGCAGGTTAATTGGCCACCAGGTTTTGAGGGCATTGGCCAAGGTCGGCTCATCTTCTGGTTCCAAGAGGGCGGTGACATAGCCCAAGAGGGCATCAAACCAGACGTAGAGGGTCTGCTCTGGATCCGTAGGCACGGGAAACCCCCAAGCCAGGTTCACCCGCGAAATGGAAAAGTCCTGCAGCCCCCGCTCAATAAAACTCAGCACCTCATTGCGACGGCTGGGGGGCTGCACAAAGTCGGGATGGTCGGCATAATAGTCCAGCAGCGCCTGCTGATATTTCGAGAGGCGGAAAAAATAGTTGCGCTCATCTCGCCATTCCACCGTCCGATTCACATGGATCGGGCAGCGCCGACCCTCAAGCAATTCGCGTTCTTCCTTGAATTCTTCACACTCGACACAGTACCAACCCTGCTGCTGACCGAGATAAATGTCGCCGTTGTCCCAAACCCGCTGAAAAAACTCTTTGACAATGGCATGGTGGCGAGGACTGGTGGTGCGGCTAAAGCGATCGTAGTGGATATTCAGTTGTTGCCAGAGGGCTTGAAAGCCAGCGGCAATCTCATCGCAGTGGGCTTGGGGACTCAGACCCCGCTGGTGTGCTGTGCGCTCAATTTTCTGGCCATGCTCATCGGTACCGGTAATGAACCGCACCCGATAGCCCTGCAAACGATAAAAGCGAGCGAGAACATCGGCAGCAATAGTTGTGTAGGCACTGCCAATGTGGGGAAGGGCATTGACGTAGTACAGGGGGGTAGTCAGTGAAAAGTGCGGTGACAAGCAGTGTTTCTCCCTAGGCAGTCGAGCAAATTGCGTTATTTATCATAGTGCCATTAGTAACAGCTTACGGGCGATCGCCCACCGCCAGATCCACCCAGGGACTCAGGGGGCCCTCCTGCTCCCTGCCATTGGCTGTCAAGTCACTGTGGCAAAGGAAAAGGCGATCGCTCACCCGCGCACACAAATCCACCAGTAAATGCTCCAAACGTTCTGACTCCAATTGCCACACCCGCGCACTGGGACTCGCCGCCCCCTGCCGCAGAAACATTGGTGCCTGCCAGAGACATTGCAAGCCGCCATCCTGCCAACGTGGACTACCAGCGTCTAACCAAAAATGCCAGCGATGGGCAAGTTGAGCGCTGCGATATTGAAACGTCGTTGCCAGTAAGACCCCTTGGGGCTGCCGCAGGGGAGGGACAGGATCTGCGGTCAGAGTTCCCCGCCGCAGCAGGTAAATCCATTCCCGCAGCCGCTCAGCTGTTGGTGTAGCTCGCTGCTCTGGGAGATGATCATAAATTTGCCAGTAGGCAGCTGTACCCTCAAGGAGCGATCGCAGGGGGGCCAATTCACTGGCTGTTAGGTTTTGCGGCGAGAGATAGCGTTGAATTGCCGCCTCTAGGAGATACACCGGCAGCTGGCTAGAATCTAGGGTACTCAGCCAATGCCGCAACTGCTCATAGGCTTCCGTGGCACGATAGCCAAAGCGATCCCAGCGGCTATAGTGGGTGTACGGCAGCAGTTCAGCTTGCTCCAGCCCCGGCTGCAAACAATAGCAAGAGAGCAGGCCTGCCCGCACGGCGTCAATCTCTCGCGGCAGCAAAACCGTTAGCATCTCCGCCACCGCCGTTGCCTCTGGGATTATTCCTGTTCGTGGATAAACGAACAACAACAGCGTCAACAGGGCACGCACGTGGGGGGATTGAATCAAGGGGCGTTGCTCATTCAGGATGACAAGGGGCACCCGCCGTTTTTCCAGTTCACTACTGAGAACATAGCGGGCAATACTATCTAAGCCGGGGGCAAGAATGGCAATCTCTGTTGGCTGCACTGCCCCCTGCTGCACGGCAGTGGCAATCGTCTCCACAACTTCCTGTAACAATTGCATCCGCGAGATGGTTTGAATCGCAGTAATGTTTTCCGGCAGCGTGAATTGGGGAGTGCTCAGGCGTTCTTGAATGGCGACTCGTAAATCAGTTTTACCGAAAATCGTTTCTGGACGGTGGCTTAACTCCGTCACCGTGGCTTGGTTTTGCAGCGGCAGCAAGGCATCAGGATCGGCGCCAAGACCAAGACGGACAGCGCTAATGGGTTGGTGGCTAAGGACAATCTTGATCCCCTGTTGGTTTAAGAGGGTGATCAAATCTGCCATCACCGCGGGATAGTTATGGGTGTTGTCGGCAAGGAGACACTGAAACCGCTGCCCCAAGGAGGCTTGGTAGTCGGGGTGGTCAAGGAGAACGCGGCCAAATAAATCGGTGGTAATGCCATAGGTGAGCAGGCTGTGGGCAGTACACCACCTTTGCCACTCTTTTAGGGCGGTGACGATCGCCCCCCCGGTTTCCGCAGGAATCTCAAGCTGATGATCCCAAATGAGTTGGGGCAGATCATCCAGGCTGAGGCGGGCAAAGGCACACAGTTGAAAAATATCAAGAAGGTGGCGAGTGGCGCGATCGGCGCAGCGGCGCTGTTCACGATTGTCGCTCAGGACAGCAAAGGTGTCCTTCGCCAGCCAAGGCTGCCACAGCCGCTGTGCCCACATCAGCTCTGTTTCTGGTTTGAGATGTAACGGGAGCGGCGGAGCAACGGCATTGGCCTCGACCAGCAGCGGCCAAAAAAGTTCCACCTCCTGCTGCATGAAGCCCATTGGCGTGGCGATATAGGGCCTATAGCCACTGCCCAACTGCGACTGAATTTCCCTTTGGATGGCTTGGCGGCCTTCCATTGTATCTGTCAAAAAGAGGAGCGATCGCTCGCGGGGAATCACTGAGCTGTCCTGTTGAACCCACTGGGCAAATTCCCTCACCAGGGCATAGGTTTTGCCGCTGCGACTACCGCCACTGATCCACTGCAACACTGTCAACAAAGCCTGCAAAGTTAATTTGCTACGATTTTATCTATCCTATCGATTTACTGCTTTCGCGGTGGCCATTGAGAAGAACAGGAATGTCCAGCAATCCCTTTAGTCGCTTTAGAAACTGGATCAAGCAGGCACAACAGTGGTACCTCACAACTCCTAACCGCGCCCTACAGGAAGCCTATGAAGCCGCTCTGAAAATTCGCGCCATTGAACTGGAACACTTTGACGGTCAACCCATTAGTCCCCTCAATCTGCCCGTCGGAGAAGTCTCTAGCTATTTCGAGACAGAGCTCAAACAACTGCTGAAAACCATTCGTATGCGGATGACAGAGTTTCGGGCGAGCCGTCAAATTTTGCCCCTTGCTCCCCCCCAAAGCCCCCCCTCACCTGTCAACGATAGCGTCAATGGTGCAACGGAAACCTATACGGTGACGGCTACCATCAGTGGCACGACGGCGGAACCCAGCATTTATGAAAAGCTGCGGGTTATTGACGCCACCCTCAATCGCTATAAACGGCAGCGGGAAAAGGAGCTCAATGCCCTAGCCCGTCCCAGCCTCAGTCGCCAAGACCCCCAACAACGCCAGCAGGCCGCCGCCCTCGACAAAATTGAGGAGGATTCTCTTTATCTCTCGGAATATATCAGTGATGATCTCACCAGTGATTCCAAGCTGGATAGCAGCAGCTTTATTCCCCGCTCGATTTTGCGCACCGCCGATCGCTTTCGCCGTGAACTCAATTCCGATGAAGCCACTGAAGCTGAGGTCGTTCGTGATTTTCGCACCTCAAAGCTGCGTACCCGCCTGGCGGTTCGTTTTATGCTGTTGCTAGTGATTTTGCCCCTGTTGACTCAGCAGATTTCCAAGGCGCTCATCGTCAGCCCCCTTGTTAACCACTTTAAGGCGGTGGGGCAAATTGAGCGGATCATTAACTCCCAACTAGAGGACAACATCCTTGATGAACTGGCCCGCTTTGAGAACAAAATTCGCTTTGAAAGCCTTGTGAGTAATGTGCCGCTTTCCCCTGAGGAGATCCAAAACCGCATCCGCGAAAAGGCGATCGAGCTCTCCACAGAATACCAAAAGGAACTGATTGAACCCCTAAAAAACATCCTCTCCGATGCCTTGGGTTTTGCGGTCTTTTTGGGGCTGGTGTTTACGGGTCAACGGCAACTGGCCATTGTCAAGGCCTTTTTAGATGAGGTGGTCTATGGTCTCAGTGACAGTGCCAAGGCCTTTATGATTATTCTATTTACGGATGTCTTTGTTGGCTTCCACTCCCCCCACGGCTGGGAGGTGCTGGTGAATAATACCCTCGAGCACTTTGGCTTTCCTCGCAATGAGGACTTTATCAATATGTTCATCGCCACCTTTCCAGTGATGCTGGATACAGTGTTTAAGTATTGGATTTTCCGTTATCTCAACCAGATTTCCCCTTCGGCAGTGGCCACCTACAAGAATATGAACGAGTAGTTAGGAGCGCATCAGTGGCTGGGGAAGGGGATAGATCGTGCCCTTTAGGGGTTGGGGGGGCGATCGCCAGTCGGATAGGAGGCCTTGTAATTCCTGTTGAAGAATCTGTAACTGGTAGCCGATTTCTCCTCTAACTTTTCCTTGAGGGGATCACAGGGAATCTCACCGCGATCGTATACTTCAACGGCTTTGATCTCCCTCAGAGTAAGACCAAGGGACTGGGCAGTTTGATAAAGCTCCGGCGAGCAAAGAGACGATAGTCGCCACGGGTTCGGCCCACGGCAACAGCTCATACTCCTTATAGGAGCAAATCCTCTGGACGGGGAGGCTGCTGCTGTATTCATGGCAGTGCTGCCAAAATCAGCGAGTCAGAGACTTTAGAGAGGAGGAGCTTCTCCCCTCAATATTTCTGCGCTCGAGAGACCAGAGACTACTTTCAGAAATTTAGGAATCTGCGCTATAATGACAAAGCTACGCGGATGTGGCGGAATTGGTATACGCGCACGTTTGAGGGGCGTGTGGCTTTGCCTTGCGAGTTCGAGTCTCGCCATCCGCATTGGGTTTTCGCCAGAAGAGCATTTAGGAGGGAGCGATCGCCCCCGTGGCCTTGCCAATCCAAGCCACAGTGGGGGCAAGGTCCCTGAGGGGAAAACTCGCCATCAGCAGCATTTTGGCGATACAGTGAAAAAGGGTAAGGGCCAAAAAATCAATCCACCCAGAAGACGTTTTCCTGCCTGGTTATGGATGCATGTCCTTGAGCGAGTCCACAACTGACTGTCTGCACCTCTCGGGAATGCGTTACTACGGCTATACGGGTGCTCTCCCAGAGGAACAAGTTCTTGGCCAGTGGTTTGAGATTGATATTAGACTCTGGTTTGATATGACACCCGCTGCCGCCAGCGATCGCTTGGCGGACACCCTTGACTATCGCCCTCTTTTACAAGCCATTGAGCAGTTAATGCAGCAGCAGCGCTTTCAGTTAATCGAGACCCTAGCGGCGGCCATTATCAACCTTTGCCTTACACCGCCCCAAGTGCAGCGGGCTGCTGTGCGTGTAACAAAACTCGCGCCGCCTGTGCCCAACTTTACAGGTCAAATTAGTGTCGAAATGGTACGCCCCCATGCCGAATCGCCTTAGCCAGTGCCAAAGCCTCTATCTGCGCAAGCACGCCGAAAACCCCATTGACTGGTGGCCGTGGTGTGATGAAGCCCTGGCCAAAGCCGCGGCAGAGGATCGGGTGATTTTTCTCTCGATTGGCTATTCCAGTTGCCACTGGTGCACCGTGATGGAGGGGGAAGCCTTCTCGGATCTGGAGATTGCCGCCTATCTCAATGCCTATTTCCTGCCGATTAAGGTGGATCGCGAAGAGCGACCCGATATTGACAGCATCTATATGCAGGCGTTGCAACTGATGACCGGTGAAGGGGGCTGGCCGCTGAATATCTTTCTTACCCCTCAGGATCGCCGTCCCTTTTATGGGGGAACCTACTTTCCAGTGCAGCCGCGCTATGGCCGGCCGGGGTTTTTGCAGGTGTTACAGGCGGTGCGTCGCTTCTATGACCAAGAAAAAGAGAAGCTCACTGCCCAGCAGGCCACCCTCTGGCAATATCTGGCACCCCCCGTTGAGAGGGGGGAGACCCTCCCCCTGACGGAAGAACTCCTAAGGGCAGGAATTCGCCAAGTGACACCGATTTTGGGCGATCGCCCCCAGGGCAGCTGCTTCCCTATGATGCCCTATGCCCAAATGCTCCTGCAGGGGCTGGCTTTCAGTCCCAATCCTGCAGAACTGCTGCACCTGTGTCGGCGGCGGGGAGACAACCTCTTGCGGGGGGGCATCTATGACCATGTCGGGGGCGGCTGGCATCGCTACACCGTGGATTCCCGGTGGACAGTACCCCACTTTGAAAAAATGCTCTACGACAATGGCCAGATTGTGACCTATTTAGCGCGGCTGTGGCAGCAGGGCGATCGCTCTCCCCAGATTCCCGCTGCAATTGCCCAAACAATTCAATGGCTCGATCGCGAAATGACCGCCCCTGAGGGGTACTTCTATGCGGCTCAGGATGCCGATAGCTTTGTCAGTGCCAATGACCCCGAACCCGAGGAGGGTGCCTTTTATTGCTGGCGGTACGCGGAGCTAGAGCAGACCCTCACCCCAACGGAATTGACACAACTGCAAGCCCACTTTGACATCTCTGCCAGTGGCAATTTTGAAGGCAAAATTGTCCTCAAGCAGGTGCGCCCTCCAGAGGATCCTCAGGCGCTGGTGCCGATTCTGCGCAAGCTCTTTGCCCGCCGCTATGGTGCCGATACGCCCATGGATCAGCCCTTTGCCGTGGCCACCGATAGTGCAACTGCCAAAGGGCGGGCTTGGCCAGGCCGGATTCCGCCGGTCACCGATACAAAAATGATTTTGGCTTGGAATAGCCTAATGATCACCGGTTTGGCAACGGCAGCCCAAGTCTGGAGAGAGCACACCTACTGGCAGCGAGCCGCTAAAGCGGCTCAGTGGCTCCATGAGCACCAATATCAGCAGGGCAAACTCTACCGCCTCAATTATGGGGGCACCGTGGCGGAGGTCGCTCAGGCCGAGGATTATGCCTACTGGATCCAAGCTCTCCTTGCCCTGCATCAAGCCAGTTTAGCCGTGGGGGAGGCGGCGCAGCCGTGGTTGGCGTTGGCGACCCAATATCAAACCCTGTTTGATCAGGAATTGGGGGCAAAGGATGGCGGCTACTACAATGCCCCAGAGCGACCCGACTTGATCCTGCGCCAGCGGGAAGGTCTAGATAATGCCACTCCTGCTGCCAATGGGGTGGCGATCGCCAACTTGGTTCAACTCTTTTTGCTCACAGAACATCCCACCTACCTCGCACAGGCAGAAAAGGGACTGCGCTTTTTTAGCCACTTCATCCGCGAGGCCCCCCAAAGCTGTCCCAGCTTATTGGCAGCATTGCAGTGGTATCTTCACCCTGTCTGTGTCCAACTTCGTCCTGATCAGGCAGCCTCCCTCTTGGATCGCTACCTACCAACCGCTGTGCTCAAGGTCCGCGATGATCTAGAGCCTCTGGCCTTGGTCTGTGAAGGCCGGCGCTGCCGTGAACCGGCCCTGACTGCTGCTCAACTCGAACAACAACTAGAGAGTCTATTTCCGGTGGTCACTGATGAGTGAATCCTTACGACACACCCCGCTCTATCCCCTGCATCAGGGCGCACGGTTTACCACCTTTGGCAACTGGGAAATGCCCCTGCAGTACAGTAGTATTTTGCAGGAACACCAAGCTGTACGGCAGCAGGTGGGGATGTTTGATATTTCCCACATGGGCAAGTTTGTGTTGCGGGGCGATGGGGTGGTAGCTGCGCTGCAAAACTTGGTGCCCACAAATCTGAGCCAGCTCCAGCCCGGTCAAGCCAAGTATACGGTTCTTCTCAATGCCGCCGGGGGGATTGTGGATGATCTCATTCTCTACATTGACGAGGGCCAAGTGCGCTGTATTGTCAATGCCGCCACAACCTCTAAGGATTGGGATTGGTTTCAAACGCATTTACCGGCCAGTATTGAGCGCATCGATGAGTCAGCGACCCAGGTGCTGATTGCTCTTCAAGGGCCGGCGGCGACGGCAACGCTGTCTCCCCTGTGCGATCTCCCCCTAGGGGTGATCAAAGCCTATCGCCATACTCAAGTCAACCTACTGGGACAGCCCGCTTGGATAGCACGCACCGGCTACACGGGCGAAGATGGTTGGGAAATTCTTGTCCCCGCCGAAGTGGGGCAACAGTTGTGGCAAACCCTGTTGGCGGCAGGTGTTACTCCCTGTGGGTTGGGGGCACGGGATACGCTGCGGCTGGAGGCAGCCATGCTCCTCTACGGCCAGGATATGGATGAGCAAACCACCCCCCTAGAGGCGGGGCTCAATGGCTTAATTGATTGGCAAAAGCCCGATTTTGTGGGTCGTGCTGCCCTTTTAGCGCAAAAGCAGCAGGGCATTGAGCGGCAATTGGTGGGGTTAGAACTACGGGGCAAAGGCATTGCTCGCCACGGCTACCCAATCTATGCCGGAGCCCAGGCTGTGGGGGAAATTACCAGTGGCACCCTATCTCCCACATTGGGGAAGGCGATCGCCCTTGGCTATGTCTTTCCAGAGTTTGCCCATATAGGTCGTGAACTGGCGGTGCAGGTGCGCGATCGCTGGGTGCCAGCGGTGGTGGTGCCTCGCCCCTTTTATCGCCGGCCGCGGTCAACAGCTAAAATTTGATCTATCCCTGATGAAACGTCATTCATACTGGAATCATGCTCGAAACTTGCCCACGCTGTGGCGCCCGCTTAGGGAAACCCTTGTCCTCTGGCCGCCAAGTGTGTAGTGCCTGCGGCTGGAGTATGGTTGTTCTTGAGCGATCGTCGCCACCACCGCCAACGGGATTACCGCTGCTGTTGAATCAGATTGGGCGGTTGATCAAGCGTTTTTTCCAGTATTTGGGGGTGCAACTGCAGCTATTGTGGCGATCGCTGAAGTCCCATCTACGGGTCAACCCGCACCGCCGCAATATCTGGGAGCAGTTGGCAGCAAAGCTCAAACACCTAGAGGAGAAAATTCCCACCGCTGACCCCAGCCACGAGTGGCTGACTCCCGAAGAAGCCTTTCAACTGTTGGGGGGAGATCCTGAGAATCCCTATTCAAAGGTCAGCACCCTTGATGGCAAACGCCGGATTGGTTTATCGGCCTTTCGGCGCCTGGTGAATACGGCAGAATACGCCGATTTTGGTTTTGAGTACGCTAGCGATCGCCACGTCAAAAATTTACCCTATCTACGCCCTCTGTCTCGTCAACCCTAGGGCGATCGCAAGCTAAGAATGATCTGCCACTCCGATTCAGTTACCGGTTGGACCGAAAGACGGCAACCCTTTTGCAGCAGCAGCATCCCCTCCAGGCCACGGGTTTGCCGCAGTTCCGGCAGCGTAATTGGGGGCAAAAAGTCACGGCGATACTGGATATCCACCATAACCCAGCGGGGATTGTCAGGGGTGCTTTTGGGGTCAAAGTAGCGACTCTCAGGGTTCCAAGCAAAGTGATCCGGATAGGCGGGCCTGACAACTTCAGCAATGCCCATGATTGCCGGTGGGTTGGCATTACTGTGGTAGAAAAGCACGCGATCGCCCACTTGCATACGATCGCGCATCAAATTGCGGGCTTGGTAGTTGCGTACCCCTTCCCAACAAGTGGTTTGCTGGGGAGCGGCCTTCAAATCCTGCCAAGAAAAAACGCTTGCTTCCGACTTCAGTAACCAAATCCCTGCCATCAAAGCGTCTCTAACTGTTGGTTGAGGGGTCTGCGGTGCCCAAACTACAGCGTAGCAAATCCGCCACCGTCCCACAGTAGGGGGTTAGCCCCAAGGCTTGGGGGTTGAGCACCGTCTCGTAGGTAAAGTTGCGATACTGTAGGCAAAAATAATCCCAAGGGGACATCTGCACCCGAAATACTCGCACAAGGAAATTGACCAGCGGCAAGGTCAAGGGAATCTGGCCGTAGATGTGCAGCTTGGCAGCAGCACACAATTGTGCCAACATCTCGTTGACGGTCATTGGCGGGTTACCCAAAGCCACGCGGCGCGGTACCGGATACTCTGGGTGCTGCAACAGGTAGAGCACCACCTGAGCAATATCGCGGGCATGGATAAAGTGAAAACTGGCCTCGGCGCGGAAGAAGCGGGCCAACCACAACCACTTGAGGACTTCCCCCATGCCTGCGGTGATAAAGGAAGGACGCTTGCCATCGGGGCCACCGCCAAAAACCATCGTTGGAAAAAGTTCAATCAGGCGATCGGCCACCGGTAACTGCTCAATGGCGTGGAGACACTCATACTTTGAGCGAATATAATCCGTTCCTAGGGTACCTGCCTCCGGCAGCGGTTGCATCTGCTGATTGAGAATACTGGCTGTTGAAAAATAAAATACCCGCTGGCAGCGCTGTGGATCCAGTTGCCTGAGGAGCTGGCAGGTTTGCTCGTAGTTAATGGCAAAGACATTGCTTCCCCCCCAGGCGGTTGCCGTCAGGATGGCCACATCAAAGGTGGGTAGCAGCGGTTCCAATGGCGTTAGATCCATCAGATCTGCCTGAACCACATTCACCCCCGATCGCTGGTAAGGATCAAGATGTAGGCGTGAAGGATCCCGCACCAGCAAAAACAATTCATGATCTGTCTCTTGGATCAGGGCCTCAGAAATGTATTGACCAATGCAGCCATTGGCACCTGTGATTAGAATTCGCATTAGGCAAGGGACTTCACCAAGTCAAAGAGAAAGGCCACATTTTCCTCAGGGGTACCTTGAAGAACACCGTGACCAAGGTTAAAGATATATTTCCCCTTGCGACCCGCCTCAATAATGGCCAAAGACCGCTCTTTAAGTACTGGCGGCGGAGCAAAGAGGATCACTGGGTCTAAATTTCCCTGCAGGCCAACAGCGGCGGGGAACTGCTGACGAATGGTGCCAATATCAACAGTCCAGTCGAGGCTGACAATGTCTACTCCCGTTGCTGCCATGCGATCCACAATTGCGGCACTGCCATTGATGTAGAGGATGATGGGCACATCGGGATAGACCGCTTTGACCTGCTGGATCACCTGCTTTTGGTAGGGAAACGCAAAGGTGTCGTAGTCCTGACGGCTGAGTTGACCTGCCCAGGAATCAAAAAGTTGCACCACTTGGGCGCCGCAGTCAATTTGATAGCAGAGGTAGTCCGCAATGGCCGTGGCCAAATGGTTCAGGAATTTGTGGAGCAGGTCTGGCTCGTGGTAGGCCATGGCTTTAATTTGGATGTAGTCCTTGGAGCTTTTGCCCTCAATGGCATAGGCCGCAAGGGTCCAGGGGGCACCAGCAAACCCCAGTACTGCGGCGCGATCGCCGACTTCTTGGCGCAGTGTGGCTAGAATTGGCCGAATAAAAGGACAGGCCACCTCCGGCTCCAAGGGATAGAGTTGTTGCACCTGCTCTAGGGTGCGGATGGGCGGATCAATGATTGGCCCTTTACTTTCAACAATGTCAAAGGGAATGCCGATGCCGGGTAAGGGCGTGAGAATGTCGGAAAAGAGGATCACCCCATCAGGGGCAAAGGCGCGGAAAGGCTGGAGCGATATCTCAACGGCGAGCTCCGGAATTTCCGATCGCTCGCGAAACGAGGGATAGCGATCGCGCAGGTCACGATAGACCTTCATGTAGCGCCCAGCTTGCCGCATCAACCAAATGGGGGGACGCTCAACGCTTTCACCACGGGCAGCACGTAGAAGTAAAGGGGTGGTCATCCTAGAAATGTGTAATTCCAATGATTTTCCATGACTCTGCAAGAGCCGCTAGCAAGTTCCATTGCACTCAGGTGTTGCCTGCGATTTACAGAGTTCAACCCTACAATCATACCCTAGGGGGCGATCGCACACCAGTGTTAGCCCCTTGGTGTTAAATTGACCCTATGAACGATCAATTACTTGAACAGTTTGTAGAGCTGATTCGTTGCCAAACTGGCATCAGTATTCGCCCTCAAGACAAACCCTACCTAAGCCGCAAGCTCCTGAATCGCTGTCGTGCTCTCAATTATCAGCATCCCAGCGAGTATCTCGCCCTCTTAGCCAAGCCCCAGTTCACCCATAGTCAACAGGAATGGAAACAATTAGCAGATCTCATTACCACCGGTGAGAGCTATTTTTTTCGAGATCAAGGTCAGATCAAACTCTTGCGGGAACGTTTACTGCCCGATCTAATTGCCCGTCATCGGCAGGATCGGACATTGCGGCTTGTCAGTGCTGGCTGTTCCACAGGGGAGGAGGTTTATTCCTTAGCTATTTTGCTTAAGGAGCTGCTGCCAAATCCCACTGACTGGCAATTAAGCATTGTCGGATATGACCTCAGTCAAGCGGCAATCTCCAAAGCGCAGGCAGGCATCTATGGTCATTGGTCTTTTCGGGGAATAGATCCGAGCCTACAAGCTCGGTACTTTCGGGAGACTGGTCGAGGGTGGGAAGTGATACCCTCCCTACGTCAATGGGTACGCTTTCGCTGCCTTAATCTGCTGAATGTTGCAGAGTATGAGCTACCCCCTGCCAGCGTGGATCTGATTGTCTGCCGTAATGTCTTTATCTACTTTGACAGTGCTGCCATTCAGCAGACCCTAGGGGCTTTTGTCTCACTATTGCGCGCTGGTGGCTATTTGCTCACCGGACACACGGAACTGCAAGGACAGGACATCGGCCCGCTGCAAGTCCTGAGTTTTCCAGAGTCAGTCGTTTATCAGTTAAGTCGCCATCAATTAAGTCAGCATCCACTGGGTCACCCTAACACTCCATCCATGCCACCCCCTATTCCCGTCCTATCCCTTGAGGAGCAAACAAAGATTGCCCTCAGGGAAGGCGACTACAACCGTGCTCTGATTTTGGCACAACAGTGGCAGCAGTCTCAGCCCAACAATGAAGAGTGTCTGTTATTGATGGCGCAAATCCACGCCGATCAAGGCCGTTACACCAAGGCGATCGCCCTTGGGCAACAGCTCCTCTGCCTCAACCCCCAAAACATTGCTGCTCTCTTTCTCCTTGCCCACATTGCCCAGGAGCAACAGGATAAAACAGCCGCCAAAGAGTATCTACGGCGGATTATCTTTCTGAGCCCCAATACAGTAGAGGCCTATGTTGAACTCATTGAACTCCACCTTGCTGAGCAAGAGTTTGATCTTGTTGCCCCTCTCCTAGCAACAGCAGAAATGCTGCTTCAGAAGCAGCCAGAGGATCAGATCGTTCCTTTTCGCCAAGGGGCTACGGTAGCACTGCTGCGTCATTACCTGAGGCAAGTTGCCGCCCTATCTATCCCAGGAGTCTAGGAGTGGGGTAAAATTCCTCGCATTAACCTAGTTTTAATCTCAAAAGTGGAGGTCAGAAAAATTCAGTAAAGAAAAGAAGTACAGAGTGATGATGAATGTAACTTTCAATACACTGACCTAACGAATACTTCCCTTAAGATTAACCTAGCTCAGTCAACCTGCTAATTAGCTATTCTGAGCAGGGGGGTAAATTTTTACTTCTGACAACTATCTATTGTCCTCACAAGGAGGGGCGATGCAGGCTTTTGAAAATATGACTATCTACCGGCCTAGTGAGTCTTTAGAGGCCGTCCTACCGTTACCAAAGCTGCTGGAAAAAATTAAATTCCAGGAATTTACTGGTATTTTGAAGGTAGGAGCAACGATCCCAGAAATACAACGTCAATTAGTCTATTATCTCGGCTGCTATCAAGGCGGATTGACCTTTGTGGAGGCTCATCTTCCTAGCCCTGACGACCTCCTGCACCTGTTGGGGAAAATGCTCAAGGTGGGCTTCATAGATACGCTAATTGAGTATGCGCGTAGTCACGCAAAGGATACCTCCCATCGCTCTCATTTAGAAGCAGTCGTCAGCATACGAGCACTGAGTTGGGAGACTATTAAAAAAGTCATGATTGAACGCTCAACGGTGCTTTTAGAACGCCTGTTTCCCTACAGTTGTTTTGTCAAATTGCAGGCGGACGCCAGTTGTGATCTATGCTACGGCGACGATGGTCATGGGATTGACCCAGAGGTCATTCTACAGCGGATTAAGAACCGTAAATCTCTTTGGCAGCGGTTTTATCCAACTGTCCCCTCCCTGGAAGCTATTCCTCGCCTCCATGCAGGCGCCCTACAGACAATCCGCGACGAAGTTACCCTGCACCATCTCAAAACTTGGGTCACCGGCGACAGAACCATTGCTGACATTGCCGAGGGAACCTACAAAGACTCTTTAGCTTTGGCATCCCTCTATGGGCAATGGGCTAAGGATGGTCTGCTAGGATTTATGACCACGACGGCCACTTGCGTCAAGTTGCCCGTTGTTTTGACAGTGGATGACAGTCCGATTGTACAGGCCATGATTCGCCGTGCCCTTGGCGATCGCTATGAGGTTGTCAGTGCAACAAGCGCGATAGATGCTCTGGCTTTGTTAAATGATTGCAATGTTTCCCTGATTATCTTAGATGTGACCATGCCAGAAATGGATGGCTTTGATTTTTGCCGCACGATTCGCAAAATTGAGAAGTTTAAGAACATTCCAGTAGTCATGCTTACAGCTAAAGATGGGCTTGTTGACCGCGCCAGGGGGCACATGGCCGGTACCAATGCCTATCTCACGAAGCCTGTAGATCGCGAGTTGCTCCTCAATACAATTGAGAAACTTATCTAGCTACCATGCCATGGACTATTTGCAACTGACAACTGCTGGGTTAAAGTGCCTGCTCCCCTTATCCACAGTTGAGGAGATTTTTAGTCTCCCAGAACTTACAGTTCTCCCAGAGGCACCTAACGATATTCTTGGAGTCCTCAACCTGCGGGGGAATCTCATTCCCATCATGCATCTAAGCTGTCGCCTAGGGATCACGCCGCCTCAGTGTCGAGAGACTGACGTTGTAATTGTGCTGAAAGCAACGGGCTTGCGCGTGGGGGTGGTCGTCAATCAAGTGGAAGATGTAATTCTGGGGAGCACTGTTGAACTGCGCAAAGAGCCCGAGTACGGTCATCCTAGTCCCCTCAATACTGCGTTTGTGGCAGGCCTCGCTCAAGTGGCTCAGGAGATGCTGATTTTAATCAATGTTGACACCCTCATTCGCGCACCAGCGGAGGTAGCAAGACTCACATCCGAAGGAATTTCAGCAGAACTAGAGCACTATCCCAGCTACGACTTCTACGACCGCTATTGGCCAACGGCAACCTTAGCTCAGCGAGCACTCCTGCGGGAACGGCAACAAGCTCTATGTCACCAGACAGCAACCCAAGACCCTTTAGAGGGAACACTCACAGCGGTAGCCTTTGACCTAGAGGGAGAAGAGTTTGCCATTCCACTGAGGGAAATTCAGCAATTTATTCAAGTTAACCGTCTTGTTCCGGCCCCAAAAGCACCAAGTCTCATTGCCGGCCATGCCTCTCTCCAGAACGAAGTTATCTCCCTACTCGATCTACGAGAAGTACTGCACCTACCCCAATCACCCGCCCCCCTCAAGAAGGCAGTGGTTCTCAAAGTGGATTCCATGTTACTAGGGATTTTAATTAATGATGTACGGGGAATCATCACCTATCGCTCTGACAAGCTGAAGTTAAGCTCTTTTTTGGCAGTTCATGACAGCGGTTATGTTGGTTCTATCATTGAAGAAGGGCGAGTTATCAAATTGCTCAACATCAATCAGTTAGTAAACAAATTAATTGTCCCAACTAGGGCTGCTTAGGAGGTAAAATGAGCCTACAGTTATATTTCTTTCCTAGTTTTTGTGAGGATTAATCATGCGTATTCGCTATCGGTTCTATTTTCTGATTGGTGGCATTTCCCTGTTGAGCTTATCCTCCTTGGGCCTCTATGTCTCTACCTTTAACCAGGCTAAGGATGATTTCTTGGTTATTAACGAGGTAGGTCGCGTACGTGGTGGTACTCAGCGAATTGTGAAACTGCGCCTTGGAGGGGGTAATATCGACGAACTTATTGCTTCCAACAATCGCCGAATTAATGCTCTGATCAATGGTGATGTGGAAATGGGAATTCCCCCTGCCAAGGATCAAGAATTCCGCACCTTAATGCTACAATTGCAATCGCAGTGGCAAAAGCTCAAAGAGCAGCTCCAGCAGTCCAAAGTGAATGTTGCTCGCTTAGTTCAAGACAGTGAGGATTTCTTTAAGCTGAGCGATGACACTGTTAAGGCTGCTGAAATTGCCGCTAAAAGATCAAGTGATTTCGTTCAAGTTGTTGAAATCATTTTTTTTATTGTGCAAATTCTGTTGGTTGTTATTGTTATTTTCACTGTCAAGGGTACCCTTGCTCTGCTTTCACGGATATCCACCCAAATCGCGACCTCTGCCAATGAGACTGCTACGGCAGTTGAAGAACAGGAAAAGGTAATTGCCCAACAGGCTGCCTCGGTGAATCAGACTACCACCACGATGGAAGAGTTGGGCGCTTCCTCCCGTCAATCGGCAGAGCAAGCTCAGGCCTCAGCAGCAGGCGCCAAGCAGGCAATGGAGCTGGCTAACTATGGTAAAGAAACGGTTCAACAAACAGTCAATGGGATCAATACTCTTAGGGATAATGTCATGATGATCGCCGAGAAGATCATGCAATTGAGCGAGCAGATGACTCAAGTCACTGCCATTTCTGAATTGGTTGGCGACCTTGCCAACCAGACTAATATTCTGGCTTTGAATGCAGCAGTGGAAGCAGCACGAGCGGGTGAACAGGGCAAGGGGTTTTCTGTGGTAGCTCAGGAAGTTCGCAAACTGGCGGATCAAAGTAAAAAATCAGCCGAGAAAATTACCAACCTGATTCGTGAGGTGCAAGCAGCCATGAACGGTACGGTCATGGTCACTGATGAAGGCATGAAAGCCAGTAATGAGTGTGCTAAATTGGCACAGAGCACTTCGGAAACCTTCACGACAATTACCAGTGCCGTTGAGGCAGTGCACTTGAACACTCAACAAATTGCCCTCAGTTCCAAACAGCAGGCTGTGGGAGTGCAACAGGTGATTTCAGCGATGAACGCCATCAATCTAAGTGCCCAGGAAACCTCTGCAAGCATTTCCCAAATTAGGACAGCAACCCAGCAACTGTTGGAAGCTGCAGAAACTTTGCAAAACTCGGTCTAGGGGTTGTGTGCATCCATGTACATTGAAGATGGTGAGTTGCGATCGCTCTACCAGATCGCTAGTGCCGAGCATCTGCAAGCCATTGAATCTGGACTTCTTGCCCTTGAAACCCATCCCTACGATCGCTCTCCCCTTGAAACCCTCATGCGGGAAGCCCACTCCCTCAAGGGTGACTCACGGATGCTAGGGGTAACCGACGCCGAAACTCTGGTTCACCACCTAGAGGAGATTTTTAGCCAGTGGCGGCAGGGCAATTTAGAACCTAGCCCAGATCTGTTTGAAGTTCTCTACCGTGGTCTGGATGCAGTCAAAAAAATTGTCCATGAAGCAGTAACTGGAGAACCAGCCAACATCAGTACTTTTCATATTGCGGCTGAGCTAATACAAGTTTTACATAGTGGCACTACCCAGGTGCCCCCAAATCCCAGTGCTTCCTCAGTAACCCCCTCGGCAACTGACGACGATCTTGATCTCGGTCTCGATTCCCTGATTGCCCCCCATGAAACGTTCCAGGAGATTCCAGCTCCTCCTACTTTCGAGGAAGAAGCTGTTGACCCCAAAACTCTTGCTACCCCTGACGATCGCTATCAGATTGAAAGCGTGCGGGTAGCCAGTCACAAGCTAGATGCCCTAATGACGACTATTGGCGACTTGAGTCTCACCCAGCAGCGGCTTGCTCGCCAACAGGAACTCATTACTGAAACCCTCAATTACTGGGAGCAGCTTCAAGCACATACCCTTGCCAGTCAACGCCTGCTGCAGCCCTATCCCGAGCTCTTTGCCTTGCGGCAGCATTACGATCACTTGCGGCAACAACTAGATACCCTAGGCAGATCTCTGCAACAATTGCAGGCCCGTGCTAGCGTTGATGAGGCTTACCTCACTGCTGTGGTGGGTGGCCTCAAACATGAGATTCAAAACCTCCAATTTTTGCCCTTGGCCACAATTTTTAACCTACTGCCCCGTGCTGTGCGGGATATTGCCAAGGAACAAAACAAGCAGGTGCGGTTAATTATTGAGGGTGCCGAAGTCACGGTAGATCGGCGGATTCTTGAGGGGGTGAAAGACCCCTTGATCCACTTGGTGCGCAATGCTCTTGATCACGGAATTGAGTCTCCCGCCGAACGGCAGCAACAGGGGAAGCCTGCCGAAGGAACCCTAACAGTTCGTGGCCGTAGCCAGGGCAATGAAGTGGTCATTGAAGTTATTGATGATGGTCGTGGCCTTGATCGATCGGCTATTCGGGAGGCAGTGCTAAAACGGGGACTTTATACGGAAGCAGAATTGGCAGCTATGGGCCCCAGTGAGATTGAGGCACTGATTTTTACTCCGGGCTTTTCCACCCGCCAGCAGGTTAGCACTCTGTCGGGACGTGGGGTCGGTTTAGATGTAGTGCGCACCAATGTGGAGGAACTCAATGGGAGTCTTCAAGTTCAATCGACACCGGGACAAGGTTGCCGTTTCCAAATAACACTGCAAGCCAATCGGGGGACAATGGCCATCCTGGTGGTGCGGTTGCAGGAGTATTTCTATGGCTTGCCTATTGACGCGATCGCCACCAGCTTACTCTTACGACAGGAGGAGTTCCTCTTAGAGGTCAGTGAGCCTACCCTGCTGTGGAACAACCATCCTGTGCCCATTGCTTGGTTAGCAGTTCTCTTGGGACAACAGACACCACCCCAACCTCCCCCCTATCCCTGTGTGATTTTGCGGCAGGGCAATCGCTATCGTGGCCTCATTGTTGACGAAATTGTGGATTTTCAAAATGTGCAGCTTAAACCCCCCCATCCTCTGCTGCAACAGCTCCCCTACCTCTTGGGCGTCACCCTTCTTGATAACGGTGAACCGTGTCACCTATTGCGCCCCAGTGCCTTGATGCGCACCCTCGATGATGCCCAGATGAGTCGGGTTTTCCAGCCGGTTGCCAAGCCTCGCATCCTCTTGGTTGAAGACTCCTTGCCCATTCGTACCCAACTGCGGCGCATTTTGGAGCGGGCGGGCTATGAGGTCACCACCGCTGTTGATGGTGCCGATGGTTTCCAACAATTGCGCACAGGTCACTTTCAGGCAGTGGTCTCAGATGTGGAAATGCCGCAGCAAAACGGTATTGAAATGACCCGGCGAATTCGCCAACTCCCTGAGTATAAAACCCTGCCGATTATCCTTGTTACCACCTTAGCAGGAGCGAGCGATCGTCAGCGCGCCCTTGCCGCTGGTGCCAATGCTTACCTGACCAAAGGTAACTTTGACCAAACTCTACTACTTGATACCCTTAAGGAGCTGATTCATGAGCAAAATTAAAGTAGTTCTGATTGAAGACTCGGCAGTTGCCCTCGAGATTTTGCAACGACTCATTAACTCCTCGGAGGAAGTGGAGGTCGTGGGAACTGCGATGGATGGCGCTTCAGGCCTCCAAGTTATCCAGCGTACCCAGCCCGATGTCATCTGTACTGATCTGCAAATGCCGGGCATGGACGGCTTAGAATTTACCAAGGAAGTCATGAAGCGATTTCCCCGTCCCGTACTAGTGATTAGTAACGCCGTACAACCCACGGATGTGGATAATATCTATAACCTGATGCAGGCCGGTGCCCTTGATTTCTTTCCCAAGCCCACTGCTGGTTCAGCAGCAGATTATGAGCGCCTCAAGAGTACTTTAATTACCAAGATTCGGGTTCTCGCCAGCAAAAAAGTAGGCTAATCCAAGAGGAGTTTTAAGAGTAGCCATGCTAGCTATTAAACTGTGTTAAAATTAAGTCTGACTTAGTTGTTCAGAAGTAGTGGAGCTAACAATAGACACGCAAACCAGATTAAAAGACCTACTGCATAGCCTTGCCTTCCCATTATTTCTTGATTACCGCCAGAAGGGTGAGGATGACTCGCTCAAAAGTAGGGTACCGTGGAATGGCTAGAGCCACTGTTCTTCCTAGTGAGAACTCTCCTATTGTCTTCAAATTGGGCGAAGTCAACCCAATATCACTTTTGTGGATTTAGGAATGACAGGAAGACAGGGCTTTAAATTGAGGCCATCCAATAATCCAATAGTGGTTTTCCCACCCAATTCTTACGATCGGTGTTAGCAGTTCTCCAACTGTTCTGGATTTCTTCCTAGACTGGAGAGACTCAGATGCTCACCGGCAGCAAAGCTCCCAAGATTTTGATCCCATGAGTAATGTGTAAAGTCTACCTCAATGACTATTCGGGTGTTTCTAGTTGAAGACTCGCCAATTGCCCTGAACATCCTCAAGCAACTATTGCAATCTGCATCGGACATTCAGGTTGTTGGGGTAGCGACCAACGGCAAAGAGGCCCTCATTGCAATTCCATCCTGCCAACCGGATGTTGTCTGTACGGATCTGTACATGAAGGAAATAGATGGGTTGGAGCTAACCCGTCAACTTATGGCGCGTTACCCATGTCCTGTTCTAGTGATCAGTGTCGCTGCGGCAGAAGGCCAAACAGCCTTTGAGCTGCTGCAAGCAGGTGCAATTGATGTGTTTCCCAAGCCGAGTAGCGGTCTGCTAGCCGATTACGATCGCGCCCAACTGCTTAGTAAGATTCGAGTGCTCGCGGGGGTGAAAGTGTTTACCCGTCCCCTACGTCCTGCCCCTAGTTCCACAAGTGTTGCAGCGCCACACCTCCCAAAGAAACACTCCTCATCAAACCTAGCTATTGTTGGCATTGGCGCTTCCACCGGTGGCCCTCAAGCTATTGCCAAAGTCTTGCAGTCGTTGCCTGCAACCTTCCCTTTACCCATTGTCTGTACCCAGCATATTAGTTCCGGCTTTCTCGGCGGTCTGATAGGTTGGCTATCCCAAGAAACCAAACTGCGGGTTACTGTGGCAACCGCGGGTGAGACGCCCCAACCTGGAGCCGTCTATTTTGCACCAGATCATTTAAATCTAGAAATTGATCGCCGAGGTAAGTTTTGTCTGATACCCGCCGCTGCCCATGAACGATATTGTCCCTCGGTCAATGCGATGTTTCGCTCCCTAGCAGCCTACTATGGCAATGCCGTCGTGGGGGTATTGCTCACGGGAATGGGAGATGATGGCGCAGCAGGGATGCAAGCGATCGCCAAGGTTGGCGGAATCACCATTGCCCAAGATGAAGCCACCAGTGTGATTTTTGGCATGCCCAAGGAGGCTATTGCCCTTGGGAGTGTGCAGCATGTTTTGCCCATTGACCGCATAGGCACCTTTTTACAAGCGCTGGTCAATCCCAAATTAGCGCAAGAGGTTAGGATAAATCCGTAGTCGTCGGTTTGGCTCCTCACCAAAGCTACAGGAAGTCAACTGGTAGTGCTCAACCAGCTCATGCTGCATCCGCCGAATATTCGCTGATCGCGGCAATAATTCAACCACCTGGCCTTTGGGAATCACAATTTGCTCAACAGCTAAGCGCGCCTCCTCCAGAGCCTCTAGCTCATCATCGCTCCCAGTGGGACTAAAGAGGGAGAGATCGGTTGACTCCGCAGGGGTGGGGTCCTCAATGCCAAGCAGATGCCGCAGACCCCGCACAATCTGTGCCATACTATTGGTTTTAATCGCATGCACCGGCAGATGATGGATATGGGCCAAGTGCCGCAGCTTGCTTTCGCCCTTGAGGTGGGAGCGCAGCGTCAAAATGACATCCGCCTGATCAATGTCCTTCGTGACCACAATGGGCAGGTTTAGGGTGTGAATTGCCTGCTCTAAATGGTGGCGGCTGACGGCGTAGGGAAAAACGTGGAGGGGGAGCTCTTCACCATTTGGACCAACGGTGGGGGCATCCAGTGTCGCTTCAAGCAGTTGGGCAAAATTCGCCCGCAGGGGTTCTTTGTTGGCATCAACGACGGGTAGCATCTGGCCACTATCTCGCCAGGAGGGGCGCCGGGGCGCAGATTTGACCTCCGATCGCTGAGGGGCAGGTTCAGGGCGACTAATCACCACTGAGCCATCGGCAGCAACGCTGCGAATTTCGGGAACTGGTTGGCGACCCCGCAACAGGAGATCCACACTGGCAGCCACATCGAGATGAATGGCCCAGCGATCGCGCTCTAGCATTTCCACGGCCATTTGAAAGGTGGGCGGGGCTTTACGTTCAAGGACACTTTTTTGGGTGCCCCGCCGGCGGGCTTCCTCATCCCCTAGGGTGACCGATTGAATCCCCCCCACCAAATCAGCAAGGGTGGGGTTTTTCATCAGGTTCTCAATTTGGTTGCCATGGGCTGTACCAATGAGTTGGACTCCCCGCTCGGCGATCGTGCGGGCGGCCAGGGCCTCTAATTCTGTGCCAATCTCATCAATGACGATTACTTCTGGCATGTGGTTTTCCACCGCCTCAATCATCACCTGATGCTGCAGTTCTGGGCGTGCCACCTGCATCCGCCGTGCCTTGCCAATGGCCGGATGGGGAATATCGCCGTCGCCAGCAATTTCATTGGAGGTGTCAATAATCACCACCCGCTTGTGCAACTCATCCGCCAAGACGCGAGCAATTTCCCGCAGTGCCGTGGTTTTACCAACCCCTGGACGCCCCAGCAGCAAAATGGACTGGCCACTTTCAACCAAGTCGCGAATCATGCCAATCGTGCCAAAGACGGCTCGCCCCACCCGGCAGGTCAAGCCAATAATTGTTCCTTGGCGATTGCGCAGGGCACTAATACGGTGCAGTGTGCGCTCAATCCCAGCGCGATTGTCACCACTAAATTCGCCCACCCGATCCACGGCATATTGCAACATCTCACGGCTGACGGGGGTCTCGGCAAGGTATTGGGTGCTGTGGATAAACCGCGCTTCTGGCAATCGCCCCAAATCTAGAACAATTTCTAAGAGTTCTTCCCGCTGCGGATGATGGGTGAGGGACTGTCCAAGGGGCGGCGGTAGGATGGCTAATAATTGATCGAGATCGTCAGTGACTTGGCGTTGTCCAGCAGTCAATTCAACCATAGGGTACAGAGGGTGACGGGACAGATTTCAACGGAGAGACAAGGGTGGCTGCTTCAGCAACAGCCGCTGCAAGGACGTCAGGAACCGTTTGCCAGGGTTGGTCGGCGATCGCGTGGAAAGGGGCTAGGCGTTTGCGGGCATAACTACCATAGGCCACACCAGCAATTCCCCCTGGGGCTAATAGTCCCATTGCCCTGAGTTTAGCAACCGTATGGCCATTTGTGCCGCCCGCCAACTGCACAAATCCGGGTAAATTTGCCCCTAAAATCGCCTGACCCAATTGAATGGTGGCTCGCGTTGCGCCATCGCCAATATCGCCACTCATAGGGCGGCCATCTGCTTGCCAAATGAGAGCACACTCCAAAGGTTGAATCTGCCTATTGATCCAACGCAAATAGTCAATTATCCCCTCCCCTTGGGGACAACTGATGGCCAGCACCTGCACATACCGTACCCATGGGCGCACTTGCTGCCAAAGCTCGCTAAAGGCACTGTAACGTTGGGGTTGGGTGTGGATTTCGAGGGCTTGGATTGTGCCAGCCCTAATCAGGGACGTGATGTCCTCAAAGACTGCGGGCTGCTCATCGGTGGTAATTAGGCCCAACGGGCACAGGGGTAAACAGCGACCACATCCATAGCAGCGATCGCGCACCACCCCTTGCACCTGTTCATTAAAACGAATCGCCTCGGCAGGACAAATGCGTTCACAGGGGCGATCGCACCCTGGCGGACAGCGACTTGGATCAAATGTGGCCTTTCGAAAATGGGGGTCAGTCCCATCGTTAATACTCACCATCAGTAGGGGGCGGGTTGCACCAAGGCTGGCGGCAACGGCCAAGGCCTCATTGGCTGCGTAAATCACGGCAGGGTCGGCGGCCACATCAATACAATCAGCCCCTGCAAGTGCATAGGCCAACGTCAGGTTATAAATTTGGGCAACATCTTGGAAACTGGCACCGTTAATGAGTTTGAACCAACGATGCGCCGCTAAAGCCGCTAGGGGGGCAGCAAAATCAACCATGAATATATTTTATGCCTTTTCAAGATTCAGCGTCGTCGTGACGCATCATCTGTTGTAGGGCTTGGAGGCCTTTTTTAATCTGCCGAGAGACTGTGACCGCACTGAGGCCCAAAAGTTCAGCGGTTTCTTTTTGACTCAAATCATGCAAAAAGACAAATTCCAGAATTTGACAGGTACGGGCTTCCAGTTTGCGCAGACACTGCTGCAAACGAATGCGATCTTCCTCGGCCAGTTGAAAACTTTGGTACCGTTGATCGGGCACGACGTCACCGAGGGCAACGGCCTCTTCCTCACCCTCAAAGGTAGGGGCATCGAGGCTAACAGGGGTGGTGTAGTAGCTGGCAAATTTTGCCGCTTGCCATTCCTCAAGGGGGACATCGAGGGCCTGGGCAATTTCGCTATCGGTGGGGGGGCGCTCCAGCTGTTGGCGTAATTCCCGCATGACTCGCTTTCCTTGGCTTTGCAATGTTTGCCAACGTCGGGGTACGCGAATTTGGGGACTTTTGTCCCGCAGGTAGTGTTGAATTTCACCGCGAATATAGGGAATCGCGAAGGAACTAAAGGCCACCCCCTTAGTTGGGTCAAAGCGTTCAATGGCGTGAATAAGACCAAGGGTGCCCACTTGCATGAGATCGTCAAAGCTTTCTTGGGTGCACTGTACCCAGCGATGGGCTTCCTTGCGCACCAATCCTATGTTCAACTCAACAAGGCGATTCCGCAATTCCGGTGCAGGGTTATCTTGGTAGGCCTGCAACAGCGAAAGGGTGGAATGCTTTAGGTCCGTGTTGCCTGTCGTGCTGAACATAGAACACGCGCTTGGGTTTCCCTACTGTGGTCAAAACAAAATAAGCAGATCCAGGTGTGCCTTCCTGGCTTGATTGGGTTGGATAGCAATCGCGCCCCTGTACAGCTTCCTTGATTTCACTATCCCACATCTAGTATGCTCAGATATCCCTCATTTCCCTGTGATCTCAACCACAGATAAAGTTAAATTTTGCTAAATTTGTTCCTTAGGCTGGCAGACTACCGAGGGCGATCGCGCCCCACAACGCAGCTCCCAAGCCAATCCGATACCAGATAAAGATCCAAGTGGAATGGCGTTGCAGGAACCGTAGCAGCCAAGCGATCGCCAGATAGGAAAACACCATACTCGATAGCATAGCAATCACAAGGGGAATGAAGAGGGTGCCTTGATCAAAAACATCTTTGGCTTGCACCAGTGTGGCGATCGTCAGAGTGGGAATGCCCAACAGAAAGGAAAAGCGCGCCGCTATCTGCCGCTCTAGTCCCAAGGCTAAAGCTGCAGTTAACGTGGAGCCTGAACGTGAAGCCCCCGGTAACAGGGCAATCATCTGGCCGCCCCCTACCAGAAAGCCATCCAAAATGCCAATGTCCTGATACGTGCGTTTACGGGAACCCCATTTTTCTGCAAGTCCTAAAAGAATCGCCATGGCGATCGCCATCGTGGCAATGATCTGAGGCCTATCCAACTCCACTTTGGCCAATTTCAGAAGCAGTCCTGCCGCTAATGCAGGGATAGTGCCTACCGCAATACCAACCAATAATTTCCATTCCTCTCGCTGCCAATCCCGCCGCTGCCATGCCTGCCAAGCCCCTTGGACAATTTGACGAATATCCTGCCAAAAGTACCGAAAAACAGCGATCACACTTCCAAACTGCATCGCATCTAGGGCCGTTTTGTGCCAGACACTTTTCCACCCCAACAGATCACTAAAGAGAATCAGGTGAGCGGTACTGCTAATGGGTAAAAACTCTGTAATGCCTTGCACCAAGCCGAGGATAACTGCTTGTAGACAAAGAATAATATCCACGTTTCTGCCTCACCTTTGCAACCCCACTATCTTGCCATGAGTCGGTGAATAGGCTATGGTCGCCAAGATTTTGTAATAGATTGTAGAAACAGTCTTCTTAAACGCAGCAGCACTGTTTTGCCGTTATGCCAGTTTAGGCCTGTATGTCCGGTAACTTAGAAGCCGTTGAGCAGGAAATTTTAGGGTTGCAGGGGATGCTATTGACCGCGTTGGCGGAAATGCGTCAGCTTTATGATGTTTATTTGGAGATGCTCGCCCCCATTGCCCGTCAGCAGTTGATCACCGTGAGTTATCAGGTGTGCACCCAAGTCTTTCCAGAGCAATTTTTGAGCCTTGAGGATGCCGAGCGGCAGGAACTGCAGCGTCAGATTGCTGAACTGGCGATCGCCTTGGAGAGTACTATTTTAGGCCTACAGCCCCGCGGCCAAGAAGACCAAACTCCAGCCCAAGAGGCGACGAATGGGGAGGAAGACTCAACAAGCTCACAGGACCCTACCTCCCTACCGCAGCAATTGAGCCAAGTCCTTTATCAAAGTTCGCTCAAGATTAACCATCTGCTGCAGCGGGCAGCCATCTTACCGCCTGCCCCAATCGCGGTGATTTTAGAGATTGCCAGTCAGGCAGAAAATCGTCCCCTAGGGCGGATTCCCCATCTGTTGACCATGATGCTGGATGAGCAGAAGCCGCAAGAGGAGGGTGAAGCGAAGCAAGAGGCAAGTGAGTCCCCCAGGGAATCCTCGAACCATCACCCCATAGCAGCTATTTACCTGCAACTTGAGGAACTGGAGTTTCAGCACCCCCCCCTCGCCAATCAGCGCAGTCAAATTCGCCAACTGGAAGCGCGTCTGGCCACCCTGCAAAAACAACTCCATAAAAAACAGCGGCAATATTTGGTTCTCAAGGCCAGTCGCGCATGGTGGCAAACGTGGAAAGCCAATGACGCCGCAGATGCGACCGCGCGTGTTCCCAATGCCATGGATGGTGAACCTTAGGTAAGGAGGCCTCCTGTGTCCCTTGACTGGCCACGCCTACAACGCGCCCTTGCCATTGAAACGGCGCGGGGTTTTTGTAACCTTCAGGGCAATACCTATCGGTTCAATGAGTATCTACACGAAGCGTTAACGCAAGCCCCTCTGCAACAACTGCCTCCTCAGGTGCGCGATCGCTGGCAGGAAACAGCGGCAGCCTATGCCCACTACAACGATCTGTCCCCCAGCCAACGACAACACCTCGTGGTGAAAACCCGCCAACTGCTCCACGATGTCCACAAACAACTGGCCAGTTCACCCCCGAGACCCCGTCCCCTCGATCAACCGCTCAAAACAGGGCATGGGATTGGCGAACAGCTCCGCTGCGTCGTCGGCGATCGCGCTGCGGCACAATTGGCAAAACTCGGGCTTTATACGGTTGCGGATCTCATTTACTACTTCCCCCGCGATCACATCGACTATGCCCGCCAAGTCCCGATTCGGCAACTCCAAGCTGGGGAGACCGTCACCCTTGTGGGTAAAGTCCGCCACTGCAACTGCTTTACCAGTCCGCGCAATGCCAAGCTGACCATCCTAGAAATTATGCTTCAAGATCGCACCGGGCAAATTCGCCTGAGTCGTTTCTATGCCGGTGCCCGCTATGCCCAACGGGGATGGCAAGAGCAGCAAAAGCGCCTCTATGCCCCCCAGACCCTTGTGGCCGCCTCTGGCCTCGTGAAGCGGACGAAGTACGGCCTCACCCTTGAGGATCCAGAGTTGGAAGTGCTGGATCAGGCGAGGGCAGAAATAGACTCCCTCACCATTGGCCGGATTGTGCCCATCTATCCACTGACGGCGGGGGTATCTTCCGAGGTGATTCGCCGTGCGGTCGCTCGTGTTCTGCCCTTGGTGCAAGACTATCCTGATCCCCTACCGCAGGGGCTACGCCAACGTCACCAACTCATTCCCCTAGACACGGCGCTGCGTCACATTCACTTTCCGCCAGATCAAACCCAACTGAGTCTGGCCCGGCGGCGGCTGATTTTTGATGAATTCTTTTACCTGCAATTGGGGTTACTCCAACGGCGGCGACAGCAACAACAGCAGGCCAGTGCCCCCCTCAAGCCCCAAGGGGAACTCATTGAGCAGTTTTACCAACGGTTGCCCTTTCAACTCACAGGGGCACAGCAGCGGGTGGTGGCGGAAATTTTGGCGGATTTAGAGCGGCCGATTCCCATGAATCGCCTTCTCCAAGGGGATGTGGGGTCAGGGAAAACCGTTGTTGCCGTGATTGCCCTATTGGCGGCAGTGCAGTCCGGCTACCAAGGGGCACTGATGGCGCCCACGGAAGTTCTGGCAGAGCAGCACTATCGCAAGCTCTTTGAGTGGCTCACCCCCCTCCATGTGCCGGTGGAACTGCTCACGGGCTCCGTACGCACGACCAAGCGACGCCAGATTCTCGATCAATTGGCAACGGGGGAATTGCCGGTGCTGGTGGGTACCCATGCTCTTATCCAAGAGGGGGTGAGGTTTCAGCGGCTCGGTCTAGTGGTGATTGATGAACAGCACCGCTTTGGGGTAGCGCAACGGGCAAAGCTACAAGCCAAGGGAGTCCTGCCCCATGTGCTGACCATGACGGCAACACCGATTCCCCGCACTCTGGCGTTGACTCTCCATGGAGATTTAGATGTTAGTCAAATTGATGAATTGCCCCCCGGTCGGCAGCCAATTCAAACAACCATCTTGGGACGGGGCGATCGCCCCTGTGCCTACGATTTAATCCGCCGTGAAGTCGCCCAAGGGCGTCAGGCCTACATTGTCCTGCCTTTGGTTGAGGAATCGGAAAAACTGGATTTGAAATCCGCCATTGCCGAGCACAAGCGATTACAAACGGAGATTTTTCCCAATTTTCGGGTGGGACTCCTCCACGGTCGCATGGCATCTAGTGAGAAGGATGCAACGATTCAAGCCTTTGCCCAGGGGAAACTGGATATTCTTGTGGCTACCACGGTGGTTGAGGTGGGGGTGGATGTCCCCAATGCTACAGTGATGCTCATTGAACATGCTGAACGCTTTGGCCTATCACAACTCCATCAACTGCGGGGGCGGGTGGGGCGGGGTGCCCAACAGTCCTACTGTCTTCTGCTGCTCAATAGTGCTCGCAATGATGCTGCCAAGCAACGGCTGAATGTGCTGGCTCAGTCTCAGGATGGATTCTTTATTGCGGAGATGGATCTGCGGCTGCGCGGTCCAGGGGAGGTGTTAGGGACGCGGCAATCGGGATTACCGGACTTTGCTCTAGCTAGCCTTGTTGAGGATCAAGATTGCCTAGAAGCGGCACGATCGGCGGCGACTGAACTGATCGCACAGGATCCTGAGTTACGGAACTATCCCCTGCTGCAAGCAATTCTCCAGCAACGGCGCGATCGCCTCCTCGAGACTATGATGAACTAAACTCCCGCCTTCAGGAGGGATATGTTAAATTTAGTTAAGAACCTGATAAAAAGCGCCGCCAATGAAAGTCTCTTGGAAAACTGTTCTCCTTTGGTCAATACCCCTACTGCTCATTGGGATTCTCCTATGGCAAGGGGTGAGCAACCTTATGCTCAATCAAAGTCAGCCTCCCCTGAATACTGCCAGTACGCGCATGAGCTATGGGCGATTCCTCAGCTATTTAGATGCGGGTCGCATTAGTAAAGTCGACATTTTCGACAATGGCCGCACCGCCATTGTGGATGTCTCTGATCCGGAATTGATTAACGGTCGCCCCCTGCGGGTACGGGTAGATATGCCAGGAACAGCGCCCGAAGTCATTAGTAAACTGCGCGAGCAGCACGTAGAAATTGATGTGCATCCAGCTCGCAATGATAGTGCCCTGTGGGGTCTGTTGGGTAATTTACTCTTCCCCATCTTACTTTTGGGGGGACTCTTTTTCCTCTTCCGCCGCTCCAGCAATGTGCCAGGAGGACCGGGCCAAGCGATGAACTTCGGCAAGTCTCGCGCCCGCTTCCAAATGGAGGCCAAAACCGGCGTGATGTTTGATGATGTCGCTGGCGTCGATGAAGCCAAGGAAGAACTGCAAGAGGTAGTCACCTTCCTGAAGAAGCCGGAGAAATTTACAGCAGTCGGGGCCCGCATTCCCAAAGGGGTCCTGCTGGTGGGGCCTCCGGGCACTGGCAAAACGATGCTGGCCAAGGCGATCGCGGGTGAAGCCGGTGTTCCCTTCTTCTCCATCTCGGGTTCAGAATTTGTCGAGATGTTTGTTGGCGTCGGTGCTTCCCGCGTCCGGGATCTCTTCCGCAAAGCGAAAGAAAATGCCCCCTGCTTGATCTTTATTGATGAAATTGATGCCGTGGGTCGCCAGCGGGGTGCGGGGATTGGCGGTGGCAACGATGAGCGGGAGCAAACCCTCAACCAACTCCTCACAGAAATGGATGGCTTTGAGGGCAACACGGGCATTATTGTTATTGCCGCCACAAACCGTCCTGATGTCCTTGATGCAGCGCTGCTGCGGCCGGGGCGCTTTGACCGCCAAGTAGTTGTGGATGCGCCAGATATCAAGGGCCGCTTGGCAATTCTAAAGGTACACGCCCGCAACAAAAAACTAGCGCCCGAAGTGTCCTTAGAAGCCATTGCTCGCCGTACGCCCGGCTTTACCGGGGCCGATTTGGCCAATCTGCTCAATGAAGCAGCAATTCTCACAGCCCGTCGTCGCAAGCCGGCGATCACGATGCTGGAAATTGACGATGCCGTGGATCGGGTTGTTGCTGGTATGGAGGGCACACCACTGATTGATGGCAAGAGCAAACGCCTCATTGCCTACCATGAAGTGGGCCATGCCATTGTCGGTACCCTGCTCAAGGATCACGATCCAGTGCAAAAAGTAACCCTGGTGCCCCGCGGTCAAGCCCGTGGTCTTACTTGGTTCATGCCCTCAGAGGATTCAGGGCTGATTTCGCGATCGCAACTCATGGCGCGGATGGCTGGCGCCCTGGGCGGTCGCGCCGCTGAATACGTGGTTTTTGGGGATGCCGAGGTTACCACCGGCGCCGGCAATGACCTGCAGCAGGTAACGGCAATGGCGCGGCAAATGGTGACCCGCTTTGGCATGTCAGATCTAGGGCCACTCTCTTTGGAAACCCAAAACGGCGAAGTATTTCTGGGGCGCGATTTGGTGTCTCGCACAGAATACTCCGAGGAAATTGCTGCTCGCATTGATGCCCAAGTGCGGGAATTGGTGCAGCACAGCTACGAACTGGCCATTAAGATCATTCGCGAAAACCGCGTTGTCATTGACCGCTTGGTGGATCTACTGGTGGAAAAAGAAACCATTGATGGTGAAGAGTTCCGTCAGATCGTTGCTGAGTACACCGTAGTTCCCGACAAAGAGCAATTTGTGCCCCAACTGTAGGACATTGTCCCTGTCTCTGCTCCCCCAGTTTACCCTGGGGGATTTTTTATTGACTGTGGCGGCTGAACCTAACCTCAGGGAAGCACCCACGGACCAGTCTCACTCTAGATCTGAATTTCTACCCTTGAGTAAGGCAATCCACTCTTCCACTTGGGCTGCGGCAATCCCGCGACATCCCAACCCAAAGGCCAGGGCAATTGCTACCGCAATTGAACCAAAGAGGAGACCAAAGGCAAGGTTCACAATACTGGTAGCAACGCCCATGTGTTGGAGTGCCATGGCCCCCACAAACGTCATGATGGCAATCCGAGCTGCTTGGCCTAGAAAACGGGCCTGGGAGGTTCCCGAAGCGGTGAGCATCCGAAACGCCAAATTGGCGAAGTATAGGCCCACGGCCAAGATCAGGATACCCACCAGTACCCGACCGAGGATAACCATCAAAGCACTCACAAAGGCAGTCAGGGCAGGGATATCCAGCACCTCCACAGCCGCGATCGCCCCAAAAAGGATTGTTCCCACTAAAGTAACAATGCCAACCACTTCAGAGGGCCGGCGCCAATGAGCAGGACGCTCCACGGGTTCTACAGCCGTTGCAGGCAGAGATTCAATGCCCAACCAGACAAGAACCTGATCAAACCCAATCGTTTGCAGGAAGTTTTGCACAATCTCAGCCACAAAACGACCGATAACATAGGCCAAAATGAGAATAATTGTGGCTGTAAAAATTCTTGGCAAGGCCGTCAGCACTTCATTTAGCATCGCCGTTGCCGGTGCTGTAATGGCTTGAATTTGCAGCGCCTCCAGGCTGGCGATCGCCGTCGGGATCAAAATTAGGACATAGATGATTGTACCGATGACCGTTGCCAGGGATTCACCCAGACTAGCCTGCCCTAGGCCCAAACGCTGGCCAATGCGTTGAATCCCCATAGCTGTCATTAAGTTAATGACCAAGCTGCGCACAATTCGCGCAATAAACCAGCCAACAATAGCAATGATTACCGCCTTAAATATAAAGGGCAGTGTCCCTAAAATATCGTTCAAAAGATTCTGCACAGGCTGCAGAGAGCCCTCTAAGTTAAGCACCCCTAAAATCAAGGGCAGAAAGAAGAGAAACACAAACCAGTAGAGGGTATTTCCCAGCATCTCAGCTACAGACATCGTGGGAGTCTCCTCTTGGGTGCCCTCTTTTCCCGACTCTAGCGGCAGTGAGCGATCCCAGTTGAGAGAACGGGCAGACTGAGTCACGAGCATTTTCGATATAGTCGCCACAACCCAGGCCAGATCCAAAAGCAGAATAGCGACCCCTAATTTTGGCAGGAAACTAAAAATTTGATTCAGAAAAGCATTGAGGGGCTGGGAAACTGTTGTGAGTCGCAGAGCATCCAGGAAGGCCACCACTCCCAGCAAAAAGATGATCCAAAAAACAACTCCTGACAAAATTGCTGTCGGTGATAGGCTTCGTAGTGCTTCATTTCCACCCAAAAACTGGCTCAACCATTCATCAAGGCGCAGCCGTTTCAAAATCGATCGTGTTACCCTTGCCAGAATCGTTGCAACGATCCAGCCAATGAATAACAACGCAAGTGCAATGATTATCTGCACTAAAAGCGCCGCCAAATTATCGAGGCCCAAGGTAAGGCTAGCTGAATTTTCGCCCACAATTTGGGAAGGTTCTTCGATATTTACCTGTGCCAATAACCGTTCAACATAGTCTTTGTACGGAAATGTAGAAACAATAGAGAATGTGAATCTACCCTGCATTACTCCTATCTCCAGCCAGAGCAGCAAAAACCAACTGAAAAATTCAGTTCCATGATAGCAATGACGCAGAAGTATTGAAAATAGGCTCTCAGTTTTTAGAAGCCGGAAGCCCATTACAAATTACTAATCTTTGTCGCAGTGAGGCTGTTTTTTATAAAAGGAGATACAAAAAGATATAAAACTAAAACTCAGCTACAGTCAACCGTGTTGATATTTCCAACGTGGCGGCCTATTGAATTGCTCCCAAACAGTTGCCTTGGGCCTTTGATATTGGGCCTTTGATAACTGATTAAACCGTGTCTTTTACCCCTGGCTTAAAGCTCCACAGAGATCTAGACCCCCAGTCACTCGGTTACATTCTCCATAGCAGACAAAAAAATCCCCCACCACAGGGGCGGGGGACTAAACAGAAGTTAACTCCAGTGGATTAGCCGAACTTGGCTGCGGTTGAGGCAATCAAGAAGGCAGCATAGGTCAAGACATAGCCAACGCTGAAGTGTGCCAGACCCACCAAACGGGCTTGAACAATCGACAGCGCCACGGGCTTATCTTTCCAACGCACAAGATTGGCCAAGGGAGTGCGCTCATGGGCCCACACCAAGGTCTCAATGAGCTCTTGCCAATAACCACGCCAGCTAATCAGGAACATGAAGCCAGTGGCCCACACCAAGTGGCCAAACAGGAACATCCACGCCCACACCGACAGGTTATTGGTGCCGAAGGGATTGTAGCCATTGATGAGCTGGGACGAGTTCAACCACAGGTAGTCCCGCAACCAACCCATGAGGTAGGTAGAGTTTTCATTGAACTGGGCCACGTTACCTTCCCAAACACCAAGGTGTTTCCAGTGCCAGTAGAAAGTCACCCAGCCAATAGTGTTCAGCATCCAGAACATCGCCAGATAGAAGGCATCCCACGCAGAAATATCGCAGGTACCGCCACGACCTGGGCCATCGCAGGGAAAGGCATAGCCAAAGTCTTTTTTATCTGGCATTAGTTTGGAGCCACGGGCATCCAATGCACCCTTGACCAAGATCAAAGTGGTGGTGTGCAGACCGAGGGCAATGGCGTGGTGCACCAAGAAGTCCCCAGGGCCAATGGTGAGGAACAAAGAGTTGGTACCACTGTTGATGGCCTCGAGCCAGCCAGGTAGCCAGACGTTACCATAGTTCGGCCAAGCAGTGCTGGCAATGCTATCGGGATTCGACAGCAAGGTATCAAACCCATAGAGTAGTTTTCCATGAGCTGCTTGAATGAACTGGGCAAACACCGGCTCAATCAAGATCTGCTTCTCAGGGGTACCAAAGGCCACTACCACATCGTTGTGGACATAGAGACCCAAGGTGTGGAAGCCCAAGAAGAGGGACACCCAGCTCAGGTGGGAAATAATCGCCTCTTTGTGTTGCAGCACCCGATCCAACACATTGCCTTTGTTTTGGGCTGGATCGTAGTCACGCACCAAGAAGATAGCACCATGGGCAAAGGCACCCACCATCAAGAAGCCAGCAATGTACTGGTGATGGGTGTAAAGGGCAGCCATTGTTGTGTGATCTTGGGCAATGAAGGCATAGGGTGGCAGTGAGTACATGTGTTGTGCCACTAAGGAGGTGATCACGCCCAAGCAGGCTAAGTGCCAACCCAACTGGAAGTGCAGCGAGTTGTTGTAGGTTTCATAGATGCCTTGGTGAGGCATATTGAAGGGACCTTCCACCTTAGTGCCAAAGAAGTCTTTGGCATCCATCATTTCTTTAATACTGTGGCCAATCCCAAATTGGGTGCGGTACATGTGACCCGCCACAATAAAGAGCACCGCAATGGCAAGGTGGTGGTGTGCGATATCCGTGAGCCAAAGGGACTCGGTTTGGGGGTGGAAGCCACCTAAAAAGGTGAGAATCGCGGTTCCAGCACCCTGTGCCGTGCCAAAGACGTGGCCAGCTGTGTCAGGGTTTTGGGCATAGACGCCCCAGTTCCCCGTAAAGAAGGGGGCTAGACCAGCGGGGTGGGGCATGGTGCTCAGGAAGTTATCCCAGCCCACGTGCTGACCACGGGACTCAGGAATGGCTACGTGAATCAGGTGGCCTGCCCAAGCTAGGGAGCTAACCCCAAATAGACCTGCCAAGTGATGGTTCAACCGCGATTCAGCATTTTTGAACCAAGAGAGGCTAGGACGGAATTTGGGTTGCAAGTGCAGCCAGCCAGCAAAGAGAGCCAGCGAAGCCAGAATCAGCAGGAAGATGGCTCCTTGATACAGGTCGCCGTTGGTGCGCATACCGATGGTGTACCACCAGTGGTAGACACCAGAGTAGGCAATGTCCACAGGGTTAGAAGCCCCAGCTTGGGTGAAAGCGTCCACTGCGGCTTTACCAAATTGGGGATCCCAAATCGCATGGGCGATGGGACGGGTGTTAACAGGGTCTTGAACCCATTGCTCAAAGTTCCCCTGCCATGCAACGTGGAATAAGCTACCAGACACCCACAGGAAGATGATGGCCAGATGTCCAAAGTGGGAGGCAAAAATCTTTTGGTAAAGATTCTCCTCCGTCATGCCATCGTGGCTTTCAAAGTCGTGAGCCGTGGCGATGGCATACCAAATCCGGCGTGTGGTCGGATCCTGTGCGAGGTCTTGGCTAAACTTCGGAAATTTAGTTGCCATAGTTGGTTATCTCCTCCTCGCCCCTATCCTACAGAAATAATTCGAGCTAGGAAGAATGCCCAAGTGGTGGCAATCCCCCCTAGGAGGTAATGGGCTACACCGACGGCACGGCCTTGAATGATGCTCAGGGCACGGGGCTGAATGGCCGGTGCAACTTTCAGTTTGTTGTGGGCCCAAACAATGGACTCAATCAGCTCTTGCCAGTAGCCGCGGCCACTGAAGAGGAACATGAGACTGAAGGCCCAAATGAAGTGAGCACCCAAGAACAACAAACCATAGGCGGATAGGGCTGAACCATAGGAGCCAATCACCTGAGAAGCTTGTGCCCACAGGAAATCCCGTAGCCAGCCATTGATGGTGATGGCACTTTGGGCAAAGTTACCGCCCGTGATGTGAGATACCGTACCATCGGGGGCAACAGTACCCCAGACATCTGACTGCATCTTCCAACTAAAGTGGAAAATCACAACGGAGATGCAGTTGTACATCCAGAACAGACCCAAGAAGACGTGATCCCAACCGGAAACTTGGCAGGTGCCGCCACGACCGGGACCATCGCAGGGGAAGCGGAAGCCCAAGTTGGCTTTATCGGGAATCAGGCGAGAGCTGCGGGCAAAGAGTAGGCCCTTCAGCAGAATCAGCACTGTCACATGAATGGTGAAAGCGTGAATATGATGCACCATGAAGTCGGCAGTTCCCAAGACAATGGGCATCATGGCCACTTTGCCACCGACAGCAACCAGATCACCACCAAAGGCGACACTAGCCGTGGCTGCTGCATTGGGAGCCGTACCGCCGGGGGCTAGGGTATGTAAATTTTGCACCCATTGGGCGAATACTGGCTGCAATTGAATTCCCGTATCGGAGAACATGTCCTGGGGACGACCAAAGGCGCGCATCGTGTCGTTGTGGACATACAGGCCGAAGCTGTGGAAGCCCAAGAAGATGCACACCCAGTTCAGGTGGGAAATGATGGCATCGCGATGGCGCAGGACTCGATCCAAAACATTGTTTTGATTCATGGCTGGATCGTAGTCACGCACCATAAAGATAGCCCCGTGGGCAGCACCCCCAACAATCAGAAAGCCGCCAATCCACATGTGGTGGGTAAACAGAGACAGTTGAGTGGGATAGTCGGTGGCTAAGTAGGGATAGGGGGGCATTGCATACATGTGCTGCGCCACAATGATGCTCAGGGAGCCCATCATGGCAAGGTTGATGGCCAGTTGGGCATGCCAAGAGGTGGTCAGCACTTCGTATAGGCCTTTGTGCCCAGCACCTGTGAAGGGGCCTTTGTGGGCTTCGAGGATCTCCTTCAGGCTGTGGCCGATTCCCCAGTTTGTGCGGTACATGTGACCGGCAATGATGAAGAGAACGGCGATCGCCAGATGATGGTGAGCCGTATCCGACAGCCACAGGCCACCGGTAACGGGGTTCAAGCCACCGTTAAAGGTAAGGAAATCCGAATAGGCAGCCCAATTAAAGGTGAAAAAGGGAATAACACCACTAAAGAAGCCCCAATCCACTTTGGGATACAGCTCGGCCATCAAGCTGGGGTTGAGGATAAACTCATGGGGCAAGGGAATATCCTTAGCAGCGACCCCTGCATCCAAGAGTTTGTTGATGGGTAGTGAGACGTGGATCTGGTGACCTGCCCAAGCCAAAGAGCCCAAGCCCAGTAACCCGGCAAGGTGGTGGTTGAGCATGGATTCCACGTTTTGGAACCACTCCAGCTTAGGAGCGCGCTTGTGATAGTGGAACCAGCCTGCAAAGAGCATTAAGCCAGCCATGACCAAGCCACCGATTGCGGTGCAGTAAAGCTGGAACTCATTGGTGATCCCAGAGGCACGCCACAGTTGGAATAGCCCCGAAGTGATTTGGATGCCGTGGAAACCACCGCCGACATCACCATTGAGAATGCCTTGACCCACAATGGGCCAGACCACTTGAGCACTGGGCTTGATACCGGTGGGATCGGCCAGCCAAGCCTCATAGTTTGAGAATTTTGCACCGTGGAAGTACATCCCACTCAGCCAGATGAACACCACAGCCAGATGGCCGAAGTGTGCACTGAAGATTTTGCGGGAAATATCTTCAAGGTCGCTCGTGTGTGTATCAAAATCGTGGGCAAGAGCGTGGAGGTTCCAAATCCATGTGGTGGTTTGGGGTCCTCTGGCCAAGGTGCGGTCAAAATGCCCGGGTTTTGCCCATTTTTCAAAGGAGGTGGGCACTGGGTCATTATCAACCACGACTCTGACTTTTGGCTCTCGCTCCGGTGGACTGATGGTCATCGAGTCTCTCCTCTCTCTTAGGCAAGGAAGGAACGAGGGCATTCACCTCGAGAATATAGTAAAGATCTTTAGATCAATGATTGTGAAGAATCGTGAATCTAAAGACCCACAATCGAACAGTCAAGCCCGTTCAGGAGGCGAATGCTCAATTCAGCATTATAGAAGGGGAGTACAGACTTTGCCGATAATTAACATTATTTAAGATGCTTGAATTCTTGACATGATTGTGGGGGTATAAATGCATAATATATGGGCTATCATATCCATTGATTTGACATGGGTAGATGTGGCTCAATCCCCTGTAGAATGAGCATTTGGGGCGATCGCGCCCTCGCTAGTAATTGTTTTAAGTTTTATGACGAAAGTGATTATTTATACTACCGATGCGCCTATGCCCGTTGGTCCCTATAGTCAAGGCGTGCGGCAAGGGGACTGGGTCTTTCTTGCAGGGCAAATTGCCCTTGATCCAAAAACGGGTGAGATTGTTGGTGGCGAAGATATCAGGGAGCAAACCCGCCAAGTGATGGAGAACCTCAGTGCTGTCCTCAAGGCCGCTGGCAGCGATTGGTCACAGGTGGTGAAAACAACTGTATATCTCGCCGACCTCAATGACTTCGGAGCCATGAATGAAATCTATGCTCAGTACATGGATGCTGAAGCGGCGCCTGCCCGTGCCTGTGTGGAGGTATCGCGGCTGCCAAAGGGGGTCAAGGTTGAAATTGACTGCATTGCCTACTGTCCTACAACGGCCTAACGGCAGTTACTGAGGCACGGAAATTATATTCTTTGCCCTCTAGTTCTACGGGCGTCCCTACCTTAATGGCAGTATTCCCCAGTACAGGGCCATTGTTAGTAATTTGGCCACGGCCTTCGAGGGTCAACAGCAGGTTGCTACTAAAGGCCATCTCTGGGCGGGGATCTGGCAGGGCTTTAACCGACCCATCGGGCTGGGAAACGGTAACCGTGCGCGGTAGAACCCGGACATTTTTCACAGTGACTTGGCCGTAGGGCTGGTTACGAATAATAAAGTTGGCGGTACTGCCCTTGGGGATCAGGTCTTGGGGAGTGGGGGTACTCAGGCCCAGAACAAGCACATCTACTTCAATGGGTTGTGCAGCAGTCATTTGTGCCAAGGAGGTGCCCGATCGCCCCGGAAGTAGGAATAATCCTGCCAAAACACAAAGAAGAACGACTCCTGCCCCAAGGTCTAAAAGACTTACCTTGCCAAAAAGACGGCCATAGCGATCAATAAGTTTAAGTTTCATTTAAGTTTCATTGGCAGTTGAATCGAACCGGTAGGACCATGCTACCACGCCTTGACTTTTTAGATGATTTAAATGAGTTGCCCTATCCAAGGTTCAGCAGCTTGGGGGCTAGGTCCTTTGGAGATGGCTGCAAATGAGGCCGGGTCAACGAAAAAAGCAAAGAAAAAAGATCACCTTGGGCCAATTTGGGAATCAACACAAATTTGGGAATCAACATAGGTGACTCCTGCATAGGCGGTAGCGATCGCCCTCAATCATACCTCAACCCTTTCTCTAGAGCACCGTGGGTGCTTGTGCCCCTAGGCAGGCCACCTCTGCAAGGGCAGGTTAAGGCCCATAGTGACCCCTGGGGGCTGTTGCAAAGCGGTATTGCTACCCGCCACCACAGCAAATTGCTTCCCTATTGACTCATCTTCAACAATCAGAAGCTGCGACTCGAATGCTATGGTAGGCAGGCACGGGCATCAACCAAGACCTGGAACATTCAAACTGCCGGTTAATTCTTCCATCCGTTCCCGCATAGTGGCGGTGGATTTTTGGTAGGCATCGCGCATGGCAGCTGTCACCAAATCGGAAAGCACTTCAGCCCCTTCACTCAGCAGATCGGGGCTGATTTCTACCCGCCGCGGCTCTTGGGTACCACTCATAATGACCTTGACGGCACCACCGGCAGCTTGACCCTCAATGTCCATTCTTTCAAGGTCTTCTTGCAGCTTCTTAGCGCCCTCTTGAACTTGCTGCGCTTTTTGGATAGCGGCGGCCAGCTCCTTCATTTTGCCAAGGCCGAAGCCAAAACCCTGTCCCTGTGCCATAGTGTTCTCTCTATACAGTACGGACTATTGACTGCTATCTTATCACTGTCTTGATGAGGGATTAGCGAGCGCCACGAGCAAGGGCATTGTAGAGACCATTGAGGACAGGAGGGGAAGGGAGGGGTGGCGAGTTCTCGAAAATTTGCGTCGGGGTCAGGTTGGAGCGGCCATAGAAGCGGGTACTGGCGCTAGGGTCAAAACTAATGTTGGCGCCCTCAAGGGCAACGCCGGCAAAAAGACCTGCACTGCGTGTGTAGGAAAGGACTTGGGGACTAGGGTCGGTAGGACTGACGACTTCTCCACCCACAGGGCCTGCAGCTACGGAGACATTGCCCCCTAAGCGAAAGGACCGCGCCAAGCTGCGCATGACGACGGATTTATCCATGAAGGCCAGCACGACATCGGTGGCTTGGGCGCCGATTTGCAGGCCAAAGCTGCCACCGGTTATTGTAATAAAAGCAGGCTTACTCCATTGGTTCTTTTCATTGCGCACAAGCAGAATGCCGGCACCACGCCGACCACCAAAGATAAAGCCAGCTTGAACCACATTGGGAATAATGGCAATTCCCTGGGCACGCTGGATAATTGTTGGGGGAATGCGATTGCTGCTATTAAATGTAAACTCGCCGAGGACAAATGTGGCGTTTTCGACCCGCTGCACCAGGCGCGAATCGGGGGCATTTTGGGCAAGGGTAGGATGGGGGATGAAAATCAGGGCGATCGCCCCCCCAATGACAGACCCTAGCCAGTGCAAGCGTCCCATGACAAAACGCAATTCCATCGCGGTCTCCCTCATCGCTACCTCAATGTATTCTTAGACGGGTGAGCCCTTCTTGCCTGTTCCATCCCTACAGCCCTTTTCACAAGGCGGCAAGAGCCACAACGCTGTCAAAGCCACTGGCAGAGCTCATCAACAGATCCTCTCATTTCTGTTAAATACCCTGGGTTTCAGGGAAGGGTGTACGCATGGCTGGCGGCAAAGCTAAAGAAAATCTATATTTTTAATTTTCTGTAACTGGTACCCCTCGTTGCTTACTAAAAGGGATATGGCAGAATGTAAAGGGCTTTGCCTACACTAGCGATTCATACCTATTTGGTTGTCTAGGCAGGCAGCTCTCACGAAAAGTTAGGTGGCACGCATGGAACCCCTGTATCAGTACGCTTGGCTGATTCCCGTTTTACCCCTGTTGGGAGCGCTCATTGTTGGCTTTGGTTTGATTGCCTTCTCAGAGACCACCTCGAAACTACGGCGTCCCAGTGCCATTTTCATCATGGCGTTGATGGCGATCGCCATGGTGCATTCCCTGAGCCTTTTCTGGAGCCAAGTTCAAGGCCACGCCCCCTACACACAAATGATTGAATGGGCGGCGGCGGGCAATCTCCACATTGCTATGGGATACGTGATTGACCCCTTAGCAGCATTGATGTTGGTCATCGTGACAACGGTGGCCTTTTTAGTCATGCTCTACAGCGATGGATATATGGCCCATGACCCCGGCTACGTGCGCTTCTTTGCTTACTTGAGCTTATTTGGTTCCTCAATGCTGGGGTTGGTGGTCAGTCCCAACTTGGTGCAGGTTTACATCTTTTGGGAACTGGTGGGGATGTGTTCCTACCTGCTGATTGGCTTCTGGTATGACCGCAAAAGCGCCGCAGAAGCGGCACAAAAGGCCTTTGTCACTAACCGAGTTGGGGATTTTGGTCTGCTGTTGGGGATGGTGGGGCTCTTTTGGGCAACGGGCACATTCGACTTTGCCGGCATGGGCGATCGCCTGACAGACCTGGTCAACAGCGGTCTACTCTCTCCGAGTCTTGCCGCCATTCTCGCCATTTTGGTCTTTCTAGGGCCGGTGGCCAAATCTGCCCAGTTTCCCCTGCACGTCTGGCTGCCGGATGCGATGGAGGGCCCTACACCCATTTCTGCCCTCATTCACGCGGCAACGATGGTGGCCGCCGGGGTTTTCCTGATTGCACGCATGTTCCCCGTCTTTGAACAACTGCCCCAAGTCATGACCCTCATTGCTTGGACGGGTGCCTTTACGGCCTTTATGGGGGCGACCATTGCCATCACCCAAAACGACATTAAGAAAAGTCTGGCCTACTCAACGATTTCCCAACTGGGCTACATGGTGATGGGGATGGGGGTGGGGGCCTATAGTGCTGGCCTCTTTCACCTCATGACCCATGCCTACTTCAAAGCGATGCTCTTCCTGGGATCGGGGTCAGTGATTCACAGCATGGAAGGGGTGGTTGGCCATAACCCAGACCTAGCTCAAGATATGCGCTACATGGGGGGTCTGCGCAAGTATATGCCCATTACGGGAGCAACGTTTCTAGTGGGGTGCTTGGCCATCTCTGGCGTGCCTCCCTTTGCCGGCTTTTGGTCAAAGGATGAAATTTTAGGTGCCGTCTTTCATGCCAACCCGGCAATGTGGCTGCTGACGTGGTTCACGGCTGGCTTAACCGCCTTTTATATGTTCCGCATGTACTTCATGACCTTTGAGGGCAAGTTCCGCAATGCGCCCCCAGAGCTACAGGAGCACCATGATCACGATGCCCACCAGGATCACCACGCTGCTGCACCCCATGAATCTCCTTGGACAATGACGCTGCCTTTGGTGGTGCTAGCGATTCCCTCGACTTTGATTGGCTTTGTGGGCACTCCCTTCAACAACCTCTTTGAGGCCTTTATTCATGCCCCTGGTGAGGAGAGGGTGGCGGAGCACGCGGTGGATTTGACGGAGTTCCTCATCCTTGGGGGTAGCTCTGTGGGGATTGGCCTGATTGGCATCACTGTGGCTTACCTGATGTACGTCAAGGGCACCCCCCGTCCGCAGGCGATCGCCAAAGCCATTCAACCGCTGTACCAGTTCTCACTGCATAAGTGGTATTTCGATGAACTCTATGAAGCAGTCTTTATCAAAGGCTGTCGGCGCTTGGCGCGTCAGGTTTTGGAAGTGGACTACAACGTTGTCGATGGTGTGGTTAACCTCACGGGTTTTGTCACGATGGTCACCGGTGAAGGGCTGAAATACTTCCAAAATGGCCGTGCCCAATTCTATGCCCTAATTGTGCTACTGGCGGTGTTGGGATTTGTCATCTTCTCAGTGCAAGCCTAGCCCCGGTCATAGTTCTTTCCCAACTGCTGGAGGAGTAAACACGATTGCCATGAGTACCTTTCCTTGGCTGACAACAATTATCCTGTTTCCGATTGTGGCTGCCTTGGCGATTCCCTTCATTCCAGATGCCACGGGCAAAGGACGCCCAATCCGCTGGTATGCCCTGACGGTGGGGTTGATTGACTTTGCCTTGATTGTCTATGCCTTCACCTATTTCTATGACCTAAACACCCCTGGCCTGCAGCTGTGGGAAAGCTATGATTGGATTCCCGAAATTGGCCTGCGCTGGTCAGTGGGAGCCGATGGGCTCTCAATGCCGTTGATTTTACTCACGGGCTTTATTACGACGCTGGCGATTTTGGCGGCTTGGCCAGTGACCCTGAAACCGCGGCTGTTTTACTTTTTGATGCTGGCGATGTACGGTGGCCAGATTGCTGTTTTTGCCGTGCAGGATATGCTGGTGTTTTTCCTGGCCTGGGAACTGGAACTCATCCCGGTGTACCTGCTCTTGGCAATTTGGGGCGGCCACAAGCGTCAATACGCGGCAACAAAGTTCATTCTCTACACCGCTGGTAGCTCCCTCTTTATTTTGGTGGCGGGCTTGGCCATGGCCTTCTATGGCGACACCGTCAGCTTTGATATGCAAACCTTGGCGGCCAAGGACTATGCCATTGGTTTTCAATTGCTGGTCTATGCAGGGTTTTTGGTGGCCTACGGCGTCAAGCTGCCGATTGTCCCCCTACATACCTGGCTGCCGGATGCCCACGGTGAGGCAACGGCGCCAGTGCACATGCTCCTGGCGGGGATTCTCCTGAAGATGGGAGGCTATGCCCTTATTCGTATGAACGTGGATATGCTGCCGGCAGCCCATGCCAAGTTTGCCCCCGTTTTGGTGATTTTGGGTGTGGTCAACATCATCTATGCGGCGCTGACCTCCTATGCCCAGCGCAATCTCAAGCGCAAAATTGCCTACTCTTCGATTTCCCACATGGGCTTTGTGCTGATTGGTATTGCCTCGTTTACCAATTTGGGTATGAGTGGGGCGGTGCTGCAAATGGTGTCCCACGGCTTAATTGGGGCCAGCCTTTTCTTCTTGGTCGGGGCCACCTATGATCGTACGCATACACTGATTCTGGAGGAAATGGGCGGCGTTGGCCAGAAAATGAAGAAGATCTTTGCCATGTTTACGGCCTGCTCCTTGGCCTCCCTTGCCTTGCCGGGGATGAGTGGCTTTGTGGCTGAACTGATGGTCTTTATTGGCTTTGCCACCAGCGATGCCTATTCTTTGCCCTTCCGTGTGATTGTGGTCTTTTTGGCGGCAGTGGGGGTGATTTTGACACCGATTTACCTGCTCTCGATGCTGCGAGAAATTTTCTACGGCCCCGAAAATAAGGAACTGGTCGAGCATGAAGCCCTTGTGGATGCTGAACCCCGTGAAGTGTTTATCATTGCCTGCCTGTTGGTGCCAATTATTGGCATTGGCCTCTATCCGAAGCTATTGACGCAAATTTACGATGCAACGACAGGTCAAGTGATTGCTCGCGTGCGGGAGGTGGTACCGACACTGGCTCAGCAGAGAGAGCAGCCCCTGGCAATCCTGCCAATGGTGGCCCCACGCTTGGACACTGTGAGTGATTGGAGCAAGTTGTAATAAACGCATCGACGGCGGCATGGCAAAAATAGCAATTTCTTGCTGGCATTGGTTTACGATTTCCGCTGCCACCACTTTCGCAAAAAAACACATCCAATCCTTCCTAACAAGGATCACAGAATACGCCGCCGGCTGGGTGTAGTCATATCGGGGCAGGCGAATGCTGCGCCGATGGTGCCTGTGCGGGTCGTAGGGCATGGCTAAAAATTACGTATCCACACTGGGGCAAGAAATTTTCGCCCCTAAGCGCTGTCTGCCTTTTCCAGCGGTGCGCGCAGCAGCTGAAGGATCGCTCCAGGTCAACGCCTCGGCTCCCATCGCTATGCCACTTCATGCACTGCCGAACCACATTTCCTCGTCGGGGTTTCTGCCCGTGGGGTTGGGGTTCTCGCGGTCGAGGTGCCAGCGCAGGGGGTTGGTGACGATGTATTGGCGGATGCGTTGCAGGGCGTCTTCGGTGCGGATGATGTGTTCGTAATAGTTGCGTTGCCAGACAGGGATGCCGGGGGTATTCCGGATTTTGTTGATGCCCTTGGCTGATGCCATTTTGAACCGTCCAATGATTTTCGGCAACAACATGCGACGCCGTTCATGTTGAGGTAATTGTTGGTGCGGTTGGGATTGTAGGGGCAATTCATGTAGGGGCAATTCATGTAGGGGCAATTCATGTAGGGGCAATTCATGAATTGCCCCTACAATTTGTGGGGACGCATCGGTGATGACGATAATCCCATGCATATGATTGGGCATGACGATGCATGCATCCAATGCCACATTGGGAATATGGTTGGGTAGGTCATACCAGGTTTGGGCAACGATTTCGCCGAATTCGTTCAACCGCATCTGGCCCTCCACCACCTGGCCAAACAGACACGCCCGCCCCTGCGTGCAAATGGTCACAAAATACGCCCCCGGCTGGGTGTAATCGTACCCCTTCAGCCGAATGCTGCGCCGATGGTGCTTTTGCGGGTCGTAGGGCATGGCTAAAAAATACGTATCGACGGTGGGGCGAAAAATCTTTCGCCCCTACACGCTGCGCGCCCTCTCCAACCGCGCCCGCACCAGCTCCACCACCGCCTCATCATACTTTCATGTTACCCCATACATCTCCAACACCCTTTCATCCAACTCCCGCTGTATTTCTTCTAATTTTGCTTCCGCCTCTTTTTCGCTCAGCTTGCCCGCAAATTTTTGCTTTTGCACCGAAACCGCACGGTTAAATATATCTTCAAACACTTTTAATTGCTCTGCAGTGGGAATAATTATCGGCAATTGACGGGCATCGTTGATTTGGAAATGAACAGTCGTATTCACAAAAGCATTTAAATACGTTGACATAAAATCCGAGTTTAATAGACTTACAATAAACTTTGAATTTATCAAAGAAAAAATTGGAAATAATGACATACTAAGAACATCGTGCAGACTATTTTCCTTTATTCTACATCTAATTGCATAACTAACATCTGTCCAGCAAAAACCTTCCCGGAAGTAGAATTGTGGATTGCGTACAACAGGCATTCCTTCGCCTTTTTTCCCTGAATTTTCTTTTAAAAATTTCACATTTTCTTTGCTCCAATCGATGTAATAAGGTGTAGGAGCATACCAGCGGTTGCCATCTTTATCGCCTTTGTCGTAGGGCACAAAAGTTTTTTCGCCGTCAATACCGTTGAGTTTTTCATCGTTGGTAAGGGTGTCTACATCAGCTATTTCATCGGGACTTACAATGCGGTACAGCCAGCCCTGCCCAAAAATATCGCGTCCGTATTTTTCTTTTAGATCGTCAAAAAGCTGTCGAATTTCTTTTTCGTTTAGGTTGTTCAGAAACTGTTGGGCATCGTTTTTGGTTCGTATGCCTTTTTCTTTGCAAAATTTCGTTGCTAACAGAAGTTTTTCGGGGCGTTGCTTACGAACATTATCAGCCCATTTGGTGCCTTCCAATACCCCAATGTATTTACCATTGTTAGCTGTAGCAAGTCCCTGACCACCTTCGGTAATTAATCCCAGTAGCGTAATATCACCTGGTTTTAACGAATTGCGGTATGTTTCAAGTTCTTTTTTATGTTTATCTATGTTTTTGCTGGTGGAAATTTTATCCCACCATTGGTTTAGTAATTCGTTAACCGTTTTTCCCAAGCGTTGATATATTTTTTTGTTAAAATCGGTGGGTACAAATATTACTTTATTGGGAGCAGTGGCATAATCGTTTTGCTGGATGGTGTACTTTTGTGGTTGGGTAATACTCGTTTTGCCATCTAAGAATACAACTTCATGTGTGGGTGTTGGTGTAGCTTTTTTAACAATAACCACACCGGTATCGACCATTGCATTTTCAAACGGATTGGCAGTATCAAAAATCTGAAGTATAGTATTTTTAAGCAAAAGTTCACGAAGATTTTTTTTGGTTTGTATGGTCCAATAGCTTTTTGAAGTAATGTATGTTAAAATACCTTCATCTTTTAATAATTCAAGTCCCTTAAAAAAGAAATGATTATAAGTATCGTCAGTAAAACCAAAATGTTTTTCAAGTTGTTTTTTGTTTTCTGCGTCTATGCCTTTTGTTGAGATATAAGGCGGGTTGCCAATCACGATATCGAAGTCATTGCGGATTCCGAACATCCATTCCGGGTCAAACCAGTTGGCAAAAGCATTTTGGTCGTAAGGGTCCCAGGCGGCGAGCTTCTCCGCTGTTTGGCTTCCCAAGCCGTCGTGCTTCAATAACTCGGCGAGCTCGGCGCGGAGCTGGGCATCGCACTCGCGGTACTTCTGCTTGGTTTGCGGGGTGCGGGCTGTGAAATGGGCCTCGCGCACGCGTGCCAGTTCGCGCTCAAGTTCCTCAATCTTCGGGGTGCGAAAGGCGAACTGTGCCGGTCGCTCGATGCCGATGAGCGTGTTGGCGGCGACGAATTTGGTTTCGAGGTTCGGCAGCGGGCGGATGCCCAGGTTGGGGGCAGACGGATCCACTTTCTGATCCACGGTTAGCGAGATGAAGAAGCGCATTTTGGCGATTTGAACAGCGATGGGCTGAATGTCCACGCCGTAGAGGCAGTTCTCAATGAGATAGAGCTTGCGGCCGTAATCCAGTTCACCTGCGGCAAAGGCCTGCTCGATGTCCGCGAGCACTTTATCGCGGATAGTGGCGTCGGGGATTTCTTGGGCTTTGGCAATCTGTTTCTCTTTCCAGCCTTCGTTGCGTGGGTCGAGTTTGCCTAGGATGAAGACCAGCTTATGCAGTAGCCCCATCAGGAATGCACCCGAACCGCAGGCCGGGTCAATCGCCTTCAGATTATCAAGGGCGGTAATGAGCGTTTCCACCTCTTCAGGGCTGAACTGGTGCGGTTCATCGTTGTAGGCCAGCAGATGGCAGAGGCGGGACTCATGGGTGTCTGACGGATGAACCGCCTGGAGCTTCGGCTTGAGATACGCCAACAGTGACTCATCCACCATGTACTCCACGATGGAACGCGGGGTGTAATAGGAACCTGTGGCTTTCCGTGCGGTCGTGGCGGTTTCCGGGTTGTAGGCCGCCAGCAGATTCTCAAAGACTTTTCCAGCCAATTCAGGATCGAGCGCCACCTCCTGATCGAGCGGTGTGGATTCAGTGACCGTGAAGTTGTAGCGATGGAAGATGTGGATCAAACCGCGCACAGTAGCGCGCTTGAATTTGGTTTGGCCGTAGGCTTGGGAAAGGTCCACCACCTGCTCGTCGCTGAAGAACAGAAAATCGGGCATAAAGAGCGGGTTTTTCGGATGATCGGAGAAGCCATCGATGCGGATGGTAGGTCGGTTCTCTTCGGTGCGATAGACCCGATCCAAGCACTCAAACAGTCCGCCATTGAGGAAGGGGATATTTTTCGCCAGCTGCAGAAATTGGTCGGGATTGTTGAAGTAGTCTTCGTAGCGGTAGAGGTTGGTGATGCCACAGTGGGGATCGCGCCCGCGTGGGTCTTTGTTGCGTTTGCGAAACTGCCGCTTGCCGATTTCCTGATTGAGCGTGGCGAAGAAGAGGTTTTGCAGGATCGCTTTATAGAAGGTGGTGTTCTTGCTTTCCGGCAGCTTGTCGCCGTTTTTGAGGAGCCTTGAGAGTGTGCCTAGATCGAAGAGTTCGCGTGGGATCAACCCCATCTCTTTCACAAACCAGCAGAAGATGAGGCGGGTAATCAGGCGAATGAGGCTTTGGGAAATGTAGGCTTCAGAGTTCTTTTCGGTCGGCGGCATCGGGAACTGCACATGCTCGCGCGCCCAGAAGAACCAGTTGGCAAGTTCCTGATAGAACCGCTGGGTAACTGCTTCAACATCGAAGGCGCGATCGAGTTTGTCGGTGAGGGTGGTGATCGGCGGCTCACCAGACATCAGCTCGTCGAGGCTAAAGGCAAGTTCGCCCAGGCGTTCAATGGTGGTGCGGGCAGCGGAGCCGACCTCGTAGGGCAGGGTGCGGAGTTCGATCTTGCCGTCAGATCGCTGGCGCGCCCAGGTGAAGGCAACTTGTCGCTGGTCGGAGGTTACATAGCACAGAAGATGCTCAGCGTGGATGGGTTTGAGGACGCGCTGGACCGCGCGGCGGGCGGTAACACCGGGAAGCTGGTCGTCAGGCCACTCGACGCGATACACCGGCAGCCCTGAGAGTTGCGCTACCGGATGGAGCGTGATGCGCTGGTTGATGGGCGTGCCGAGATCGAGCGTGCGCGGCGTCAAGCCGCGCGGTGCGCCCCAGTGGAGGGTTCGGCAGAAGAGATTGCTGAGCTGCTGCGGTGAGCCGGCGGCGTTCAGGCACGACTGGATGCGTTGGAGCAGGGTGTTCATTGTTGCACATCTCCTGTGAGAGCCGAATGATTCGAAGGCGCAGCCGAGGCTAATCCCATCGAGCAGATGACTTTGGGTTCGGTTGGCGCTTGGGTCTCTTCGGCGGTTATTTCACAGAGGTTCTCATCTGCTGCGCGGCGCATTACCAGCTCGAGCAGCGCTTCATCGGTGATGCCCAGGCGCATCTGCCGGCTGATGGCTTCTTTGGCTGCATTCTTGAGTGGATATCGGTAAATGAGATCAAGCACCCGGTCGAGCTGTTGCAAGGTCTCTGAGGTGAAGAGCGTGGGCTTCGCCTGAAGCTGCTCGCGGTAGCGATCGAGCCGCTCGTAGAGCTTGCGGCGGACACTGCGCGGCGGGCCGAGCTGGCCGCCGAGGACGGTCTGCTCGTCGGTGGCAATCTCTGCGCAGCGGGCGACAAGGGCGTGATGGTTCTCTGCCCGCGGCAGCGCTGGTTCATCTGGCGCGCAGGCAGCCGCGCGGAAAATGGCCGAGATGGACTGGGAAACCAGGTTGCCATCTTTGTCCACCCGTATCAGCGCATCCGTGCCATCGGGATAACGCAGGTAGGTGATGACGCCCGGAGGATGCTGATCAGGATCGGCAGTCTCTGCCAGTGCGCGTGTGGCAGAGACGATGGGCGGCAGGGCGATGGCTTCCTTTTGATCGGTCTCAGAAGCGCTCTTCCAAACTTGCAGCGCCAGGCTCGCCAGGTCAATGTCCTCGTCGGATTGGTCGTCGTCGAGCGTGCCGGCTTTTTCGGTGTAGAGATCGCGCAGTCTATTCGCTGCTTCCTCGCCGAAGAAGGTTTCGTCGGTGCCGATGACTTCCTGATTCGCTTGCAGGCGCTCGAAAAGCCGTTTACGTAGGCGGATGATGCGCTCGACGCCTTCGGCGGGGAGGAAGGAGTACACGTGGATGGTGTCGTGCTTCTGGCCAATACGGTCCACGCGGCCGGCACGCTGAATGAGGCGAATGATCGCCCAAGGGAGGTCGTAGTTGACGATGATGTGGCAGTCCTGTAGGTTTTGCCCTTCCGCCAGCACATCGGTGGCGATCAGGATGCGAAGCTCCTGTTCGCCCGCACGCAGGCCACCGTTGGTTGAAGGGCTGAAGCGGCGCGCCAGCGCGACCGGATCGCCGGTCTGGTTGGTCACGATCTCGAGACCGGTGATGCCTCGCTTAGGGAGTTGTTGCCCAAGATACTGGGCTGTATCGGCAAACTGGGTGAAGACGAGCACCTTATCGTTCGGGTGATGTTCCGTCAGCAGCGTTTCGAGGGCACCAAGTTTCGCGTCGTGTCCGGGATCCCACTCGCCCATGCTCGCAAGAATAGCCAGCAGCGCGGTGGCGTCGGCTTCGAGGGCTTGCTTGAGCGCAGGGCGGAAGAATTTCGCATCGAGCCAATCGAAGCGGTTGTGGAATTGCTGGACGTAGGTCTTGTACACAGCGGCAGCGCGTGCTTTGAACGGCGCCAGTGGGTCGAGAGCGGCTCCTGATGCTGCGCTCTCGGCAGCGCTTTCGTCGAGTGGGGGATCAACGTCATCGGGAACGACGGCGGTGTCGTCGTCGGAATCGCTGACGGCAGTATCGAGCATCGCGGCATCCTGCGTGCCGATGGGAATGGGGCGACCATTTTCGAGCGCGTGAAGCGTAACGAGGTTGCGCAGAATGTACCGGCGCACGGAAAGCAGGAAGCTATAGCCGCTGGATTCGAGTCGTTTGAAGAGGTTGGTGCGGCAAAATCCGATGAGGCGGTGGCCCGCACGGTTGAGGTTATCGAGGATGCGCTTTTCGTCTCCTTGAGCGAGTTTTTCGGCATCTTGGACGAGGTACTGCGCCATGCCATAGCGTGGCAGCGCGAGGCCTTCGATCACCTGCACGACCTCGTCGCGAAACAGTCGTGCGTACTGATCGGTGGGGTCGTCCTCGCGAATGGTGAACTCGAGTCTTTTGGGCTTCCGGACAGGAAAGTACGCTGGTTGTCCATTCAGCAAAACGTAGTAGCGCTGCTTTGCTTGGTCGAACGTGGCGTAGTGACGGATGATGAACTGGCGCGTGCGCCGCACGAGAAACAGGCGCATCAGGTCGCGCCAGTCCTCCGGGAAGGTGCTTTGCTCGAAGGCGCGCAACGAGTGCGGCGACGTCTGGAAGCACGCGATGAAGTCCATTTCGCTTTTTCCGCTCGCGGCCCACCCTTGGAAGAACCGTTCGGGTCGCACGTGTAGGTCTTGGTTTTCGTCCAGAAAAAGCCGCAGTTGGTTGCCGAGGTCGGTAAAGAGTTTGTTGTACGGTGTAGCGGTGAGCAGCAGCACACGTGGATCGTTGCGTTCGATGTAGTCGCGCAAGGCGCGGTAGCGCTTGCTTTCGCGGTTGCGCAGGTTGTGGCTTTCGTCAATCACGAGCAGCCGGTAGCGGGGGGCGTTGTCGCGCCCAATGACATCGCTTACCTTGCCGAGCGACAGGACACGTCCGTTGATTTCGTAGTTTTGCAGATACTGCTCCCACATGGGTGCAAGCTTCGGTGGGCACACGACCAGCGTGTTGCTCTGGTCGTCCTCCTGAAAGATGCGGGCAATGGCGGTGGCCATGAGCGTTTTGCCCAGTCCCACGACATCGCCGAGCAAGACGCCGCCCCGGCGGTAGAGGTAGTGGGCCGCCAGCGATACGGCCCGCTCCTGAAAATCGAGCAGCGGGGTACCTTTCTCGCTGAAAATGGGAGGGAGGCGAAACTCACGCTCACCCTGGCGGGCTTCTTCCGAGAGGTGGTGGGCGATCTTGAGGTAGAGCAGGTAGGGGCGAACCAACTCCGTACGTACCCAACTGGTCTCGATGAGGTTGGCGAGCGTATCGGTAAGGTCTATCGCCAGCTCATCGCGCCAGCGCTCGTCAAACCACGCTTGTAATTTGGCGGCGGCGTCTTGTTCGACCACATCTACGTTGAGCTCGCCTTGTTGAGAAAGGCCTGCCAGGGTGAGGTTGCTGCTGCCGACAAAGCCGATCAATGGGGTCACACTATCGGTGCGCCGCACGAGATAGAGCTTGGCATGCAGCGGATAGGGCAGGAACGCCTTGAGGAACACCTTGTGCGCCCGAAGCTGCGCGGCCAGCCGCCGCAGGGTGCTTTCCGCTTGCGCCGACGGCACGCCGAATTCCAGTTGCTGCTTGAAGCTCTCGGTCATGCGGCGCTTGAGTTGTGCAAGCTTCAGACCATCAACGGTTTCGGGATCGCGCTTGAGGCGGGCGAGGGCTTTCATCTCCTCTTCGGGCGGGCGTTGCATTCCCACCAGCACGCGGCAGGCGGCCTCTTCTCTCCCGCCGGGCAACGCATCCACGAGGTCGGCCAATTGGTCCCAACCGCGCAGGTTGAGGTAGCCAACGCAGAACGCGCATGACTGGGCGCTGCCGATGAATTGGCGCAGCCCATCGGCAAGTGATTGGCTGATGTTGTCGTAAATCTGGGGCATTGCTATCTGTTTGTGGGGCCAAAGGAAGAGCGGCTGAGGTAGAGGAGGACCGGTAACTGCAAGGGGCGCACCTTTGACCTCAGTTAGGAGTATTTTACTTACAGTCAGCAGGGGACGGTCGTTGAGGTACCCTGAGATCGTAGGGCAGGAATGGTTTTATGGATACGTTGGCTCTGTGGCAGCATTACCAAGAGTGGTTGTACTATCACCCCGAACTGGAATTTTATGTGGATGTCAGTCGCATGGGGCTGACTCCGGAAGGGGTCCGTCGCCTAGAGCCAGCCTTTGAGCGCGCCTTTCAGCAAATGAAGGAATTGGAGGCGGGGGCGATCGCCAACCCCGATGAAGGCCGCATGGTGGGTCACTACTGGCTGCGGGATCCAGACTTAGCCCCCAGTCCGGACTTGCGCTTGCAAATCCGCGATGCGATCGCCCAAGTCAAGCAGTTTAGCCAGCAAGTCCACAGTGGCGCCATTGCCCCACCTCAAGGGGGTCGCTTTACGGATATTCTCTCAATTGGCATTGGGGGGTCTGCCCTGGGTCCGCAGTTTGTGGCCTCGGCCCTCGCGCCCGTGAATCCCCCCTTGAACATTCATTTTTTGGACAACACCGATCCAGCAGGCTTTGAGCGGGTCTTTGCGCAGTTGGGCGATCGCCTGCGCACCACACTCGTGCTGGTCATTTCCAAATCGGGGGGGACACCGGAAACCCGCAACGGCATGCTAGAAGCCCAAGCCCGCTTCCAACGCGCCGGTCTGGCCTTTGCCGATCACGCCGTGGCCATCACCCTGCCCGGCAGTGGCCTTGCCCAAGTAGCGGAGTCCAACGGTTGGCTCGCCATTTTCCCAATGTTTGACTGGGTGGGGGGACGCACCTCCGAACTCTCAACGGTGGGCCTATTGCCCGCTGCCCTGCAAGGGATTGACATTGATGACCTCCTCATGGGAGCGAAATTGATGGATCAGGCAACTCGTGTGCCGCATATCCGCCAAAATCCCGCCGCCCTCCTCGCCTTAGCGTGGCACCATGCCGGCAAGGGTCGGGGGGAAAAAGATATGGTTGTCCTGCCTTACAAAGACAGTCTGCTGCTGTTTAGCCGCTACTTGCAGCAGTTGGTCATGGAGTCCCTCGGCAAGGAAAAAGATCTCGACGGCAACATTGTCCACCAAGGGATTGCCGTCTATGGCAACAAGGGAACCACCGATCAACACGCCTATGTGCAGCAGTTGCGGGATGGCCTACCTAACTTTTTTGTTACCTTTATTGAAGTGTTGCGGGATGGTCAAGAGCCCAGCATTGACGTGGAGCCCGGGATTACCGCGGGGGATTACCTCAGTGGCCTGCTCCTGGGCACGCGCCAAGCCCTCTATGAAAAAAATCGCCCCTCACTGACGGTGACCATTCCGGAGGTGACGCCAAAAACCGTGGGGGCCTTGATTGCCCTCTACGAGCGAGCGGTGGGTCTCTATGGCTTCTTGGTGAATATCAATGCCTACCATCAGCCGGGGGTAGAAGCAGGCAAAAAAGCAGCGGCAGCCAACTTGGCGCTGCAACGGCAGATTGTCAAAGTGTTAGAACAAAGTGACGAGCCCCTCGACTTGGGGGCGATCGCCCGCGCTGTCAATGCGCCCGATCAACTGGAGCGGATTTACCTGATTCTGCGGCACCTGGTGGCCAACGATCGCGGCATCGAGCAGCTGGGGGATCCCGCTCAGCTGAGTGAATTACAGTTTCGGTGGCGACGCTAATGCAGCGGCGGCAATTTTGTCAGGGGTTGTTTGCCCTGGGGGCGATCGCCCTCAGTGGTTGCCAAGCAAGTGCCAATGGCGGGCTAACCGTTCATCTGCTGCGCAAATCCTTACCGCTTCAACTGATTCAGCGATTTCGTCAACAGGCGGGTGTGGGTATTCATCTACGGCTTCAGGAAACCCCCCAAGCTTTAGCCCATACCCTTGCAGCAGGCAACCTAGGGTCAGCCGTTCTCAGTCTCGGGGACGCCTGGCTAAATCAGGCGATGAGCCAACACCAGATCGCCCCTCTTCCCAAAACCCGAATTCAAAACCGGCTTGACTGGGCTGAACCGTGGCAGCCACTTCTCCAAGTCCTCAGCGAAGGGGATGCTTTATGGGGGCTCCCCTATCGCTGGGGGGCAACCGCCCTCATTTATCGCCGCGATTTCTTTGCCAATTTGGGCTGGGAACCGACCGATTGGGATGCCCTATGGCATCCAGCGGTTCAAGGTCACTACAGTCTGTTGAATCAGCCGCGGGAAGTGATTGGCCTAACCCTGAAATCCCTGGGGCTATCCTACAACGGCCCCCCCACCCACCCGGAATTGCGGCAACGCTTGCAGCAACTGCGCCAAGGCTGTCGTTTCTTTAGTTCTGAGGCCTACTTGCAGCCGCTGATGCTCGGCAGCACGCAATTGGCAGTGGGTTGGTCAACGGATCTACTGCCGCTCCTGCAGCAAGATCCCCAGACCTACGGGGCAGTGTTTCCAGCCAGTGGCACAGCCCTTTGGGTGGATCTGTGGGTCTGTCCTCAGGAGCCCAGTGCCGCAGCACTGGCCTGGTTGAACTACTGGTGGCAACCCCAGGTTGCTGAACAACTGAGTCAGTTTAGCCATGCTCCTTCACCCCTTGTTAGGAATCTTAGGGAAACCCTGTTAAGCCGGTATATTCCCTTTGCAACGCCGCCGGCCTTTGCCAAGAGTGAAGTCCTGCTTCCCCTCGATGGGGCGACCCAAAAGGCCTATGACACCCTTTGGCAAGAGATTTTTCTAACGAGTTCCTAACTCGGCCTTGGTTCAGTTGCCCCCTTGAGGAGTTGGGCCACATAGGCTAGGGCTTGGGGGCGATCGCTAACTTCTCCCCGCGCTTGGGCCGCTTCCACCGCTCGCAACAATTCACCCACCCGCGGCCCTGGCGAGACGTGAAAGGCTTCCACCAGATCAGCACCTCGCACCAACTGGGGGGGATGGGCAATGGCATCCCTAGGGTCTAACCACCCTTTGACCAGCGGTACCAAATGCGCTTTGGGGATGCCACGGCTAAGGGCAAGAGCAACAAAGGCTGGAAAAGAGCTGCCTGCGGCGCGGAATAGATAGAAGGCTTGCTCACGGTTCAGGGGCTGCTGGAGGGGGACTAGCCAGTGGCTGAGGAGGCGGCACAGAACTTGGACAATGCGAATTTCATCGGTGGTGTAGGTGAGGGCAGTCAATTCCTCAGCAGCCTGGCGATCGCTGGCATTCACGAGGCAGGTGAGCTTGGCCAAAGCCGCTAGGGTTCGCCGTTGGGGTTCACCGGGGGCATGCGTTGCGGCAATGGATTTCGTCAGCGCCGGCCACAGGGCAGGGAAAGGGAAATTCCCTAGGGTAGACTCAAGGGCATGGTAATGGGTTATCCGCTCCTCGGTTACTGCCGGCAACCACACCGCCAATACCCCATCGCGAAAGGCAAGGGTCACTTGAGCCGCACCCTCAACAGCACTCAGGAGATAACTGAGTTCTACCCGCACCCGTTCTGGGGCCACTCGCCGCAGTTGGGGGGCAAGGGTTTGGATCACCTGCCGTGTTTCGGGCGTAATCGTAAATTGGAGTTGAGCGGCTTGGCGATAGGCGCGTAGGAGTCGCAATGGATCAGCGGCAAGATTTTCTGGCGCCACATAGTGAATTTGGCGCCGTTGCAAATCTAAGAGGCCACCGAGGGGATCAACAATGTGGTGGTGGTGAATGTCGTAGGCAATGGCATTGATCCGAAAATCGCGATCGCGCAAATCGGCTAAGAGCGTCTCACCATGCCGCTGGGCAATGTCCACCGTCGTATGGGGAAAGACTAAGCGGGCAATCCCGCGATCGCGATCCAAAAGAACCCAGCCAGCCTTGTACTTATCCGCCAGTTTTTTGCTCAGGGCAATAGCATCCCTGGGCACAATAAAATCCCAGTCGGGGTACAACGTTGTCCGACCGAGGAGAGCATCCCGCACCGCCCCCCCCACAAGGTACGTATCGGCGGGTAAATCACTGACAGCAAGGGGCCAGCGGCTAAAATCAAAGGGTTGAACGACGACCATCAGAGCTAGTTGAGATCGATCGCTTGCCCACCAATGATAACCCTCAGATTTTCCCCCTCAACACAGACTGGTCCAGCTGCGGTTTGAATCGTCAAACGGTTATTGGCAAATTTCAGTAGCCCCCTCCAGGGAGGAACAGTCAGAGTTGGTGCTGAGGTACTCGTTGCTAGGGATGCCGGGGACATCTTTTCTAGCCAAATCAGTGAGGCATCCCCCGCATAGTGGCGATCGCCCCCAGGTGTCTTAATGATCAGCCCCCCCGCCGCCGCGGGTGAAAAAGCAATCTCCTGAATGGGCTGCCACTCCTTACCCACCAAAAGTTGCAATTGCGACTGCTGTTCCTCGGCAGCAGCCGACTTTAGCAGCAGCCACCAGGTCTTCCAGAGTTGCCGCGCCGTTCCTAAACGCACCTCACCCTCCTGGGGAATCGGCACCTGCTCGTACTGCCATGCCGGCAGCGGTTCACTGACGTATTGGGTGGGCAAAAATGAATGGGCTTGGAGTACGCTGGCCACTAAATCTGCAAAGGGTGCCTCGGTAAAAAGGGTTATTTTTTCATCGGCCAGACTGGCTCCCTCCACCACCGCAACGACCGTGTCAGTGACAGTGCGCAGTTGATAACAGTGATTGCCCAAATCCACCACCTTCAAATCGGCACTTTGATAGGTACTGGGCAAGGGGTGCTGTTGCAGGATCAGCATTTGAATCACCTGCTCATTTGTCCACTCAATGAGAGTGGTTTCGTTAGCAACCGCCATTGGCTGGGGAGTTGCGGTAGGGGGTGGCAATGGTACCTCCTCAACTTCCCCTTGATCAAAAACCACTTCACCGTTGGGTAGGATGGTGCCTGAGAGCTTGGCCTCCTCTAGGTCCCGCCGGCGGGCGATCGCCCCAGTCAAATCCGCCTCCGACAAATCCGCGCCCACCACATTCGTATCCTTGAGGTTACTGTCGTGGAGAACTGCCCCCTTGAGGATGGCACCGCTGAGGACTGCTCGCTGCAAATTGGCTCGGGAGAGGTAGGCTCCCACCAAAACAGCCCCACTTAGAATGGCATCCTGCAAGTTAGCATCGGTGAGGTTAGCCCCACTCAGATCTGCACCAATCAGGTTAGCTCCCCGCAGATTGGCATTGGCAAGGTTAGCCTTGATCAAATCCGCCCCACTCCAATTAATGCCCTGCAGATTGGCTCCCGCCAGATCAATATGGCTGAGTTGTACTAAAGGAAACACACTGCCTGCCAAATCAACACCACGGAAATTCCGCACGCCACGGGCAAATTCACTTAACAAGGTTTCAAGGGTCATGGCTTTGCTCATAGCCGCTCACCATCAGGGCAAAACAGCGTCACTCAGGCACACTGCTTATAGCTATTCTAGGTCTTGATTCCAATCCACAGGAGCCAATCACCAATGCCATGGTTTGTCAAAATTGAGCGCGGCATTGTGGACAAAGCAACTTTCGATCGCTATGTTCCTGCCCATCGGGCCTATGTGCGCTCCCTCATTGCCGCCGGCCATCAAGCCCGCACGGGATACTGGGCTGAGCGAGGGGGTGGCATGCTGTTGTTTCAGGCCGATTCCCGCAAGACGGCTGAGGAAATTGTTGCCCGCGATCCCCTCGTCCAACACCAGTGCGTTCACTACGAACTCCATGAGTGGTGTATTGTCGAGGCCCCCGATTAGCCTTGGCGCAGTTTTTCTGCCCAGACACGGGTGGGGAGCCCCCACACATAGATAAAGCCCTCGGCTGCCCGGTGATCGAATTGATCCTCGGCGCCATAGGTGGCCAAATCAGGCGTATAAAGGGAGTAGGGAGACTGCCGTCCCACCACCCGTGCAGTTCCCTTAAAGAGCTTGACGCGCACGGTACCTGTAACCCGCTGCTGAGTCTGTTGAATAAAGGCATCAAGGGCTTCCTTGAGGGGGCTATACCAGAGACCGTTATAGACCAAGCGGCTGTAGGTTTCCTCAATGCCCCGCTTATACTGCGTCACATCAGCAGTCAGAGTCAAACTTTCCAAATCGCGGTGAGCGTCAATGAGGACCAGTAGACCAGGGGCTTCGTAAATTTCACGGGATTTAATGCCGACCAGGCGATTTTCAATCATGTCAATGCGGCCAAAGCCATGGCGACCCACTCGCTCATTGAGTTCACTGACCAATGTCACCGGATCAAGGGGGCGACCATCGAGGCTGGCAGGAACCCCTGCTTCAAAGCCAATATCCACATACTCCGGGGAGTTGGGGGTGTGTTCAATGGCTTGGGTCATCAAATAGACCTCCTCAAGGGGTTCAATCCACGGATCCTCAAGGGGGCCAGCTTCAATACTGCGTCCCAAAAGATTGCGGTCAATGCTGTAGGGGGAAGATTTCTTTACAGGAGCAGGAATGCCAAAGCGTTCGCCATAGGCAATGGTTTCTTCACGGCTCATGCCCCATTCACGGGCGGGTGCTAAGACCTTGAGATGGGGATTGAGGGCAGCGATCGCCACATCAAAGCGGACTTGATCATTCCCTTTCCCAGTACAGCCGTGGGCAACAGCGTCAGCACCGTATTGGGTAGCCGCCTCCACCAAGAGCTTGGCAATCAAGGGGCGAGCAAGGGCCGTCGAGAGGGGATAGCGATTTTCGTAGAGGGCGTTGGCTTGAATGGCTGGAAAAGCATAGTTGCGGATGAACTCAGCTTTGGCATCAGCCACTAACGAGGCGCTGGCACCTGCATCAAGGGCCTTTTGGCGAATGGGCTCCAGTTCATCCCCCTGTCCTAAATCCACTGCGAGGGTAATAACTTCCTTCACTCCCCACTCGTGCTTGAGATAGGGAATACATACGGAGGTATCCACCCCCCCCGAATAGGCCAAAATGACTTTTTCTGCACGCCCCATGAGTCTTTCCTGACTTATCTGAAACAAACGCGATCGCTACTATAGCGGATCTGTTTGCCCGAAAAGTCATTAGTCCCCCTGTTGAGTTGGTTGAGCCTCAGGGTGAAGGCTGTTTCACTTCGTTTGCTAGGGGCAGGCCTTGCTCAAAACAGGTCAAATTTTCAATCGTGGTACGGGCAATATCCGTGAGAGCATTGCGGGTAAAGAAGGCCTGGTGGGCAGTAATCACCACATTGGGGAAGGATTGCAGGAGTTGGAAGGTGTCGTCCTGGATGATGGTGTCCGAGAGGTCTTGGAAAAAGAGGGAGTCTTCCTCTTCATAGACATCAATGCCCAGATAACCAATTTGGCCGCTTTTAATGCCCTCAATGACGGCTTTGGTGTCCACCAGTTTGCCGCGACTGGTATTGATTAACATGACGCCCCGCTTCATTTGGGCGATCGTGGTGGCGTTGATCAGGTGTTCATTTTCGGGAAGCAGGGGGCAATGGAGGGTAATAATGTCGGATGCCGCCAGCAATGTTTCTAAGGTTGTGTAGGTACCAATCTCCCTAAAAGCTTCACTAGGGTAGGGGTCATAGCCGTAGAGGTCGCAGCCAAAGCCGTGCAGAATCTGCGCAACAACTCGGCCAATTTTACCCGTGCCAATGATGCCAACGGTACAACCATGGAGGTCAAAGCCCATCAGTCCCTCTAGGGAAAAGTTATCATCGCGCACCCGGTTGTAGGCACGGTGGAGTTTGCGGTTGAGCATCAGCATCAGTCCCACCGTATGTTCAGCCACGGAATAGGGGGAATAGACACTGACGCGGGTGACCGTTATGCCCAAGCGGGCAGCCGTGGCTAAATCCACATTGTTAAAGCCCGTACAGCGCAGGGTGACCAGACGCACCCCCAACTCTGCTAGTCGTTCTAGGGTCTGGGCCCCAAGATCGTCATTGACAAAGGCACAGATTGCACTGTGCCCCTCGACTAGGGCAGCTGTTTTAGGCGCCAACAGCACATCGTAATAGGTCAGGCGATGGGGATGCCCTTGAGCCGCATTGGCAGCATCCAAAAACTGGCGATCGTAGGATTTCGCACTAAAAACCGCAACCTTCATGGGGGATCTCCTCGGGCAAGCAACAGGACAGCCCTTTCCAGAGGGGGTAAACACAGCCAATACCCAGAAAGCTAATGTAGGACATCATGTCCCGTGTTGTGTTTGTAACGCCCCATCTTGGCAAAAAGCTGTAGCTAGCCTAGCGAGTCTCAGTTTAAGGTTCTGTTAAGTTGGCGCAAATACTGCCTTAGTGCAGATGCTAAGGCAAGGCCTGAAGGGATACTCACAGAAACGCCTCAGGACTGGTGAAAAAACTGACGAATGGTTGCCGCAATATACTCAATGGTGGCATCGCTTAATTCAGGCCAAATGGGTAAGCTAAGAACCTCCCTGGCAAGGCGATCGCTCACGGGATTGGGAGGAGATTGCCCCTTGTACATCGGAAAGTGATCTTGGGGAATGGGGTAGTAAATCATTGAACTAATGCCAGCCTCCCTTAGGTAAGCCACAAGCGCATCCCGCTGGCCATTCAGCACCCGAAGTGTATATTGATGAAACACATGCCCCGCAGACACGGCTGGGGTCACCACTGCCTCAAGACCGGCCAAGGCTTGGTTATAGGTTTGGGCAACTCGCCGTCGCTGTTGATTCCAGCGATCGATATGGGGCAGCTTCACCCGTAGAATTGCTGCCTGGAGGCTATCCAAGCGGGAATTGTAGCCAATCATTTCGTGGTGGTAGCGTTGACGAGAGCCGTGAACCCGCAGCATGCGCGATCGCTCTGCTAAATCCTCATCGTTGGTGGTAATCAGACCGCCATCACCATAGGCACCCAAATTCTTGCTGGGGAAAAAAGAAAAAGCACCCATGGTACCGATCGCGCCCGTGAACCGCTGGGCCAAGGCCTCTTGAGTTGCCGCTTCACATTGACAATTTTCACAGGGCGGGCAATAGCGGGCCCCAAAGGACTGGGCACAATCCTCAAGGATGGCTAACCCATGAGCCTGAGCAAGTTCCATAATTGCTCCCATCGCCGCCGGTCGGCCAAATAAATGCACGGGCAAAATCACCTTGGTGCGAGGGGTAATCGCTGCAGCAACTTTACTGGGATCGAGGTTAAAGGAGTCCAATTCCACATCCACAAACACAGGGCGGGCACCCACCAAACTAATTGCCTCTGCTGTGGCAAAAAAGGAAAATGGTGTTGTAATCACCTCATCCCCAGCACCCACCCCCAAACTGCGCAGGGAAATCACCAGAGCATCCGTACCGGAATTAACTGCTACCGCATGGCGCACCCCTAAATAGGCGGCCACCTCTTCCTCAAAGGCCTGTACCTCTGGCCCGAGAATGAACTGACCTGATGCGAGTACCCGGGCAACGGCGCGATCGATGTCGGCTTGCAGGGAGTAATACTGAGCTCTCAGATCTAAAAGGGGGATGGTGTCCATGACCGGGGCGACGTAGCTATCCATTAAGTACCTTTACCACCTGCCTGTGGCAGTGGCGGTAGAGCAATGTAGTCATTCTAGATTCTCGACGGTCTCGGCACCCTTTTCCAAGGGGTGTGTAACCACTTGGCATTTCGACCTACTAAGATGGGATGCTATGCAGTAGATGCGCTACTTTTGGCTTCCATACTTGAAGAAAGTATTGGGTTGCTATTTTATAAATGAGTATGAATGAGTTGCCGCCGCGAAAGCCCCCCCTTTTAAGGGGGGAATGAATGCCCAATCATGAATATTCCACCTGCATGGCCGCCATAGGTACAGCATTGGTGTGGTCTTGGTCTTGACCTATAGTTTTGGTTTATTTAGTAGGTGCTCAGCGCGATCCAAGACTCCTGCAGCAATCCGCACAGGCAGGCTAGCACTTGACTTTGCTCTAGCGGCTCAAGCTGTTGCGGGTAAACTGAAAAGTTGCAGTCATAGCAGCAGCTCCAGATATTTGCGCGCCGCAGTTTCAGGGGCAAACTCAGTAGCACGACGCTGTAGGGCATCGCGATCCACTGGAGACTCTAGCGCCTCCTCCATGGCGCGGGTGAGAGCCTGGGCATCCCCCACCGGCACAAGACGACCATATCGCCCGCCTTCTAGGATTTCTGCAGGACCCGAAGGGCAATCGGTAGAGACGACTGGCAGGCCGAAGGATAACGCTTCAGCAAGAACATTGGGAAACCCTTCATTGTTTGAGGAGAGGACAAACAGGTCAGCCGTGCTGTAAAAGGGGGAAGGATCAGGGTGAAAACCTGCAAATATGACCCGATCCGCAATACCCAGGTCAGCAGCCAGGGTGCGTAGGGGAGCCTCACTTGGCCCTTGTCCCACCAGCATTAATCGGGCCTCTGGTTGGGCAAGGGCAGCAAAGGCTCGCAGTAACAGTGGCTGATTCTTCACCGGTTCCAACCTGCCTACCGTGAGGATGTGTGGGCCATTGGTCCCCCAGAGGGCATGGGCGGCATTGCGTTGCTCAGCCCCAGGTTCAATAGCAGGGGGAATTGGGTTATAAATGGTAACGAACTGCTCTGGCGACATTAGGGAAAGGGAAGCAATATCCGCACAGACGCCCTGGGAAACGCCAATACGTGCCGAAGCAAGGCGGTAACCTAGAATAACTGAAGGGCGCAAAGCCAGCCGAGGCAGCCAGTCCCACATCTTGCAGTGGCCTGAGATTACATTGTGCTCACTGATCAAAACCTTGCCACGAAACCCTGCAATACGTGCGGCTATCGGAGCAATGACTGTCAAAGGCCACATGGCCGCAAGCAACGCATCGGGGCGCCGCTGTCGCAGGTAACGCACCACTGCCGGTAGAGAGTTACGAGGGCGATCGCCACCCAAATCCACCACTGGGAATTCACTTTGCGCCTCCGCTAACAAATCCCCTCTGGCCCGCACCAGCACCAATTCCACTCTATGGCCATGGCGTGCCAATTCCCGCGCCAGCCGCAGCCGCGAACGCTCGGCACCGCCACCCCGCAGGTCAGGTAAGAGAAGGGAGATTAGCTTCATCCGTTTTGCGGCCATCACTCACCAAATCTGATAATTTACCGTCCTAACGGCACTGACCTAAGCCTCGACCCCGCGACTCATGTTCCCTCTAAAAAGGCCTCCCACATGAGTACACCCCAGAGGTAAGATGCCCGGTTGCAGAGGCCGGAAAGGTGTTCTGCCCATTTCTGACGCACGGGCTTAGGATCAAGGAAGCCTTCGCGGGTAAGCCGCTCTGCCGACAGTAAATCCTCCGCCCACTCCCGTAGTGGGCCGCGCAGCCATTGGTCTAGCGGCACGGCGAAGCCCATTTTGGGCCGCTCGATCAATTCCTTTGGCACGTATTTGTAGAGCACCTGCCGCAACAGCCACTTGGACTGACTCCGGCGGATTTTCATCGCCAGCGGCAACTGCCAGGCAAATTCCACCACCCGATGGTCCAAAAACGGCACGCGGGTTTCCAGACTCACCCCCATGGCGGCACGGTCTACCTTTACCAGAATATCATCCGGCAAATAGGTGAGCTGGTCTAAAAACATCATGACCTCTTCAAAGAACCGTCGCCCCTTTGCCATACTTGGCGGCCATTGGTGAGGGCAGGAAAAAATCGTTTCAGGCTCAGTGGCCCCCAGTACCAGCTCCTTAGCAGGATGCCTCCAGTGGGAGAGGCAATAATAGTGGTATATAGCTACAGAATCTAGTACCAATAGTTCCACCAACTGGGGTATTTTGTCGCCAGTGAGCTTTGCCTGCAGGAATGGAGGTAAGACCGGTTGAAGAATTGCGAACAAACGGTCCCATCCCCGGGGGGAAGGAATGGTGAGGAAGAAGGCTAAGGCCCGCCGTAGGGTCATGGGTAAGCCCGCCAAACGCCGCCATAGGGTGTAACGTCCAAAATAGCGGTGATAGCCGCCGAAAAGCTCATCGCCCCCGTCCCCCGAGAGGCTGACCGTCACTTGACTGCGAGCCAGTTGGCTGACCATAAAGGTCGGGATTTGAGAGGCATCGGCAAAGGGCTCGTCATACAGGCTCGACAGCTGCGGAATCACTGCCATTGCGTCTTTAGGGGTGACGTAAAACTCCGTGTGATCTGTCCCCAAGTGGCGTGCTACTGCCTTGGCATGCTCGGCCTCATTGTAGTTGCGCTCGTGAAAGCCAATGGTAAACGTCTTCACCGGTCGGGGGGAAAGATCTTGCATTAGCGCTACCACAGTGCTGGAGTCAATACCGCCGGAGAGAAAGGCGCCCACCGGTACATCGGCAATCATCTGTCCTGCAATGGAGCAGCGCAACCGTTGCTCCAGCTCCTCAGTGGCCTCTGTCTCACTGCCGATAAATGGCTCCTGAAGACCAACCTCTATTGCCTCCACTACCCGCCAATAGGGCTTGACGTCTCCTCCAGTTTCGTAGGGCTCAGAGCAGCCGTGAAATTGTACATAGCAGCCTGGTGGTAACTTCCAGATCTTCTCGTAAATGCTCCAGGGTGCTGGCACATAGTCATACCGCAGAAAAAGGGAGAGTGCTCCGCGGTTTATGGGATTGTCAAACCCAGGAAAGGCACGCAGGGACTTAAGTTCTGAGCCAAAAACGAGGGCTTGATTCACCCACCCGTAATAGAGTGGTTTTTCGCCCATGCGATCGCGCGCCAGGGTTAACGTGCGGGTTGACCGATCCCAAAGGGCAAGGGCAAACATGCCAACCGTGGCTCTTAGGGTTTTCTCGACACCCCAGCTCTCGAAACAAGCTAGGAGTGTCTCGGTGTCTGAATGACCCCGCCAGACGGGTGCTGACCCTAAGATATCAAGGTCCCGACGCAGGTCTTGGTGGTTATAGATTTCTCCGTTGAAGACAATCACGTATCTACCAGTGGCCGAAACCATCGGCTGGTGTCCGGCAGGGGACAAGTCGAGAATTGCCAGCCGCCGATGGGCAAAAGCCAGACCCGCTGCCTCATCTACCCACACGCCGGCATCGTCGGGTCCACGGTGGATAAGAGTATCTGCCATGCGCTGGGCAGTGTCCGTAGGGGAGTAGGGCAGATGGCGAAAAGCCCAAAATCCAGCTAAACCACACATAGTTCAGTTAGTTTACCCCCTACTGGCGCAGATGATGAAAGAAAATTTTTCTCAAATAACCTCAACCCCGCTCTCTGCTGTGCCCAACTTTCATAGTACCAGGGGAAATTCCGCATAGGGAGGCAAACCCAATACTTCAAGGTAACTATTGATCGCTCGCTCTTGGTTGAAATCCTCTGCCCGCTTGCGAACATCAGGCAACCTATCTCTAGGAGTGCGCAACACTTCATCCATCGCCTCAGCCAATGCCTTTGCATCCCCCACCGGTACCAATTGTCCCCATTTCCCTTCCTCTAGAATTTCCCGTGGACCACTGGGGCAGTCAGTACTCACCACCGGTGTCCCACAGGCCATAGCCTCAATAAGCACATTGGACAACCCCTCCCAATCGGACGACAGGACAAACAAAGCTGCGCGAGACAGATAGGCAAATGGATTGGCAACAAAACCAGGCATCTGAACATCATCATGACCCAGTCCTAAATTTCTTGCCAGGTGTGTCAATTTCTCCCGCAACTTCCCCTCCCCCAGAATCAGCAAGCGCGCCCTATGGGTCTTAGCTAACCAAGAAAAAGCCTGCAACAGGAGGGGAAAGTTTTTTTGTTCTGTTAAACGTCCAATTCCGATAATGACCGGTCGCCGCTCTAATGGGGCATCGAGCCACGGGTGCCCCGAGGGTTCACTGGCCATCTTTTGGATACGGGCCAGGTCAAACGGATTGTAAATGGTGCGCACAGAGTTGCGGGGTAACTTGGCAAATTGCTCAAGATCGGAGGCAGCGCCTTGGGAGATGGCAACAATGCCCTCTGCTTTTCTATAGAGGAATGGTACCAGCGCATGGGCTATCCTCTCTCGAGGGTGGACTGCATGCTTGCACTCCACACTGATGGTGGAACGCTCCGAGACAACCAGGCGCGTTCTCACCTGGGAGCACATTTTTGCCAATAATGCCACAATGTTAGCAGAGGTCAGTGCAGATAGCATTGCCACCGGCTGTTCCCGCTGTAAGTAGCGCATGAGGAGCCATGTTGATTTACGAAGGAAAGATGCTTTGAAACCAACAATGCGCACTGTCGGTGCGACATCCTTGAGGTAGGGGCCCTCTGCCCTGGCAACTACAAGGTCTGTGGTATACCCACGAGCAGCAAAACCATTGGCTAGGATTACCATGACCCTCTCAGCACCGCCGCCACCCAAACTAGGCAGGAAGATTGAAATTCGATTATTTTTCATTACTTCATTCGACCTATAAATTATTTTTAGAACTCAGATTCGTTAATATCTATCATATTATCTCGCTACTATATTATCTGTCGACTGCTGATCAGTCCGAATTAGACATCAGGATAGCCATAGAAATAAAGAAAGTGAGGTGTGCTCTAGCAGGTTGTGAGTAAAAAAGCTCAGCAGCAGTCCAACAATCGCTACGGCCCATAACCAACGCTGATTTACACCAGGGGGTGAGGATTGAATTGCACGATAGAGAAAAGCAGGACTCTACTAAGTGTTGCAAAACAAAATTACATTGTGTTTACCGATTTCTATAGTACCAAGGGAAATTCCGCATAGGGAGGCAAACCCAATACTTCAAGGTAACTATTGATCGCTCGCTCTTGGTTGAAATCCTCTGCCCGCTTGCGAACATCAGGCAACCTATCTCTAGGAGTGCGCAACACTTCATCCATCGCCTCAGCCAATGCCTTTGCATCCCCCACCGGTACCAATCGTCCCCATTTCCCTTCCTCTAGAATTTCCCGTGGACCACTGGGGCAGTCAGTACTCACCACCG